>JAZQBR010000318.1:0-8110 GCA_045545855.1 Kiritimatiellia bacterium | reverse complement strand
GATAGGCGATAATTTGGTTCTCGTTCGCGCGCATACAGACCATCGTACATTGATGACATTATACCATTTTCAAGTCGGAGGCCAAGCGGTCTTAGGAAGACAAAGGGCTATGACAACTCCTTGGCTCACAGAACGACATGGCTACGATCCGACTTGACGAAACCCCTAGCCAAACGGCGGCTGAAAATGGTATAATGTCATCAATGTACGATGGTCTGTATGCGCGCGAACGAGAACCAAATTATCGCCTATCAACCGAACGAGACCGTCCGGCTAGATGTGCGTCTTGAAAATGAGGTCCAGACCAAGGAGCCGCCGTTGCAGAGCATCTTCTACCAGAACAAGTTCTGGGACGCGAAGTCGCTGTTGATCAAGTTCATCCGGCGGGCGAAGAAGGAGTTGATCGTGATCGACGCCTATCCCGGCGTGGCGAATGGGGAATGTTGCCAGTGTGTAAATGTTGCCAGTCATCAATTCCAGTTTCCAATGAAGGAGGCGGCATGAAGGGGATTGCGACTATCAGCATTGGAATTGGCAATATTGGAATTGGCAACACTTCCACATTGGCAACATTCAACAAAGACCTTGTCCGCAAGTGCTTCGGCTTTACCAAGATGGACGCTGGCGAGATTGACCACATCAAGAGGTTGGCGTTTGCGTCTGGCGGGAGAACGGGAGCGGAAAGATGAGAATACGGCTTGATGAAGTGCATTACGAGATGACATACCGTTATGAGGTAAATAGCGGCGCGTGTTGTTTATTGCCTAGTGGATTGAGTTTTGACGAGAGCATTAACGCCTATTACGAGAACGAGCATGGCTATCGCCTCATGGTCGCGCGAACAATGGACGGCAAGATGTCGTTCACAAGTGATTTCCCAAGGCCCACGGGAGAGTTTTACACTTCATTGGACGAAGCGAAGAATAGCGAGAGTTACAAGGGATTTGTCGCACTGGTAAGACGGATGAACAAGTATCGGCTCGAAGCTCTCGCCGCCTTTGCCAATCCTTCCAAGGCGAAGCGCAAGAGAGACATGTCCGAAGTCTTTGCAACTATCGAGCATGCCTTACAGGATAACACTTTAAACGAGAAGAATGAAGGAGAATCTAAAAATGATTGAGCAGGTTATCGGGAAGTCGCAGACGCACAGTCTTAAGCTATTTGGCCAAGAGGAAATAAATTGGCTTGTTGAGGGCTAAGATATTGTGGAATAAGTTCTCTAATGAAAAGAAGGGGAAATGAGATGCTAAGTCTGGCAAAAACGCTTCATGCCGCAACACACGAAAGCAAAAGGCTTCGTCTAATATCGAAGTCGCCACGAAATATAAGTGGGACTGTTCTGTGTGTCGTTGCATTAGCGGTTTCAGATGTGCGTCCTTTGCGTGAAGAGATGGAGCGTCGTAGAATAAGCCATGCGGCGGATACGCCTAGGGCTATTAAGCAGGAGTTGGGTCAATACTTTACGCCAGGCCGTATAGCAGATTTTATGGCAGCGCTCTTTCCAAAGGAAGACAGACAAGAAATCAAGATACTTGATCCTGGTGCAGGCATTGGTATATTGTCGTGTGCATTGTCTGAGCGTATCACAGCGGAGAAGTGGCATGTTGGCAAAGTCAGTGTTGACGCATACGAGATCGACGGAAATCTTGTCGGAGAATTGCGCTCGAATCTGGAGAAGGCGATTGATTGCATTGGCGGCGATGCAAATGTCATATCTGGAGATTTCTTGACTAGCATCGCAGATGAAAGTCTGAACGCTGATTTACCGCGTTACACGCACGTAATTATGAATCCGCCGTATAAAAAGATTCGTGCGGAATCACAAGAGCGCAAAGCGGCGCGTGCATTTGGCCTTGAGACGGTCAATCTTTATACCGCATTCATGGGTGCGGCTATTGTTGCGACGGTCGATGGTGGTCACATTGTTGCGATTGTCCCACGCAGTTTTTGTAACGGCACTTATTACAAACCATTTCGACAATTCATGCTTGACCGTTGTGCTATTGAACGTATACATCTTTTTGAAAGTCGCAACACGGCATTCAAGGATGAGTCGGTGTTGCAAGAGAACATCATAGTGTTACTTAGAAAGAATAGTCCGCAGGGCAATGTTGTCGTCAGCCATTCAACAGACGGTTCGTTTCAAGACGTAAAGGAGCAAACATATCCGTTTGATGCAATTGTGTCATGTGAAGACTCGGAGCATTACATAAATATTCCCTATGGGGACGAAAAGATAGCCGACAGTAAATATGATGCGTTCCATACGACTTTAGGTGGCCTTGGACTGCATGTTTCTACTGGTGCCGTCGTGGATTTTCGAACGAAGGATTCTCTTTGCAAGGACATCGAGCCAGATTGTGTGCCGCTGCTTTATCCAGTGCACTTTCGAAACAATCGTGTTTGCTGGCCAGTAGATTCAAAAAAGCCGAATGCACTTAAGTTGTCTAAAGCAACGGAAAAGATGGTTTCTCCGTCTGGTTATTATGTTGCGGTAAAGCGTTTCTCTGCAAAGGAGGACAATCGGCGTATTGTCGCCTCGCTGATTGTGCCATCAGATTTTGCATTGCCGAAAATCGCGTTTGAGAACCATCTAAACGTTTTTATGCAAGATAAGCATGGTCTTGATAAAGATATTGCTTATGGACTGATCGTGTGGCTTAACACCACATGGATAGATGAAAAATTCCGCCTCTTTAGCGGTCATACTCAAGTGAACGCGACGGATCTTCGCAATTTGCCGTACCCTTCGGTTGAACAGCTAAAGAGCATGGGGCGTCGACTTGGGCTCATTAAAAATGAATGGGCACAGGAACTTTTTGATAACATTGCCAAGGAGGTCGCAAATGAGAACTGACAATCAGGTAGAAAAAAGAATTGTTGAGGCTATAGACATCCTCGGGCAATTCGGACTGCCACGTGCTCAGATAAACGAACGGACGGCGTATTGTCTTCTTGCATTGTTGAACATCACGCCAGACAAGGCATGGGGAGAAGCGGAATCTCCACTCGTCGGGATTACGCCAATGATGGATTTTGCACGGGAGCATTACGGCAAGGATTACGCGCCCAACACGCGAGAAACATTTAGGCGGTTCAGTATGCATCAAATGGTTCAGGCTGGCATTGCACTCTATAATCCTGACATGCCAGGTCGTCCAACGAACAGTCCAAAGGCGGTGTATCAGATTTCACCGGCAGCACTTGACGTGATAAAGGCATATGGAAGCCGGGATTGGACAGGAAAATTATCAGCATTCAAGAGTATGGCCTCAACGCTAACCGCGCAATATGCAAAAGAACGGTTGATGGATATGGTTAAGGTAAAGATCCGCAAGGATTCGCAAGTTTCGCTTTCGCCGGGTAAGCACAATGAACTTATCCGTGCAATAATTGAGGACATGGCACCGCGTTTTATTCCCGGTTCTACGTTGGTTTACATTGGTGATACAGGTGAAAAATGGGGGTTCTTTGACGATGCTCTATCCGCACGACTCGGCTTCAGTGTGGAAGCGCATGGTAAGATGCCCGATGTGATACTCTGGCAGGAAGAAAAGAACTGGCTTGTGCTTGTCGAATCCGTAACTTTACACGGCCCTGTCGATTCTAAAAGATACATAGAATTGTCCGAATTGTTCGCGTCTGTCCATGCTGACAAGGTCTTCATATCGGCATTCCCAGACAAACGGACGTTCGCACGTTTTGCGTCGGATGTTGCATGGGAGACGGAAGTTTGGGTTTCTGACAATCCTACGCACATGGTTCATTTCAACGGCGACAAGTTCATTGGACCATATAAGACCGTATAGAATTGATGAGTGTGGCGATGCTAAAACAAACCAAAATTCAAGTGCCATTCATGAATTTTATCTCATCCAGCGGCATCCTCCATTTGATGACTGCGGTCGCAATGTTTCTAATGGATGGCAAGCTGTCTAACTTGAAAACGATGGACGAGTTGCGGGCTTTAGTCAACGATATTAAATTTGGTAATTCTAAAGGCAAGGGTAAATGACATGAAACGAAAAGGCGTAATCTACATTCTGACGAATCCGGCGTTTCCGCAATACGTAAAGATTGGGTATGCGCAGGATTTGGAGAAGCGGCTTAAGCAGCTGAACCGCAGCGAGACCATCCCGTACGCATTTCGCGCGTATGCGGTCTATGATGTTGAAAGCGAACTTACCGACAAGGATTTGCATGCAATCATCGACAGCATCAATCCCGACTTGCGTACGATTGAGAACTTTGACGGCAAGAAGCGCGTAAAGGAGTTCTATGCGATGTCGGCGGAGGATGCTTACCATCTTCTGGAGTGCATTGCGAAGATCAGCGGCACGACCGGCCGCCTGAAGCGCATGAAGCCGGAAGGACACGAAATCGAAGACGAGAACACGGCGCGCGAGGTGCAGGATGCGGCGCGGCGAGGGCCGTTTCGGTTCAGCATGTGCGGAATCAGCGCCGGAGCGGAGGTTGTATTTGTGGATGATACAAGCAAAGGGGCAGTCGTCGTCGATGACCGCCACGTCAGATTTGCAAACGAAACGACCTCGCTTTCCGCGCTCGCAAAGCAGCTTCTTGGCTGCAATCATCCAGTTCAGGGAACGCTCTACTTCAAATACAACGGCAAAATCCTCGACGACCTCAGAAAAGAGCGCGAAAGAAACAACAAATAGTTAACGTTGGATAATTAGGAGGCGAGAGGGACAGCCCCCATGGGGGAGTAGAAATGGTGGAGTAGAGACTATGGCGATGCAGCAGAGAGTCGATACGATAGAGGTGCTGAAGAGGCCGGCTAAATGGTCGGCGGAGGCTTTTGGTGAAGGGGGCTACGAAGTCGTTCCGCCGGAAAAAGAGGAAGCGTTTCGCAAAATGGCCGAGGCGGAGAATCGTCGGCGCCGTCCGGGGATGTATGCCGCGACGCAGTATTACGGCAAGTCGGTCAAAGATAGAAGGGGTGCGGTGAAATGAAGAATCCACTTCCATCCTATCAAGCCGTCTGCCGTCCGGGGACCGGTGCGGGCGCGTTCTTCATGAGCATCCTCGTGTGGGGCGTCGGCATCGGGTCCTTCGGCGCGGCGTTCAACAACTTCCTCGTCGAGACATACGACATCAATGGCTTAGACCACGGGGTGCTGGAGTTACTGCGCGAGACGCCGGGCGTGCTGCTCGTGGCGATCTTCACCGCGCTCCACCGGTTCTCCGACTGGAAGATCCTGCGCTTCGGAACGGCCTGTTCCCTCGTCGCGGCGGTGCTGCTGCTGGTGCCCGTCCAATGGGCGTGGGCAGTCGCGTTCATCGTCGTCAGGGCGTTGAGCGAGCATCTCATTATGCCAGTTCTCCAGTCGTCTGCGGAGTCGCGCGGTGCGTTTGGCGGGGAAGATGGTCGGCGCTCATTTCTCGGAGGATGATAAAATGTTTGAACGAAGAGGAGTGTACTAGGCTATGACTGAAAAGCAAATTAAGCATATCTGGGAAACGTATCACCGCAAGGCCATGCGCGAACCGACAAGACGGCTTCGTGCAGCCATTGAGCAGGCGTCTAAAAAGCGGTGCTGGTACAACGGGTGGAAACACGAGGGGGACCGCGCGAACTACGGCATTCTTTACGATCCGATGCGCAAGTTTCTTTCCGAAGCCCAATTCGGCGACATTTGCGCGATGTGCGATTTTCTTCTGGCGAAGGCAAATGCGCAAATAGAAAAGTCAGATGACGACGGCGACTGCGCCGGACAGGCGCGCTACTGGATGGAGAGAATGTTGAAGGCGCTCATGAAGTGCGAGGGAGACCTGGCGGAGAAAATCGGATGGCTGGAGGATTTACAAAAGCGCGACAGGTATTTTCTGGCAGATTCCGCCAAAACCATGTTGGACAAGAAGAGCACGCTGTCGCAGGAAGATTGGTCGCGGCTGGCTGACATGAAGATAGCAAAGTTCAGGGAAACGCCAAAAGTCGAGGACGATGGCATAAGCGACGGCGACATCCGTGGCTGGCTTGATGACAAAGTGTCTGTTGACGAGATTGAAGCCGCGCTTCGCAATGCCGGACGTGAAGACGAAATAACGTCGTTCAGAAGATCCATCCTCGGACAGTTCGGTGATGCAGAGTGGATGGCTGAAGCTCTTCTCGCCGATGGTCAGACGAAGGAGGCGGAAGAATGGTTTGAGAAACATCTTGAAAAGGATCGGGTCTCGAAAACGGCGCAGGCACGGATGCGTGGTTTTGCCATTTCACGTGGCGATTTGATAAGGGCTGCGGCATTTGACGCGGAGGCGTTCTTTGACAATCCTTCCGTCGACAGGTATGATCAGCTGATGGCTATTTGTAGCGTAGGAAATGTCGCAGATGCTGTTCGCAAGGCTGTTTTTCGCGCGTTGGAGAGCGGAATCCGTCCGGATTTCGAGGAAACCAAATCCGTAGATTGGCCCTTGCCGATTGTGGCTTTGGGTCGTCGCATTGTTGAAGAGCCTACACCATCCTTCGAGTTGCTGGCTGAATTGGCATGGCGAGAACATCGCCCGGAAGAGGCGCTTTCATATTACAAGCGTGCGATTGCGCAACGTCATAAGGACGAGCGTGCAACAGTCTGTGAGTTTGATTGGCGCATGGCCAATCGCATTGCACCGATATGGCCAGAAGAGGCGATGGCAATTTGGGAGCGGATTATTTCGATGAGTACTGGCGCTTGGCAGAGCGATTACGACAATATTGCCATGGCGTTGCGCTGCATGAAGCCTATATTCTTCATTAATGGGGAGGCAAAGGCATTTCGGGCAAAAGTCCGGGATTTGATCGAGAAAAACAAGAAGCGCCGGAATCTCGTCGAGGCGCTTGAAAAGATCTTGTCTGATCGAGACTGTGGCTTGAGCAAAACAGGTCAGCAACTGTAAATTTCATCCGGAATTTTCTGGCATTGTCTAAAGACGTGTCTTTCCATCCTTGCGCGTCAGCGCAGGGAAGAGACCTATTTTATCACATTTCCATTGGCCGAGCTTTTGGCGTGACAAGCCGCCGCCGCTCAGAACGAGTTCAAGCGGTATTGGATTTAGCGGGCCGCCTGGTAGTCGGCCCCTACCGGTGGGGGACGTTCGGGCCGCCTGATAGTCGGCCCCTACCGATGCGGGCCGCCTGGTAGTCGGCCCCTACCGGGGGTTGTTGTGTTTTGTTTTAACGCAAAGACGCAGAGAAGCCTTCCAGAATGTCTACAAGCCGTAGGCGCCATGAACTAAATGACCATGAATTGGGGAACCTCCAGGTCTGCGTCTTGAGCCGTTCGCTGAAATATGGTAAAATATCCGTCAGCCATGGGTAGAAGGTCGATAGGAGGATGTCTGTTGCACAAGGTGGGAGATGCTGTGAAAAAGGGCGTAGGCGCCCTCGTTGCGCTCGCGGTTTTTGCGGTTTGCCCGCATACCGTGCGCGCAGGCACAGGTTTTACCCGCGCCGAAACAATCAGCAGCGTCGACCTGGTTGACCGCGATGCAAGGTACAATCTCGCGTCGGGCTATGTCTACATGTTCGACGAAGACGATGTGACGGTCGACTTTTCGACAATTGACATTTCAGACAGCCCCTTCAGCGTGGCCAAGGGCTCGACTGCGGTGCTTTTCATCAGGAAAGGCCAGACCGTGACGGTGAAGGGGAGCGTCGCCGAGGACGCTAACGGCGGCTATCCCGGCATACTCGTGCCCGAGGGCGGCACGCTTGTCGTGACAGGCGAAGGCAGGCTTGTCGCTGTAGGCGGCAATGCGCGAGGCGGCGGCGACGGTTCGGCAGGCGGCGGCACGAAGCTGAACGGCGACCGCTCGCGGGCGGGCGTAGGCGGCGCGGGCGGCGACGGCGGGTCTGGCGCGGGCGCCGGCATCGGCGGCTATGGCGGGCGCGGCGGCGACGGCGGCCCGAAGGGTCCGGACGAGCCTGAGGTCTCGACATCCTCCAGCGGCGGCTACGACACAAACGGCGCAGACGGCTCCAACGGCAGTGCGGGCGCGGCCGGCCAGAACGCGGGCGTAATCTATCTTCTCGGGTCCGTGACGCTGGAGGCTACCGGCGGCGACGCCGGTAGCGGCGGCTCAAGGGGCAGTACAGACGGCGGCGACGCCGAGACCT
>JAZQBR010000317.1:0-5011 GCA_045545855.1 Kiritimatiellia bacterium | reverse complement strand
GATCCGACTTATTTCCTGCAGGCTCCCCGGCAGAGGTATCTTGGCTCCATCACTCATAGTCGTCAGGCCTTTCCAAAGGTTTGTCCTCGGGCATCTCCCTGGAGGGCAGTATCGTAATCTCGTGGAACGCCGCGTTCTGGTATACGATTACGCGGTGCTGCCTCAAGAGCTCCAGAAGCGCCAGAAACGTCACGATAATCTCGCCCTTGGGCGCATCGCCGGCGAAAAGCGTCGTGAACGAAACCTGGCCTTCGGCGCGCGTGCGCTCCAGAACGTAGTCCATTTTATCCGGCACCGAGAATCGTACGCCCTTGAGCTCTTCGTGCGGAATCTCGTTGGCGCGCGCAAGCACCTCTTGAAACGCCGTCAGAAGGTCGTACAAGTCGAGGTTGGCGAGCGCGCCGAGAGCGTCGGCGGCAGTCTTCTCGAACTTCGGCCTGCCCCCGCCGTAATCGAAGCTGTTCTGGCGCATGGCCTCCATCGTCTCGAGACGTATGGCGGCGTCCTTGAACTTTTTGTACTCGATGAGCTGTCTTACGAGGTCGAGTCTGGGGTCGACCCACTCCTCAGTCGAGTCTTCGTTCGCCCGTCGCCTGTCTACCGGCAGGAGCATTCGCGACTTGATGACCATCAGCGTGGCGGCCATTACGATGAATTCGCCCGCGATGTCGAGGTTCAGCTCGCGCGCCTCGTCGATGAACTTCATGTACTCGGCGGCAATGTGTTCAATCGGTATGTCGTAGATATCGAGCTCTTCGCGCCTTATGAGGTACAGCAGAAGGTCCAACGGACCCTCGAAAACATCGAGATTCACCTTGTACTCGTCTGCAAATAGCTGTTCCTGGGCCATGGCGGTGAATCATCATGCTGTAGTCTCGCCGCCCCCGGCGAGGGCGCGGCGCAGACGGTCGTCTAGGTCGCGCGATGCAAGAGCGTCCAAAAGCGGCGCCATATCGCCGTCTATGACGCGGTCGAGCGAATAGAGCGTCAAGTCGATACGGTGGTCTGTGACCCGGTTCTGAGGGAAGTTGTACGTACGAATTCTCTCCGAGCGGTCGCCCGAGCCTCTGAGCGACAGCCGGTCGGCCCCCATCTTCGCCTCCTCTTCGCGGCGTCGCTGGTCGAGAATTCTGGCCTTCAGCGTGGCGAGGCACTTCTCGCGGTTCCTTATCTGCGAGCGCTCGTCCTGACAGACGGCCACCAACCCGGTCGGCAAGTGTGTCATGCGCACGGCAGACTCCGTCTTGTTGACATGCTGGCCGCCCGCCCCGCCGGCGCAGAAAAGGTCCACCCTAATCTCGCTTTCGGGTATCTCGATATCGTCCTCTTCGTCGGCTTCGGGGAATACGACCACCGTCGCCGCAGAGGTATGTATGCGCCCCTGGGCCTCGGTCTCGGGGACGCGCTGCACCCTGTGCCCGCCCGACTCGAATCTGAAGCGCCCGTACGACCCTTCGCCCAGCACTGTGAAAACAATCTCTTTGTAGCCGTCCAGCTCAGTCTCGCTGGAGTGCATGATAGAAACCTTCCAGCCCAGCGTCTCGCAATAGCGGCTGTACATTCTGAAAAGATCCCCGGCGAAGAGAGCCGCTTCATCGCCCCCGGTGCCGGCGCGTATCTCCATGACCGCGTTGCGCCCTTCAAACGGGTCGGGCTTCAAGAGCGAGGCCATCACCCGGCGTTCGAGCTGAGGCAACTGCTCGTTGAGAGCCGCTATTTCAGCCTCGGCCTCGTCGTGAAAGTCAGGGTCGGCCAGCAGCTCCTCATTGCCCTTGATATCGGCCATCGCCTTCTCCCACGCCGTATAGGCGCTCTCCAGCTTTTTGAGAAAGGCGTGGTCGCGAAGCACCTGGCGGTAGCGCTTCGCGTCTGACAAAACGTTCGGGTCGCCTAGGTCCGCCTCGACGGACGCCAAACGACCCAAAACGGTTCTGATCTGTTCAGTGTCTGGCAAGTCTTACTTCTTCGCGAACTTCGCGTAGCGCTTCCTGAAGGAGTCGACGCGGCCCTCGGTGTCGACCATTGTCTTCTGGCCCGTGAAGTACGGGTGGCAGGCGGAGCATGTGTTGACCGTCATCTCCTTTTTGGTTGAACGGGTGTGTATGACGTTGCCGCACGCGCAGGTGATTGTCGCGTCGCCATATGCCGGATGGATGTCTTTCTTCATGTTTCTACCTTGTCCTTTCGAAATTGTGAGCGCATATTATACCCTATTTGGCCGCCGATGGCAAGGGGGAAATGAGGGAAAAATTAGGCTGCACATCGCTGGGCATGCGCCAGTCGCCCCGGGGCGAAAGGTTTATGGACCCCACCTTGGGGCCGTCCGGCATGCAGCTGCGCTTGAACTGCTGGGCGTAGAAGCGTTTCGTGAAGACATCCAGCCACTTGGCGACAACATCCTTCGGGTAGACGCCCTCGAAAGCGGCCGTTGCCAGATGCAGGAGCTTTTCGCGGCCCGCGCCGCGCCTGAGAAAGTGGTATAAAAAGAAATCGTGCAGTTCGTACGGGCCCACTTTATCCTCCGTAACCTGGGCGATCGAGCCGTCCGCCGCCGCCGGCAGCAGTTCCGGCGAAACAGGTGTCGCGAGTATGTCGACGAGCGCCTCCCCGGCCGCGCCGCCGGCCTTCGAGGCGTACCAGCCCACGATGTACCTGACGAGAGTCTTCGGTACGCCGGCGTTCACGCCATACATGCTCATGTGGTCGCCGTTGTACGTGCACCAGCCGAGCGCGAGCTCCGAGAGATCCCCCGTACCTACCAGCAGCCCGCCGACCTGGTTGGCTTTGTCCATGAGCAGGTAGGTGCGCCCGCGCGCCTGGGTGTTCTCGTAAGTGATATCTTTGACCGACTCGTCGCGCCCGAGGTCCTTCAGATGCTGGCGCGCCATCGGCGTTATGTCAATCGTCTCCAGGGCGATGCCCAGCCCTTCGCAGAGCTTCTCGGCGTTGCCCTTCGTGCGGCGCGTCGTGCCGAAACCCGGCATGGTGTAGGCGTGTATGCCGGCCCGGTCGAGCCCCAGCCGGCTGAACGCCTCCACCGAGACGATGAGCGCCAGCGCAGAGTCCAGCCCGCCCGAAAGCCCCAGCACCACGTCGCGGCAGCCTATCGCCGCCAGACGCGTCGCGAGCCCCGTAGACTGTATGGCCAGAATCTCCTCGCAGCGCTCGTCGCGCGCGGCGTCCGCCCCAGGCACGAACGGATGAGGATCGACCGGTCTCATGAGACGACCCTCGAATTCGCCCGCCGGACGCTGCGGCAGCTCCACGCGCCTCGTTTCGCCGACCGTGGTCGCGGCGTTTCTGAAGGCATAGTTGGCCGAACGCTCGAAGTCGAGAAACCCGACGTCAACGTCTGCGACGGTCAGACGCTCCTCGCGCCCGAAGCGAGCCCCCTCCGCCAATACCGTTCCATTCTCGGCGATAATCGTGTGGCCGCCGAAAACAAGGTCTGTCGTCGACTCGCCGACACCCGCGCCGGCATATACGTATGCCGCGAGGCAGCGCGCCGACTGCCCGGCGACGAGAGAGCGGCGATAGCCGGTCTTGCCGACGAGCTCGTTCGAAGCGCTCAGATTCATGATTATGTTCGCGCCTCGCAGCGTAAGGCGCGTCGACGGCGGGTTCGCCGTCCACATATCCTCGCAGATCTCGACGCCATAAACCGCGTCACCCGCCGAAAACACGAGGTCGTTGCCGAAAGGAACGGTAAAACCGGCGAAGTTCAGCTCGTCTTCGGTCGCTTCGAGAGCGCTCGCGAACCAGCGCGACTCGTAGAACTCGTGGGTGCTGGGCAGGTAAGTCTTGGGCGCAATGCCGAAAAGCCGGCCGTCTGCGACGACCGCCGCGCAGTTGAATATGCGCCCGCCAGCCCTGACCGGCAGCCCGAGAGCGGCGAGCGTATGGCCCTTGCCCGCCGTGTGCGCGACAAAGAGCCTCAGCGCCTCCTCTGCTTCGGCCAGCAGCGACGGCTGGTAGAAGAGATCGGCGCATGTGTAGCCCGTAAGACACAGCTCGGGATACACCACCGCGTCGGCACCCCCGGCGACCGCACGATCGTAGAGGCGCTTCGCGCTCTCAAGGTTCGCCGCCGCGTCGGCCGGCCTTACGGACGGCACCGCCGCCGCCACTCTAGCGTATTCTCTCATGACGGATATTATATCATATTTGCCGCCTAGGCTGCGAAGAAAAAGCGAAACGGCCCTTGCGTCGCCGCAGGAGCCGCTTCGTTTGCGTCCCGAAGAACGGTACTACATCAGCGAACGGTAGAGCTTCGCGATGTCCTTGACGGTGCAGTCGCGGGGATTGCCCGGGCGGCACGCGTCGGCGTAGGCGGATTCCGCCAGGAACTGCACATCCTCTTCTTTGAGAACGCCCTTCAGATCCGGCGGGATGCCGACATCCTTGGCGAGCTTCTCGACGGCCGCTATCGCCGCCTCGCGCACTTTGGCGAGCGGCATCGACTCGGCCCCCTTGACGCCCATCGCGACGGCGATCTTGCGGTACTTGTCGCCGCTCTTGGAGGCGTTGAACTTCATCGCCGTCGGCAGAAGTATCGCGCACGCCTTGCCGTGCGGCATGTCGTAAAGCGCCGAAAGACCGTGCGCCATCGAATGGTCGATGCCGAGACCGACGTTCGAGAAGCCCATGCCGGCGATGTACTGGCCGAGGGCCATGCCTTCGCGGCCCTTCGGCTTGTTCGCGACGGCGTCCCTGAGCGAGAGCGAGATCAGCCGTATCGCTTCGAGATGCATCATATCGGTCATCGGGCAGGCGACCTTGGTGATAAGCCCTTCAATCGCGTGTGTGAGAGCGTCCATGCCGGTGAACGCCGTGAGGCCCTTGGGCATCGACGACATCATGTCGGGGTCGACGAACGCGACGACCGGTATGTCGTGCGGGTCGACGCAGACGAACTTACGCTTCTTCTCGCCATCGAATGGTCGATGCCGAGACCGACGTTCGAGAAGCCCATGCCGGCGATGTACTGGCCGAGGGCCATGCCTTCGCGGCC
>JAZQBR010000316.1:0-6319 GCA_045545855.1 Kiritimatiellia bacterium | reverse complement strand
CCTGGCGCGTCGAGCGCCTCAGGGAGAATACCGCATTCTTCGTCGCCGAGCTCGCGCGACACGGCATCGCCGCCTCGACGCAGTCGGCTATCGTTCCGGTCATGGCCGGTGACGAGCGCGCCGCAACGGCGGGGGCCGCCGCCATGGGGGGGCGGGGGTTTCTGGTCTCGGCCATCCGCTACCCGACGGTCGCGAAGGGAGCCGCGCGGCTGCGCGTCGCGATAATGAGCGCCCACACGCGCGACCAGCTCGCCGCAGCCGCTCACGCCCTCGCGGAACTCAAAGCGGGAAAACAGGCTTGACCTGTTCCTCGCTTTGGGAATATCCGGGATACTCCGGTTTTAATACTTTTGGCGCGTCGGCCCGGTGTGCGAGAACCGTTGGGGCCTCTCCCCATGGATTCGGCACCCCGAACAATGGAGACGCGGCATCTTGCCGCGTTACAAAGGGGGTGGTTAACGCGGCTGGAAGCCGCGTCTCCAGTGGGGGAGGTGACAGTCTGCGGCTGTTCACAACCTGATCGACGGCTCTGTTCACAGCGCTTTTCACCTCAGCAATGCCTTGTCCCAGCCTAAATCTGACCCACACTTATGCCCGAAAACTCAAAAAATCCGCGTCACTTCTGGAAGCAGCGGACGGGGCCTTTTGCAAGAAAACTGACCGCGGGTCATTGACTTGTGGTCGAGATTGTGGTATACTTTGCGGCGTTTTTTCCCACCAGGAGGCATTCATGTGACAAAGCGTCAGGAAACAGCCCAGGAAACGCGACGGAAGATATACAAGACGGCCTGTTCTCTCATAGAGGAGAACGGGTTCGCCAATGTGTCTGTCGCGGATATTACGCGCGCCTGCGGCGTGGCGAAGGGTACATTCTACGTCTACTTCAAGCGCAAGGAGGAAATCATCTTCGAATGCTGCAAGGAGTGGTTCAGCGATGTGGACCGCAAAGCGCGCGAGCACAAGGGCACCATAGTCGAGAAGCTGGCGTTCTACTTCAAGGGGTTTATGGAGGGCGTGACGTGCGGCGGCGTGGAGCTGTGCCGCCAGTGGATACGCGAGGTGATCAACCCTGCGGACTCCCCCGGAGAAATGTGCGGCGGCAAGTACGCATACGACTACAAGCATCTGACGGATTTTCTCAATGACGCCGTCAAGGATGGGCTGCTTAAAAAGAACACGCCGGTCGAGACGCTCGTCCATATTTTCATGAGCGAGCTTTATGGCATGATGATGTGCTGGTGCATGAGCGACGCGAAGTTCAATCCGGAGGAGTGGGTCGGGCGCTTCGCCAAGCTTCAGTTGCCAAACCTCCTCGCATCGTATGTTGCCGATGCTGCCTCACGCAAAGTTCGCGAAGTACGCTAAGGAGAAGATATGGATATTGAAAAGATAGGCAAAGACGTCCTTGATTCCGCATTTGCAATTCATTCCCGTTTTGGGAGCGGGCTACTTGAAAAGGCATATTGTATTTTCCTTGCCGCGGAACTACGCCGGTTGGGACATTCTGTTGAAGAAGAGAAGAACGGTACGGTCGTATTCAACGGTACTTCTTATGAGAATATGTTTCGTGTAGATTTGCTCGTTGATGATGCAGTCGTAGTTGAACTTAAGTCTGTCTCCCGTAATGAACCAGTTTTCGCAAAACAATGCCTAACCTATTTGCGTCAATTGGACAAGAGGCTTGTATATGTCGTCAACTTTGGCATGCCATCGTTGAAAGACGGAATCCAACGTGTTGTGAACAAACTCTGAAATAACGACTTTGCGGACTTTGCGTGAGACAAAACGACAAGAAAGAACCGGTAAAATGAAAGTACTTATGCTCAACGGCTCGTGGAACCAGGAAGGTTCGACCAAGGCCGGTCTCGACGCCGACATTCTTCCGCCGGCAAACGAAAGCGGGGTCTTCACCAACTTCGTGAGGTAGCAGCGCGTGATTGTCTTTGCGCCTCTGCGTGAGATAAATCATAGCCTACGAGAAAGGGAAAGAAATGCAATACATAAAATTCGGCAACACGGGCATGGATGTCTCGCGCATCTGCCTCGGCATGATGAGTTTCGGGAAGCCCGGCAAGGAGAACGGAGTTTTCCCGTGGGCGAAGGACTACGAGGACGCGAAGCCGCTCTTCAAGAAAGCCATTGACCTCGGCATCAACTACTTCGACACGGCGAACGTCTATCAGATGGGGTCGAGCGAAGAGATTACGGGGCGGCTGGTGCGCGACTTCGGCCTCGACCGCGACGAGATCGTCGTCGCCACGAAGGTGCATTTCGACATGCGCCCCGGCAAGCCCAACGGCGGCGGCTCTTCGCGCAAAAACATTATGACGGAGATCGACCATTCGCTCAAGCGACTTAACATGGACTATGTCGATCTCTACCAGATTCATCGCCTCGACGCAAACACGCCGATGGAGGAAATCATGGAGGCGCTGCACGACGTGGTGAAGAGCGGCAAGGCGCGCTACATAGGCGCTTCCACCATATTCGCATGGCAACTCGAACGCATGCAGCAGATCGCCGAAAGGAACGGCTGGACGAAGTTTGTCTCGCTCCAGCCTCAGTACAACCTCATCTACCGCGAGGAGGAGCGCGAGATACTCCCCTTGTGCCGCGACCGCAAGATGGCCGTTGTGCCGTGGAGCCCGCTCGCCGGCGGCAGGTGCGCCCATCCGTGGGGGACGAAGACCGCCCGCAACGCGATAGACGAAGTCTCGCCGATGGTCTGGGGCGCGACGGACGCGCTCGACAAGGTGGTGGTGGACAACCTCGAAAAGGTCGCCACGGCGCACGGACGGACGATGGCGCAGGAAGCTCTCGCGTGGATGCTCTCAAAGCCGGGAATCACCGCGCCCATCGTCGGCTCGACGAGCGAGAGGCACATCGAAGAGGCCGTCTCCGCGCTCGACGTCAGGCTTGCCCCGGAGGAAATCGCCGCGCTTGAAGCACCCTACGTCCCGCACGTCAAGACGGGGGCGTTCTAAGGGAATGCCGAATCGCAATTATAACGAATCGCGGGCAACCGGCTTGACGCATGGCGGATAAATGTGGTATAATGCTTGCCGCTATGATGACTTATTCTCACATATGGTATGAAGTTGCCGATATGAATATCGCAGGGTGCGCGGAAATGCGCCCTGTGGGCGTAGCGTTTGCAATAGGGACATTCTATCTCCGCCTATCTGCTATGAGAACTGTACCGAGACGATTTTCTCAGAAAGACTGCAAAGAATGAACACGACAACTCTTGGTTGTTGCAATTTAAAGATGATAACACAGCCATAGGAGACCTATCGCGGGATGTAAGATGCGACAAAGAATTTCCGAGACGAGCGATTTCTTACAGGCACTTGAAAGACTATTTCGAAAGCAAGCATGCTTGTGATGCCGCAATGAATGTCTTTGAAAATGCTTTTGCGCAATACAAAACAGAGAATGTGGCCTGAACATAAGGAGAGGCAATGCGTAAGAATCCATTAGTTATGCCAGTGCTGAAATGGGTCGGAGGTAAACGACAACTTCTGCCTGTACTTCGGAAGCGTTTACCCAAGGGAATAACGCAGTATGTGGAGCCGTTCGTCGGTGGCGGTGCGCTCTTCTTTGACAGGCAACCTCCGTGTGCTATACTGAACGACTCAAACGCTGAACTCATAAATGTTTATCAGCAGATTCGGGATTCTCTTGATGCTCTTCTTACACTGTTGTCGCAGATGCAGAACACGCCCGAAGAGTTCTATAGAATTCGTCAACAAGACCGCGATGGGGGACTTGAGGAACTTTCGGATGTCGAGCGAGCGGCAAGGATAATCTATCTCAACAAGACGTGCTATAACGGTTTATTCCGCGTCAATTCGCACGGCGAGTTCAATTCGCCATTTGGCTACTACAAAAATCCGAACATCGTTAATGAGCCTGTCCTGCGGGCAGCGAGCGCATAGTCATCTTACAAGCACAAAATAATTTAGAGGAACACGATGAATTTAAATCTTATAACCACAGCCACCGAACGCAGACGAGTCGAGCGCATGGTGGAAGCGTACGATGAATATGTAAGGGGAAACATCTCTAGAGACCAGTGGGATGAATTCCCTCGCGAAACTTGGTTAGATTGCTCGGGTGCTTCTGAATATCCATTTGTCGTGTACGACAACCAAGAGGGTATGTGTTTCGTTGAGGGTTTTAAATCAATGGACGGGGCTATTTTGTATGCATCGGGCATAAAACTTACATGCGAGGATTCATCTGAATGGGATAACAAAGGGACTCTAGATGTGTGCGACTTGGTTTTGGAGGTCGAGAAGGAAGAGAACATGCGCGAGGAACTTGCATACGGCATGATGTCCAACTAACGGAGAAATAATGTGACGCAAGAGACACAGGTTATTGATGCTATGCGCAGAGCGGGAGGCTTTGCTACGTTCCGACGATTGAACGAGATAGTCGATTTCTCGTCGTGGGCTACAAAAACGCCGGAAGCAAGCGTTCGCCGTATCGTACAGAACAGTAAGGAAATATTTCGCATCCAGCCGGGGCTATGGGCGCTGGAAGATATGCGCGAGGAAGTCCTGCGCCGCTTCAACTTAAAATCCGGTAACGCGAAAAGCGAAGAACAGTTCACGCATGGTTACTACCAGGGACTTCTCGTCGAAATCGGCAAGTTCCAGCATAAGACGACATACATCCCAGCGCAAGACCGCAATCGGCTTTTCCTAGGACAGAAACTCGAAACAGTCACAGATACGATGGAACTGCCACCGTTCACCTACGACAATTTGTTGCGCAAGGCTCGGACTGTGGACGTAATCTGGTTCAACGAGCGACGAATGCCCTCGGCGTTTTACGAGGTGGAACACACGACTGATATCAAGAATTCGCTCTCGAAGTTCTACGAGTTGCAAGACTTCTTCGCACAGTTCTTCATAGTCGCTGACGAAGCCCGGCGCAGGGAGTTCGACGACAAGATGGATGTTTCGATGTTTTCGCCGCTCGCTGGTCGTGTGAAGTTCCTTGACTATGCACGGGTTGCTGCGAACTATGAAGGACTCGCGAAGATAAATGGTTCCGCGTGGTGACGCTATGAACGATCCTGTTTCCCACTGTACAATACGATTTTCGCGCTCTACTGATGCGGACGATATTGCCGACGAGTTGAATTACGTCCATCGGCAGGGACAGTACTATGATCGGGCGGCGCACTTCCTTGGTCTCGTCGAGAAAACAAAGTCATCCTATCGCCTGACCGCCGAAGGCAAGCGCATCTTCAATCTCCCCTACAAGCAACGGCAATTGGCGATAGCAAAGCAGTTTCTTCAGTACCGAGTATTCGCAAATTGTTTGAGAACCCTGCTGGAACACTCGGTAATGCCAGATACAGACACGGTTGCCAAGTGGATCGTGGAGGACAAATGGCCAATGAATAGTACCACGGCAAGACGTCGTGCTTTCACCGTGGTTGGATGGATTCGATGGCTTGTTAATCTTAAATGTAACGGATAATGATCAATCGGACAAAGAAAGGTGAAAAACATGCCTAATTCAGATCGTCCAACCGTGCAAACGGAGGGATACAATGGACACGAACCTACTTGCGTTTGTCCGCATTGTGGTAAAACAAAGCCTTTCAGCGAGTTTGGCTGGTGTGATATGGGTGGCGGCAATGTCCGCAATCAATCATGGTGCATGCAAGGAATGCAGAAGCCATAACGCCTAACACAAAGAATGTAGCGTTGCTATGGATGTCGCAACTAGGGAATGGGTGAGAGGAAAATGAAGTATTAATGATATATTAACGAGCAACTGGCTAGTTACGGATAATTTTCCGATAAAACGGTCAAGTAATTAGAGGGTTTCTTGCTATAGTGGTTACCGTCAATGTAGTGGTGTTGCTCAAGCGTGCCAAGGGCCTTGCTTCGCCTGACGGTAGATTAAATAAGCTCGTGACGCAAATAAGAATCTTATTTCACATCGATGTCATCGCGCACGTCGAGGGCTGCCGCTCCGCGCGCTCTTTGGCAGTTCCGCAGTGAAGAATTGAAACCAGAAAGAAAAACAATGAAAGTGCTGATGCTCAACGGAAGCTTCAATCCCGACGGTTCGACGAGCGCCGGGCTGGAGATCATGGCAAAGACGTTCGCCGAAGAAGGCGTGGAGACGGAAATCGTCACCGTCGGCGGCAAGCCGGTCGCCGGCTGCATCGCGTGCGGCAAGTGCGTCGAACTGAAACGATGCGTCTTCACGAACGACGCGGTGAACGACTTCGCCGAGAAAGCGAAGACGTCCGACGGTTTCGTTTTCGGCTCGCCGGTCTATTACGCGCACC
>JAZQBR010000315.1:0-5785 GCA_045545855.1 Kiritimatiellia bacterium | reverse complement strand
CTCTCGCATGTCCGCGACGATTTTGGGCGCGATCTCGGCTATAACCTGAACAACTCAAGGAAGAACATCATTGAGTACGAAACGGACACTGCCCGCACGAAGCGTGTAATGTTCGCAGGCGCGTGGTACAATTACGGTTATCTGCCTGGAACGGATCTTAAGTCGTCACTTGCTATCGGAACCGCAGGACGTACGGACTGGACGTATGAGCTGACGCGCGACCTTTTGACACAGGTGAAGAACACGGCGTTCGGCGGCGTCGTGTCGCAGTACGACTATATAAACGACGCCATCGGCCGCCGCACGGAGATATCACGCTCCGGTACGCGCATGACGGAGTCACGCCTCGACGCCTACGGCTACAACATCAGGAACGAGTTGATTTCGGGTACAAAGATGATAGGGTCTCAGTCCTCTGCGACCGAATACGAATATACATACGACGATATTGGCAACCGCCTTTCCTCTCTCGACCTTGGCACAAACCGAACCTACACCGCCAACGCCCTCAACCAGTACACGCTGGTAGGGCGCGATGACCCCATCGCGCCGCAAGAGGAGTTCTCCCCCCAATATGACCTTGAGGGCAACCAGACTCTCATCCAAACTTCTACCGGCATCTGGTCTGTAACCTATAATGGTGAGAACCGACCCGTCTCCTGGACCTGCGGCGCGACGAACATCGTTATGAAGTTCGACCGCATGGGGCGTCGCGTTGAATACATTGAAACCGTTTCTGACAACGCGGGAGGGCCGGGCGCCGTCCCGGCCGCTACCAACGCGCATCACCGCTTCGTCTACGACGGCTACCTCTGCATCCAACGTCTCAACGCCGCCGCAAACAACGCCGTCGACCTCGCCATTGGCTGGGACCCGACCGAGCCTGTCGCGACGCGCCCCTTGTGGATGCAGCGTGTCTCGGGGACTTACAACTTCTTCTACTTCCATGACGGGAATAAGAACGTTTCCGACCTTGTCTCCTACCAGACCGCGCGCGGTGTTCCCGCGCACTATGAGTACGCTCCCTTCGGCGCAGTGACGGCGGCCACCACTAACACCGCCTTTACGGCATTCAATGTTGCCACCACCAACCCTTTCAGATTCAGCAGCGAATACGCCGACGACGCGCTGGGGCTGGTATACTACAACTACAGGCATTACGAGCCAGTGACGGGAAGGTGGCTGAGCAGGGATATGATTGCTGAGCAGTTGAATACTCATCTTTTTTCGTTTTTGAATAATCGGATTTATGATACATTTGAAGTGCTTGGATTGTCGGGGTGCAGATGTGGTGACTGTTACGTCAAAATAGAAAGCAAGGGAACTCCATACTGGTCAGGAATTCGCCTTGTTTCAGAAGCAGGCGTTGTAATTGGTTCGTGTAGTGTTTCGAATTATTCGGATGATTTGAAAGAAGAGATAGGACGGTCTCTTGTAATGGGCTTGTTAAAACAGCTTGGCTTGGGCGACATTGGAGATGTGCTAAACAATAAAGCACGATACGAAATGTTGCTCAACTCTTTGGTTTCTACAGGGTATATAGTCAGACCTCAATTGCAGAGGAGTATGCGGGTAAAGTATTTACGTCGCGATTGTGAAAACAGGTTATGGTCTATTTTGCCGTTTTGTTGTAAATGGAGCTCTGAAAAGAAGCACGATGAGGTTGTGACGTCTGAATGGCTGGGTGATGGAATGTCAGAAGACACCATGAATGACTTTTTTGATATATTTGATCTCGCAAGGCGTCCAGAAGTGACTTTTCGCTCAATAATTGACACCGTGGAGACAATGTCGTCTCAAATCGATTCAGAAGGTGAACGGGGCTTTGGAAATTTAAACGAAGTCTTTTGTCGGTAAAAGAGAGGTGTTGAATGAATGTCGCCAAAATTGCTGGATTTATTCTTCTGTCATTTATGTTTGCTGGCTGTGTATTGCATAGTGAGGCTGATATATTTCGTAGCAAGCAAATAGCCATCATGAGCGCGATTCTTGAGGATGATGTAAATAAACTGCAAAAATGTTTAGGTGATGATTTGGATGCCATAGTCAGTCTTCCTAGTGAAACTGGTTATGATGACTTTGGTAGAACTGCTATAATGTGGGCGCTTAGGTCTGCGTCAACCAACTGTGTCGAATGGTTGCTTGAATCTGGCGCAGATTTACGAAGAAAAGATTATGACGGCCGTACTGCTTTGATGATGTGCGCTATGAGTTACTCTGTACCTTACTATACTGATATGGTGTTTGAGAATTGTGGCGGAAGCATAGATGAACGAGACAATTATGGCGACACAGTGCTGGCTCAGGCGCTAATGCTCAACAGAAACGCGGAAATGGCCTTGTGGTGCCTGAATCATGGAGCCGATGTTGGGATTCGTGTATATGCATGGGGGCGAGTAGCGCCTATCGCCTTTTGGGCTTTATATTTTGGGTCCCAAGAAGTTTTCCTGAATACGATAAAATCGAAGCAGTTTGATGTATCTGAAACTGATTCTAAGGGCAACTCTGCTTTACTATTCTTGAATCCCGAGGCTGAAGATTATGAATTTCGTTTTGAGACATTGTTAAAACTAGGCGCAGATATAAAGACAAAGGGAAGTGAAGGTACTGTCATAACGCAAAATATGAGTTACTTGAAAGATAATTGCGAAGAGAGGTTGATATTCCTTTTAAAATATGACTATGAAATAAAAGATATTGAAGATGCATTGTTGTTCGCAAAGAGACATGACTTTTCTAAGTGCGTCAAATTGATAGAGAAAAAATTGAAAGACGAGAGACAATGACTTAACTTATGGGGTATAGCAAAATGCTTGTTGAGAGGCAAGAGAACCGTAAGTCAAGGGGAGAGCCCCTTTGAGATGAAGTGGAGAGGCTCCGCGAGGGAATATGGTAATTGCGGTTATTGAGCGAATTTGCTGCAGAATATTCGCTTTCCGCGAGAGTCCTTGCGGGGGCGTGAAAAAAGTTGAAATTTGGCTGACATGTTTTCGCCCAAAATGCGTTTATATATAGTGAAGGGGATGGTGTCTTTTGGATGCAGCGCCGCCAAAGCGCCATCCGCCGTTGACAGCCAAAAGGCTAAATGATACACTATGGGCACAAAATGAGACTAACGAGATGTCAATGATGATGAAGAGGAGGTTTTGTGATGTACTTTCCAAGATTGCAATTTTTGTTGGAACGGTTTGTGAACATAATTTTGCTATTTGCTTTGCTTGTTATATGCGGTTGCACATATAGGCGGATACAAAGCAGGCAGGATATCATCGACCTTATGCAGGCTCAAATTGACGAGCAGTTAGAAAAATTCGTTAAGTCTGCGAAAGTCGAGGGTCACAAACATAGGCGGATGGCACTAAGCTGGTCGGATATGCGCCTAAAAAGCTGGCCGGAAGTAATGCGTGCGGAGGTCTGGCATTCATTCTTCCTAAATGATAATGTCGATGAATTGCAAGAGGCTATCGATAGCGGAATGCCGATACATAATTTTTATGGCTTTTATGGCAATAATGAGACTGGTGTCGGTGTTGCTAAACCGATGGGCAAAACGTATAGATATGAATGTGAGGCTGCGCCGCTTTTAATAGATGCAATAGAGTCTTCAGCAACAAATTGTGCAATGTGCTTGCTGCGACATGGCGTAAACCCTAAAGTCTGCTCGTCTTTTGGCCACAATGTTTTTCACGCATGCGCGCTGTTGCGGGGAGACGCACAGGAGCGCTTTTTGCGATTGTTTATAACAGAGTACCATATGACAAATGAGATAAATCAGCAAAGTGTTTATGGCAAAACGCCATTGCAATCTGCCATTAATGTTGGCAACCTTGAGACGGTTCGATTGTTTGTTGAAAATGGTGCAGACTATAAGGCAAAGTATCGCCGAGGTGCTCATATAGACGACAAACAGGAGTTTCCATTAATCTTTTGTTCTTTGCACACAAAGTCCGAAGAAGTGTTTGATTATATTTTAAGTTTGACGCCCCCTGAAGATTTGTGGTACGGTGAAGGCAAATCAATTTTATCATACATGGACTTAGAGTCTACCAAATCAATTTTATCATACATGGGCTTAGAGTTTAAATACGGCATTGGCCAAAGTGTGAAGCAGATGCGTTTTAGAAAACTGGCACCACTGGTTTGGACTGACAGTGCGAGCTTGCTGCGGCATGAGAATATCTATGTGGCAAAAATGAAATACCACTGGGGACATTGCGAGGACAGCATATCGTTTCTTAATGGTTTTGACTTTCCTTTGGATTATTTGGAGACGGCATTGGAATATGCAAAATCACATAATTACAGTCGGTGTGCTAGTTTGCTGGAAGCAAAAGTGGCGGAGTTGCAGCTCAAAAGGATATGGAAGATGCGGTAAAAGGCTTTAAGGGTTATGTACGCCAGGACTAGCTTGGCTGAATCATCATGACTAAATGAATATGAATCACACAGAAACCGAATTCACGGAGATGGAGTCTATGGGGAGAGACCCCGTGAGGGGTGAAAGGCTTCCCAGAGGCATGGTTCCACCATTAACAGAATAGGCAATTGTTGGAGGTAAATATGGTTGTGGTAATATTTGCATTGCTGTCTGTTGTGGTGTCTTTTTTTTGGATTCGGCGTCTAACCTATTGGTGGCAGTGCAACGAAAGAATTCCGCTGCTCGGACTTCTCATGCTTGATGAACTCATTTGGTTTCTTGCCGGTGGTTTTGCGCTGCTAATAGGACTGAGCGGGTTGTTCTGCGGAGGTATGGGCGAGCCGGACTTTAACAGTTTTGTATTCATGCTTATTGGCAATTTAGTGTATTGTCTTCGGATTGTTCTAGATATTGCATTTGACAGTCCGTATACTTTCTTGTTTTCCCTTTGGCTGATTTTCCGGCTTTACTGGAAGTTGGCGCTACTGAAGGACATATACGCTAGAACGAGCCATCCATTTGTGTGGATTGTCGGCACTCTTGTGTATATATACATGCCGTTGCCGTTGTTTGGTTTCATGGCTTGGCAAAGTGTAGAATGATGTGGATACATTTCTCAAAGTCGTAGTTGGATTTTTTAGCATAGGAAACAGGATGGTGGTGCCTCTCCTGTTTCTTCTGCCCTGCCTGCTTAAATTTCCCCGCACACAGCCACGCGCTCTGGATCGTGTGTTTTGTCTCACGCGAAGTGCGCGAAGTTCGCAAAGTCTTCGCGGTCTTCGCGTGAGACAATAGACGACCTGACCTTTTTGTTGTATGTCCTGCCAATCTATGGGGAGAGACCCCGTGAGGGGTAAATACGACCCCCTCAGGAGCAGCGCGCAATATTAGCTAGACCTCACAGCAGATTAACTGACCCTCACAGCAACCTAACTGACCAAGCGCGCTAAACTAGCTAGAATTGTTCAGTTGTCTAGCCTAAAAAGTTGCCAAGTCTAGCTAGAAAGCTGAGATGTCTAGCCTAGATAGCGCGGCGGGCTGGAGAGACCCGGCGAGGGTGGGGAGAGACCCCATGGATTTATGGGGAGAGACCACATGGATTTATGGGGAGAGACCCCGCGAGGCGAAGAGATAATTGCGGTTAACGAGCGATTATGGCGCAGATTCTTTGCTTTCCGCGAGAGCCCTTGAGGGGCGTGAAAAAAGTTAAAATTTGCCTGACATGTTTTCGCCTAAAATGCGTTTATATATTGTGAAGGGGATGGTGTCTTTCGGAGGCAACGGCACCAAAGCGCCATCCGCCGTTGACAGGCGAAAGGTCAAATGATACACTATGGGCACAAAAATGAGACAAGTCGGAGGCCAAGC
>JAZQBR010000314.1:0-4572 GCA_045545855.1 Kiritimatiellia bacterium | reverse complement strand
CGCGGCAAGATGCCGCGTCTCCATTTTTGGGGCGTCTATGGGGCCGGCAACTATTTTCTCACTTTCCCCGCATACCCCTCGGTAGGGGCCGACTACCAGGCGGCCCGCTAAAGCCAATACCGCTTGAACTCGTTCTGAGCGGCGGTAGTGGATAGCGGCAATTATCTTTCCGCATCGCGGGGTCGCTCCCTCGTGAATTCCAAATGTCCAGTGCTTGTAGTCCGTGTGCTATGCTTCCTCGTTTATTGACACGCTACACCAAGCTGCTTTTTGAGATCGTCAATGGGCGGCAGAGCGTCGCGCAGTCTCTTCGGCATTTCCTTGGAAGTCCGATATGTCGCAACGCCCATTGGCTTGTCAAAGTCTCGAACAGCATATTCGACAAAAGCCTTGTCCGCCGACTTGCAGAGGATAATGCCCACAGGCGGGTTCTCATGAGGCTTCTTGTACTGGTCTTCCAGAATCTGCAGATAAAGGTGCAACTGCCCGAGATAGGCTGACTTGAATTCGCCGCGCTTAAGTTCAACGGCAACCAGCGAGTTCAATTCGCGGTTAAAGAACAGAAGATCAATGAACTGCTCACGTCCAGCTACTTCCATCCGGAACTGATTGCCCACGAAGGTGAAATCCCTCCCGAACGCCATGATGAACTTCTTTATGTTCGCAACAATCGAGTTTTCAAGAACGCGCTCATCCACATCCTCGGTACTTCTGGCATCAATGTCTTCAACATTGAGGAAATCAAGGACATATTCGTCTCGGAACGCTTTGATTGCGGCCATCGCCTGTCGTGGCCCGGGGATCGTCGCGACAAAATTGTTGGGAAGCCTGCCTTCGTGATGGAAATCGTCCGCCTTGAGATGCTCGCGCAATTCGTATTTGTTCCATTTGCCGCGCCTCGCGGCTTCTATGTAGTAGAAACACGCCTCAAATGTTTTGACTTTTGCCATTATTTCAACATGATGGGAAAAACCGACTGACAGAAAAGCCTCAAGGTCGAATTCAGCAGCCGTCGGCTGCCGGATTGCATCCAACGACACCAGCATGGCGGGATCTGAATCGGCAGCCGTCGGCTGCCGATCTATCAATGGCGACCAAAACTCGTAAAAAGTGCGCATGTTCTTTATATTCCGTTCACCAAAGCCTCTGAGTCCGGGCATTTCCTTTTGCAAAAGCTCGCTTATGGCGGCAATGGCACCAGTCCCCCATGTTCCCTTTCGAGAATTGGCAGAGGCAAACCGACCTATCCCATAATAGAGCGACAATAATGAACAATTCGCGTTCCGCAGAACATGCGCTTGCGACTCAAGAATTGCCGCCTTGATGACTTTTACTGCATTGAGTATATTATCGTTCACTTTCCACCACCTTTCACAATCTAGAGCTACTCTGGCGTGAGGCCGAAATTGGGAAACAGGTTAGAACTCAAGCCTGGGCAGCTTGGCTACAATCGCTTGCGTTTCCATCGAGACGGTGACGACCTTCAGGACGAGGTCGACGATATATCGCTCGTCGCCGCTTTCCTCAAGCCACTTGTTCGGATCGTTGACTATGCCAGACTCCTTGTTGGTCGTCACCTGATAGCGGTCCATCACCCACTCTATCGCCGACTTGCCGTTTACCACATAGTCGTATGCAGCGAGCGGTATGCCGCGAATCGTCACGCGGTCGTTGTAGATGATCCGCGAGCGGTCCTCGAGTTCGTGCCTGTCAAGCTTGCCGTTTTTGTTCTCGTCCGTGGGATTCTCCTTCTTCGCGAATCTCATCTTCGTGACATGATACGGCGAATCATACCCTGGCACAACATCGACGACGCATTCGGACCATGGTTTGACCTTTTCATAGCCGCAATGCATGTCACCAAGCTTGCGCCCCGCCTTGACGAACGCTGCGAACTCCGCGCCCGTCTTCGGCAGCGGTATGCGCGCAAGCGACTTCTTCAAGTCGGCTTCGAACCGCCTGCGGTAGTCGGGCGAATGAAGAACCCCGTAGATGAAGTAGAACACATCATCCTTCGTTACCTTGTCGCCAAACTCCGCACGGCAGCGGTTCAGCATGAAGTCCGTTATCCCGCTCTCGCGACGATACTCGCCTTCGGCCTTGTCAAAAAGCGACAACTGCTCATCACCGTCCTCCTTCGTGTACACGTAGAGAGGGAAGCATTGAGCACCCGACTCAAGTAAATGCAAGTCGGGTATAGCATCAACCATTAGGCATGAAAATGATTTAGCGCCAACACCCGCAATGCAAATCACGCGGTTCTTATGTTTAGGCGTCGGGAAAAGACGAGGAATTTGCAAAGTCCTTTCAATCCATTGAGCTTCAAAATACAAGTGCTGTTTACAGAATGGACGATACATCGCAGATGTTATGGCATCATCACGATATTCAGCCGTTGTGCCTTTTTCTAAATCATGTTTAAGCGCAACAGTCCAACTAATCTTGCTTGTATCGACAATTGGGGCGGCTCCTATATTGGCATTATAAAACGCAATAGTCCGTTCCATGCTTGCTGCAAGCTCATCATGCGAAAAGTTGTAAACCCAAGTATCTCTGTTGGAAGATATACCAAGCGAATAATTTGGTACAAACGCCGTGTGCCCAGTCTTGTCCTTTTTATCTCCAATCGGAATAAGCGAATCAAATACTCCGTCGCGCTGGTTGATCCAGTCGTTCTTGGCGTTGGGATGGATTTCGACGAGTCCCATCTTCGGATCGAGCATCGAGCGCATTTCCTTGACGATTTCAAGTTTCTTCTCGCGCGAGAGGTAGTCGCCGATGTCGCGATAGTAGATGCGTGCCTTGTTTTTGACAGGATTAACAGGATTGACAGGATTCTTTACAAGGATCGTGATGGCAATCGACGTGCGCGAACCTGAGCCGAAAACGTTGCCTGCCTCCTTTTTGCGTTGTTCTCCTTGCCCTAAGCAATTGCCCCGCAGATTAAAAACATAGATTGAATCAAACTCTTCCTGTAATGTTGCTCTAAAACCATCGGTAGCATTTCCATCAAGCCACCCTGCACCAGATATAAATGCAACAATTCCCCTGCCGCCTTCAAGTCTGTCTGTTGCCCAGCGAAACGCCTTTATGTAAGAGTCATACAATCCCTTTTGCAGATTAGCAGTCGATTTTGCCGAGTATGTCCGCGCAATCGCCGCCGCGAGCTTCGGATACGACTGGTTCTGCGCGTTGTCGTTCGCGCTCTTCTGTCCGACGGAATATGGCGGGTTGCCAATTACGATTCTAATTGGCGATTTGCGCTGACGCATCACACGCGCAGAGTTCTGCTGAAAGTCCTTAGTCTCGAACACATCGCCCTTCTCGTAGAGCTCGAACGTGTCGGTAAGGCAGATTCCTTCAAAGGGCGTGTAGGTTTGCGGCTCGGCGGGACGCCTCGCCCCACCGGTTTCCGCCAAATCATGATAGACCGACTCGATGTTCACCGAGGCGATGTAGTAGGCGAGAAGCACGATTTCGTTGGCGTGAAGCTCCTCGGTGTACTTTCGCTTCAAGTCCTTCGGCTTGATATGCCCCGACTGCAGAAGCCGCGTCATGAATGTACCCGTGCCTGTGAATGGATCTATCACATGCACATTCTTGTCCGTAAGCGACTGACCGAACTCCTTATTCAAGACGTCCTCTACCGAGTTGATGATGAAATCCACGCACTCCACAGGTGTGTAGACGATGCCTAGCTGTTCGGACATCTTCGGGAAGGCCGTCCTGAAGAACTTGTCGTAGAGTTCGTAGATGACGCGCTGTTTGCCCTCGGCGTTATCTATTCCTTCAGCGCGTTCGGCGACGGACTTGTAGAACTCCTCCATCGCCTTCATCTCGCCTTCGGGGATTTCTTCGTGCAGAAGATCGACCATCCTCTGCATCGCCTTCGAGACGACATTCGACGCCGCGAAGTCGTAGCCCCCAAAAACGGCATCGAAGACCGGCTTTGTGAGCGCATGCTGCACAAGCATATCCGCCGCCTCGTCTTCAGTGACAGCTGGATTCAGATTCTCGCGCAAGGCGCCGAGAAACTTCAAAAACTCGTCGCGCTTCGCGCCAGGCGTCGCGACAATCCCGCGGAGACGGTCCGCGTGCCTGGCGGCAATCTTCGCCACCTCCTCCGCCCAGAGCGACCAGTAGCGGCGCGTCCCGACCTTCTTGACCATCTTGGCGTATATCTTAGCCTTGAAGTCGAACTCTCCTTGCGACGCCTTCGGGTTACCGCCGTTGACGCTTTCGTCGCCGCTCGCGCCGCCGCCTTTGCCGATAACACTGACGAGAATCTTCGAAGAACCGCTCTTGTTGAGATCGATCTTGTTGACCTCTGCGTCGAAGTGGTCGTCGTGCGCCCTGAGGGCGTTCAGCACCGTCCAGACGACATTGTAAACGTCGGAATTGTCGAGTGCGTCCTCGGGCGACGTTTCCGGCGGGATTACAACCGGTATTATAACATAGCCGTATTTCTTGCCGGGGGCCTTTCGCATCACGCGGCCGACGGACTGCACGACATCTACCATGCTGTTCTTCGCAGCGAGGAACAGTATCGCATCAAAGTCGGAGGCCAAGCGG
>JAZQBR010000313.1:0-2632 GCA_045545855.1 Kiritimatiellia bacterium | reverse complement strand
CGGCCATTACCGCGCATCCTATCGACATCATCAATTTCTTCATCGCTGTTTTCCTTTCATTGACAATTGGTATTGGTACTGGCAACATTTCCACATCTTGACCTCCGTAGCCTCGGCGAAGGAGGTTGGCAACATTCTCCTCTTTCTTCTCGTGCAAGGGATGAGACGAGAATCATTCGTGCAATTGGTTTCATTGTTTCAGTTCCTTTCGTTTGTTGCGTCGGCATTTTTCGCGCGTTCGCCGCTCTCTTCCGCCCTTGGCCATTCGCCGGGCTGCAACACATGAACGACTCCGCCATCTTTGCAAACCAAGCCCTTCGGAACGACAACCACGACGCCGTCCTCGCCTCTGATGTAATATCTGGCCTTTGCACAATCCACAACCAATCGCAAGGCATCATGCAGTGAAATGTCCGTAGCCTCGATTTCCGGCATGGTCGGGTATGTCTGGCCTTCCTCCAATGGTGAAAGCGCAAACAGCACGATGCGCCCGGAGAAGTCGAGCGGCACTGATGCCATCTGAAGAGACAGCAACACATCGTCGAGTTTCGCAGGAGGACGTATGGACAGCTTCGGAATCCTGACATCACTCATGTATTTATCCACATCGATTGCATTGATCCTTCGCGCAGGCTGTCCAAGTGAAGTTGTGATTTCCCCCACTAATATGGAATACCGCTCCGTCAAGCCCCGCGTTTCACCGAGCCGAATCTCCTCCCACGTCAAATCGCGCCGCTCGATTCCGTTGGAGACCGTATTATCTGACAACCGCTCAAGATGGCGTTTATACTGACGCTGCAACCAGATGAAGGAACGAAAATCGTCGAAAAGCTGGGCAAATGCTGCGTCTAGCCCCTTGCGCAGGTGTTTCGTCTCGCCCTCCATGGGCATGATGCGATCATACTTGGGTGCGGGATAAAGTGCATTCTCAATGCGCACAATCTCCGCCGTGTTTGTCCGCATGATGTCGAACAGTCGTTCGGTGCATGAAATGTCAAACTTGCCGCAGAGTCTGTCGCTGGCATCCTCTCCGCAGAGTCTATCCCTTATCATGCAGTTCTCCGGCAGCCAGCCAAACGCCGCTGCAGCAGTCGCCGCGAACCCCACGGCCATCATCATTTTCTTCATCGCCGTTTTCCTTTCATTGACAATTGAAATTGGTCTTGGCAACACTTTCACATCTTGACCTCCGTAGCCTCGGCGAAGGAGGTTGGCAACATTTCCCACTCCCCCTACGCAGAGCGTCCCCCCTTCGCCAAGGCTTCCCCCTTCGCCAAGGCTACGGAGGATAAAACGGAGGAAAAGTTGATTCGCGCAAATGGTTTCATGGGCTGCTCCTTTTCGGTTGGTATGTCGGCGTGCCGTCAAGATTAATGACATATTTGAAGTTGCGTCCGTAGGTGTCCGTGCCAAGCTGTTTCTCGCCGTTGAAGTCGCCGTTCTCACCAACGGTCCAGACAATGCCGCGTGCGGCATCATAGTTCAACGCGGCGTTCGCGCCAAACGGATCGTCCGGCACACGAGGCATAAACTCCGGCACAAGCGCAGAAAGCGACTCGGGACGCACTCCGTTCTTGCGCCGATAGCGTTCCGCCGCAACGACAACTTCCGCAGCGGCCGAGTAGAACTCGCTCCTCGCCTCGTTCTTGGCTAGAACATCCCATGCAGGGCAGATCGCACTCAAAAGTTCACGTCCTTTGTTGTTTGGAAGCCAGCGGTTTATACCGGAATTCATGGATTCGACCTCTGCCATGAGACCTTGCCAAGCCTCCTTGTCGTAGCCGCGCTCCACCATGTCGCACACGCGCCGAACTAAGTCGTGATACAGGCGCCTCGTTCGATTCGGTTGATATACATAACGTGCCAGTATCGGATGGCCCTGCACGGACTCTTCAATCTGCCTGAACGCGAACTCGCCCCACCAGAACGTCTCGCGTCGCGCCGCCATGCAAAACGAGTGCCGTTGCGACTTGGCATCCGGGAGCGAGCGCAAAAACACAGCGAACGCCGCAAGGTCATCATCTGTCGCACATGGCGCATTGGCAAACTCCGTCGGAAGGTTCATCGCCTTCTGCACCGCAGAATCCGCCAACGCCCAACAGACCATGGACTCAGCGCCGCCGCGCATTGTCACGGCAAACGACGCCATCGCACGAATAGAATCAAGCGCGTCTGCGCGATGCCCAAGAGCAATCTGCGCCTCTGCGTCCCAGCACATCATGTTAAGCAATCGAAGGAAGTTGGCGGGGGAGAAGAATCCGTTTGAGCAATCCTCCCGAAATGCAGTATCGCACCACCCGCTGCGAGTCGAGGCCTCGCGCATCAATGCAAGCGCCTCGGCGTTCGCGGCGACAAGCGCGGACTTCCTCTCCTGTGACGGCCTGGTTTCGCCTACTTCCGGCCACTCGCGCACCGCATTCGTCGCGGCTACATACGCAATGTATGCGTTCCACTCTGGCGGAGGTGTCTTTTGGTGAAGCGGCCCGATAAGTTCGTTCGGTGCTTCACAATCGTGAGTTCCCCACCATAGCGCACCTGCCACCGTCGCCGCGAGTGCGAGGGATGAGACGAGGATGATTCGTGCAAAAGGAAGTCGGATCGTAGCCATGTCGTTCTGTGAGCCAAGGAGTTG
>JAZQBR010000312.1:0-9945 GCA_045545855.1 Kiritimatiellia bacterium | reverse complement strand
GGCTCACAGAACGACATGGCTACGACCCGACTTGGCGGACAGCGGCGGCGAGACGGTCGAAGAGATACTCTTCGCGCCGGTCTCCGATGAAGTGTTCAAGGATATCTGCATAAAAGTCGTGATGGCCGACGAGGAGCCCGGAGACGAAAGATCCGGCGAAGTAAACGAGGCCAAGCGCTCGATGATATCGACATTCTCGAATGTTGATTTTCTGCTTGGTGCCTACAAGGAAGAGCGCCGCAAGCGTCGCGAAGAGGCGGCCAAGGCGGCTGGCGACGACCCCGCCGGCACTGCCCAAGCGGACGCGGCGCCGGCTGGCGCTAAGCCAGGTGCGCCCGCCGCGGCCGATGTCGATGGCGAGAAGTCGCTCGCCTGGCAGGTAAACGGACGCTGCGAGCCGCACACGATATACGTCTACCAGTACGGCGAGGATTATCTGACCGAAGGCTGGCAGATACGCGTCGACAGATTCGGTGCGGCGAAGACGCTCGCGCCGGGGGAGGTGGACTGATGCGGCGCGGGTTTACCCTCATGGAAGTAATGATCGCCACCATCATCCTCGGGCTTGGCTCTGTCGTGATTCTCGCGTCGATGAGCCAGTCGCAAAAGATGATGGTCTATTCCACCTACTACCAGACAGCGCAGGAGGTCATGGATCTCGGCGATATGGCATATCCGCTCGCCGATGTCAAGGAGGAAGATGAACTGGAGGTGCGCGAGACAAAGGCGACAGAACTTTGGGAGATGATATCCGAGGAGCGTCTATCTGCTGCACAGGAGGAAAAGTACCACGGCTATACCTGGGAGCGCGAATGCCTCAACCTGCATGATGATGACGAGATCCAGCGCCTCGGCGGGCTCTACAGGATAAGGGTCACGGTCAGATGGGGCGACAGGTTCAGAAGCCACGGCGAAAGCGAGAGCTACGTCACGTTTTGGAGGAAGAGCGAATGAAGCGGCCTGGCTTTACCATGGTGGAGCTTCTTGTCGCGATCATGATTCTCGGCATCATGTCGGTGCTAGTGACGATGACATTCAATTCTGTAACGACGACTTGGACTCTCTCGGCGGAGTATATGGACAAGATGCAACGCTCCGATTACGCGCTAAACCAGGTGGTGAGCGGCCTCAGGAGCATGTACTACCCTCACACCGGCCAGCAGGACGCGAACTACGGCTTTTATCTTACTGACAACGGCGACGGCAAAGATCCGGACCGCTCGGATGTAATCGAGTGGGCGAAGACCGGTTCTGCGATCGTAGGCGGCCAGAACGCGTCTGCCGACACCGTCCACCGCGTGCAGGTCATGGTGCTTGAAGAAGGCAACCACGACTACAAAGACGATATATCGGTGACAGGGCTCTATGCGCGCATGTGCCCCGACCCGGCCCTTAGACCCAAGGACGAGCAGGAGACCGGCGAGATTGATTACACATTCGCAAACTCCGACATGTACCAGCCTGTTCTTGTCGCAGACGGAGTGGTCGGGTTCAACTGCCGGGTGATGAAGAGCCCCGAAGACACGGACGCTGACGCGAGCAACGCCAAGTTCGAGGACGAGTGGGCGGAGTCCAACTCGGTGCCTTACAAGGTTGAGCTCACGTTTTGGGTGGCCGACCCCGATGGCAAGAGCTACAGGTCGAACACGGCGCCTCTGATGCGTATAGTAAGAATACCGATTTACGAGCAGGCGCAGGATGCGGCCACGCTGCCGAGCGAGGAGAAGAAGCGCGGCGGCCCGAGGCGCGGCGGTACTGGCGGCGGTACTGGCGGCGGCGGTCCTGGGCCGGGCGGCGGGCGCGGCGGCGCGCCGGGCGGCGGGGTGCCGGGACCGGGCGGCCCTCCGCCGGGGCCGGGGGGAGGCCCGGCATGAAAAAAGGCAGCGCTCTTATTTTCGCCCTCTGGACCATTGCGGTTCTCTCGGTCATGGCGATTTCGTTCGCCTACGAGGCGAAGCAGCAGTCGGGCGTGAATATTTATGTCCAGCGTCGCAATCGTGTCGCCCATCTGATTGACGCCGGCCAGACGCTCGCCGAGATAGTTCTTGTCAATTATCGCGACGTCGCAGACTGGACCGAAGACCAGGATGACGAAAAGATGCTCGAGGAAGACGTCTGGTTCAGGGAAAAGCAAGAGCTGAAGAGCAGCTCGACTTGCACCATAGGCCCCGTGTACCTCGACGAGGACGACAAGGAGGGTTCGCTCGTTACGGTCGAAATCGAGACCGCGAACTCCGGTTCGAAGGGTATTATAAACATAAACGACCTCTACAATGGTACGGACGGCACGTCCGACACGAAGTATAACGAGCGGTGGTGGATGATCTTTCGCTCTCACGACATCCCGGAGGAACTTGACACTCCCAAGGACGGGCGTATCAATCTCTGGAACATCCTCGTCGCTTCATGGAACGACTGGCGCGACGCAGACGACACGCCTACCCAGATAGACGGCCAGGATTGCGGTGCCGAGAACGACTGGTACGAGGAGATGGAAAAAGACTTCAAAGGCATTGACGACGATACGAAGAACGAGCTCAAACGCCGGCCGAGGCAGGGGCCGATACCAGATGTGAAGGAGCTGGAGTACGTGCGCGGGTTCCGCGACTATCCGGCCGTGCTGACGGGCGGCGTCATCAATCCGTGGGAGCAGGACGAGCGCGACCAGATTCGCGTAAAAGGGATAATGGACCTTTTCTGCACCGAAGGCTCGTCGAAGATCAACGTCAACAACTGCAAGAGTGTCGACGCGCTGATAACGATACCCGGCATATACGAAGACCCGACCAACGATGACTGCGTAGAAGAGGCGAAGGAAGTTGCCCAGGCCATACTCTCGGCCCTTGAGCAGATGCCGGACGACGGGCGCGAGGTCGACGAGAATCGCACGTCGTGGCCGTTCAAGGACTGGAACGACATGCTCACGCGTGTTGAGGAGCTGAGCGGCGCGGCGATTGGGTCTGGAGATATCGGCAGCGAAGCCCAGAACTACCTTACCTTCCAGGCCGAAGAGGACTCTGTCTTCAAGATACGCATAACGGCCGAGTGCCATGGCATGACGCGGTCCGTCGAGGCCGAGGGTTATGTCAAAGAGAAGAAGGTGCGGTATGTCAAGTGGAGCGAGGACTGATGGCGATACGGCTTGACAAGCTTTTGATGGAGCGCAACCCCGGCTTTTCGCGTTCGCGGGTAGAGGGCTTGGTCAAGGCCGGGTTCGTTACCGTGAACGGCGCAACGGCCGACAAGGCCGGCATGAAAGTCACCGAAGTCGACGAGATCGAGATGGAGATACCGCCTCCGGTCCCGGCCGTGCCGGAGCCTGAGGACATCCCGCTGGACATCGTCTACGAAGACGGCGATATCGTGGTCGTGGATAAGGCGCCGGGGATGGTCGTCCACCCCGCGCCGGGCCATTTCACCGGTACGCTCGTGAACGCGCTTCTCGCCCATTGTCCGGGGCTTTCAGGCATAGGCGGCGTGGCGCGCCCTGGTATAGTCCACCGCCTCGACCAGGATACCTCGGGACTGATAGTCGTCGCAAAATCGCAGGCGGCGATGGACGGTCTCGTCAAGGCTTTTTCGTCGCACAAGAATGTTGAGAAGACGTATCTCGCAGTTTGCCACGGCAGACCCCGGCTCGATGCCGGGCGCATCGAGAATATGATCGGCCGCCATCCCGTAGATCGCAAGCGCATGGCCGTCGTGGAACGCGGCGGCAAGCTCGCCATAACCAACTGGCGGGTGCTGCCTCGGCAGAAAAGCGCGGCCGTTTCGGCTGTGGAGTGCCGCATAGAGACAGGCCGCACGCACCAGATAAGGGTGCACATGGCCACTATGGGCTGCCCCGTCATCGGCGATCGCACATACGGTAAGAGCGCGCTCGACAAGCGTCTCGATCCGGTTCCGGCGCGCCAGATGCTGCACGCCTGGAAGCTCACGCTGTGGCACCCGGTGGAAAACAGGAGAATGGAGTTTGTCGCCCCTTTGCCGGACGACATGATGCCTTATGTCAGCACATAAACACATGAAGATATTCCTATTCATTGATGCGCTTGGCTGGGATATAGTCGGCAAGACCGGGTATCTCGCCGACATACTGCCGTATCGCCGCGAGACGACTATGCAGTTCGGCTACTCCTGCAGCGCGATACCTACGATTCTCTCGGGCAAACGCCCTGCGGAGCATGGTCATCTAGGTCTCTTCGAGTTCGCGCCGGAGCGTTCGCCGTTTCGCCTCGTCGCCGCCGTCATGCGCCTCATGCGGCCGAAGTCGCTCTGGAACCGCGGGTGGGTGCGGGGGTGGCTCTCGCGCATAGTGAAGCGGCTCCTCGGCTACACGGGCTATTTTCAGCTTTACCAGATGACGGCCGAAAAGCTCCCTTACATGGACTACTGCGAGAAGAAGGACCTTTTCGTGCCAGGCGGCATGGGAGGCGTCTCCAATCTCGCCGACACTCTTGAGAGGTCGGGCCTTGAGTATCACATATCCGACTGGCGTCTCGGCGACGCGAAGAATCTGGAGATCGGCATCGCGAAGGCGCGAGAGGGCATCGATTTCATGTTTCTCTACACGGCCGAGTTGGACGCCCTCAGGCACGACGATTCGACGCCCGGAAGCCGTGCGCGCGTCGAGGCGAAACTCGCATGGTACCGTGAGAGAATCGAGCGCCTCGTCGAGGCGGCGAAGGCGTCGGGCCGCGAGTGGACTCTTACTGTTTTTTCAGACCATGGCATGACCCCACTCACGAAGACGGTCGATTTGAAGGGTGCCGTAGAGGCGACAGGCCTCGTATTCGGCCGCGACTACGGCGCGTGCTACGATTCGACCTTGCTGAGAGTGCATTACCTCGCCCCAGGTGCCAGAGAGCGCATCGAGGCGGCGCTCGCGCCGTTCGCCGGCGACGGACACTGGCTCGACGAGAGCGAGGAGCGCGAACACGGCATCTGGCGCGCTGACCGGCAGTTTGGCGACTCGCTCTTTCTCGTCAATCCGGGCGTGCAGATTGTGCCGAGCGACATGGGGCTCAAGCCCCTCGCCGGCATGCACGGCTTCGACCCGGGCGACATCCATTCCAAGGCGGCGGTCATGTCGACCGAGCCTATACCGGAGTGGGTGCGCGGGGTCTCGGACTACTTCAGACTCATGGAGGCTTCAATATGATACAGACACCAACCCCACACGATTTTCTTCTCAAATGGCGCGGCGACAAGCTTGAGGTGACGCTTCGGCTCGACACTCCGCGCAAGGGGCGCGCGGCCTTCAGAACCAATATCGGACACGCCCGCGTCAGGCGGCGCGAGATCATCGCCGAGACGGAGCGCGGCGAGACACCCATGGCGCGCGCCTGGACCGATATACCGTTAAAGGAGGTCGCCCCGGGCTTCTACCGCGCCGAGATTGCGCTTGACGAGGTTGGTATATTCTCCGGCAAGGCGTGCTTCTTTCCCGAAGGATCCAACGTCCCCGAATGGCCCGAAGGCCAGAACACCCATATAAAGGTAGAAAGCGCCGAGACGCGCCGCAGCAACACGATATACACGGTTTTCCCGCGGCAGTTCGGGTCGTTCCGCGAGATCGTGAGAAGGTTGCCTGTTATAATGGATACGATGGGCTTCAGGATAATCCAGACCCTGCCGCCGTTCCCAGTGCCCACAACGTATGCGGTGATGGGCGAATACGGCTGCCCGTTCGCCGCGCTGGATTTTCTGTCGGTCGACCCTGCCATGGCGGAGTTTGACGAATACGCGACGCCTCTGGACCAGTTTAAGGAGCTTATCGACGCCGTGCATGCGCGAAAGGGCCTTCTGCTGGTCGACCTGCCTGCGAACCACACGGGCTGGGCGTCGACTTTGCAGACCCACCATCCGGACTGGTTCCGCCGCGCGACTGACGGGCGCTTCATCTCGCCCGGCGCGTGGGGAGTCACGTGGGCCGACCTCGTCGAGCTCGACTACTCCAACGCCGAGCTTCGCGCGTATATGGCGGACGTTTTCCTGTTCTGGTGCAGAAACGGCGTGGACGGTTTTCGCTGCGACGCGGGGTATATGATACCTTCAGAGACGTGGGAATATATCGTCGCGCGCGTCCGCGAAGAGTACCCTGATACGATTTTCATGCTTGAAGGCCTTGGCGGAGACTTGAAGGTGACCGACCGGCTTCTCGCCGAGTCGAATCTCGATTGGGCTTATTCGGAGATATTCCAAACATACGACCGAGGCGCGTTCGAGTGGTATCTGCCGGGTGCGATCGAGCGCAGCGAGCGCTATGGCACGCTCGTCCACTTCGCCGAGACTCATGACAATGACCGCCTCGCGAAGAGCGGCGAGACGTATGCGCGGCTCAGGGTGCAGCTCGCGGCGCTGCTCAGCTGGCAGGGCGCCTGGGGCATGGCGAACGGCGTTGAGTGGTTCTGCAAGGAGAAGATAGACGTTCACGGCAGGAACGACCTGAACTGGGGCGCGAAGGAGAATATGATCGAGCTCATATCGCGCCTGAACCACATTCTCGACACCCACCCGAGCTTTTCGGGCGCGTGTCACCTGTCGGTCGCGACGCGCGGCGCCGGCAACACTCTTGCCGTAGTGCGCACCGGCGGCGACGGGGTGGATGAAGACCCGTCTTCGAAGCTGCTCGTTCTCGCCAATCTCGATTGCGGCCGTCCGGCCGATATAGAGTGGGATCTGAACCAGTTCGGCGTCATGGACACCTTCGATTTGCTCGCCGAGCGAAAGGTGCGGGTGACGGGCCCCGTCCATCTCGAACCGGGTCAGGTCATGTGTCTTGTAGGCGGCGCGAAGCCGCGCGGCGCGAAGGCCGCCGAGCTCGTCGCGTTCGCGCCCGCGCCGCGCAAGACGCTTTTCCACTGGGTGTTTCCGCGCGACGTAAAGCGCGATGTCGTAGTGCCGGAGAATCAATGGGTGGAGGTTTCGGCCGCGCACCATTTCAGAATGCGCATTGTCGACCCCGTCACAGGCAAAACGCTTCGTGTGTACCGGTCGCGCAAAGTCGCCGACGGGCGGTTCGCGGCGGTATTCGATTCGCCCCACTACAAGGGGGACGGTACTCTCTGCCGCATGCTTCAGATGGTCATGGTCGTCTATACCCAGCCCAAGTCGGCCCGCACGACTTCGCGCTTTCTCGTGCCGCCGCGCAGCTCTCTCGCGAAGGCGAGGCTTTCGTTCGCCGGCGATGACGTGCGCCTTAGGCCGGAGACTAGAACGATTCTCTCGAACGGCGCCGGCGCAGCGAGCCAGATGCGCGCGGGCTGGGGGATGATCGCGAGCCAGTATGACGCGATACTCGCCGCGAACCCGAATCCGGCTTGCCCGTCAGACAGGCTTAATCTCTGGGCGCGCGTGCGCTGCTGGCTGCAGCGCGAGGGCTATACGCGCGAGCTGGACCGCCGCTGTGTCACGAAGTTTTCCGCCGACCCTGCGGGCCGCTGGGCTGTGTGGTGTTTCGACGTGCCTTGCGGCATGGGCCACGACGCCGCCTTCACCTTTGAGGTCTCGCTCGCCGAGGGCATGAACGCGGCGCGCCTCGTCGTGACGCGCCGGGGCGCGGGTGATGACGACGTTGGCGATCAGGTGAGGCTCGTCGTTAGACCGGATGTCGAATGGCGCAGCTTTCACGGCACGACAAAGGCGTATACGGGCCTTGAGGAGCTTTTCCCGAAGAGCGCCACCCCATCGCCGCGCGGCTTCGATTTCCATCCATACGATGGCCACTTCGTCCTTTCGGTCGATGGCGGTGAATACCACCACGAGCCGCAGTGGGAGTACAATGTCGCCCATCCCGAAGAGGCGGAACGCGGCCAGGACCCCAGCGGCGACCTCTTCAGCCCGGGCTGGATCTCTGCCGACCTGCGCATCGGCGAGAAGGTGGAGCTCGTCGGGTGGCTCAATCCCGAAGCCTCCGCCGCGCCCGTGTTCCCCGCCAGGACGCACGCGCCTGACAGCCTGCCGCTCGCCCAAAGTCTCGCAGAGGCACTCGACCTTTTTATCGTGCGGCGCGACAATCTCAAGACGGTAATCGCGGGCTATCCGTGGTTCCTCGACTGGGGGCGCGACACGTTTATATTCATGCGCGGCATGATTGCGGCCGGCAAGCTGGAGGACTCCCTCAAGATTCTGCAGGCGTTCGCCGCCTTCGAGGAGAATGGCACTTTGCCTAATATCATTTACGGCGAGACCGCCGGCAACCGCGACACGACCGACGCGCAGCTTTGGTTTATAAGGTGCGTAGAAGAGCTCGAATCCGCCGCGGCTGAAAACGGCGAGCCGCCGGCCGGGCGCCGCAGCGTGCAGATGGCGTTCGATTTCGACGCTGCGAAACCGGCGCCTCTCGCGGGCAGGCTCGCGTCGCTCAAGCGAACATGCGAGTCGATCGTCGACAACTACTTAAAGGGCACCCCGAACGGCATACATGTAGACGAGGCTTCGGGCCTGGTGTGGTCGCCGTCCCACTTTACGTGGATGGATACAAACTATCCGGCCTGCACGCCGCGCATCGGCTATCCGGTCGAAATCGAGGCTCTCTGGGTGTCGGCGCTCAGATACCTCGGCCGCGACGCGCTCGCCGACAAGGCGAAGTCTTCGATCGAGCGCTACTTCAAGCTCGAAGGCGGCGGTTACTGCGACTGCCTCGCGGCCCCGGCGGGTGAAAGCGCGGCTGATGCGAAGCCTGAAGACACGATCCGCCCGAACCAGCTTTTTCTCGTGACGCTCGGCGTCCTCGACGACAAGTCGATACTCGCGGCGACCGAGGAGCTTCTCGTACCGGGAGGCATACGTACCCTGAACGCCGGCCATTCGCTCTACCGCGGGGTATACTCGGGCGACGAGGACACAAGCCGCAAGCCGGCCTATCACAACGGCACAGCGTGGGCGTGGCCGTTCCCGCTCTACGCAGAAGCGCTTGCGGTGACAAAGGCCTGTCCGGTAGAGACCGCGATGCAGCTTCTCGCCAGCGTCGTCGAGAATCTCAACGCCGGCGCGCTCTGCCATATAAGCGAAATCGCAGACGGCGACGCGCCCCATGCCCAGAAGGGTTGTACCGCCCAGGCGTGGAGCGTCAGCGAGGCGCTGCGCGTCTGGCTGAAGCTGAAATCTTCGCTTTGAGCCGAATCGCGCTTGCATGGCGGCGGAGAAAAGAGTATAATACGCAAAATCGACTTCCAAAACAAGGAAAGCTAAAACAATGAAGATAAAGTTCGGCAAGGTTGCAGAAAACATCACAACTCGCAAGGAGTTCCCGCTGAAGAAAGCGCAGGAGGTCCTTAAAGGCAAGACGATTGCCGTTCTCGGCTACGGCATCCAGGGGCCGGGCCAGGCGCTTAACATGCGCGACAACGGCTTCAATGTTATTGTCGGCCAGCGCAAGAACACCAAGGCCAACTCCAGCTGGATGCGCGCGAAGAAGGACGGCTGGGTCGAGGGCAAGACTCTCTTCTCTCTCGAAGAGGCCGCCGAGAAGGGCGATATCATCATGATGCTCGTCTCTGACGGCAGTGTCGGCCAGGTTTGGAAGAAAATCGAGAAGTTCGTCACCCCCGGCAAGTACCTCTATTTCTCGCACGGCTTCGGCTATGTCTACCAGAAGCTTACCGGCATCAAGCCCCGGAAGGGCGTTGGTATTGTCATGGTCGCCCCGAAGGGGTCGGGCACGAGCGTGCGCCGCAACTTTCTTTCAGGCGCGGGCATTAACAGCTCCTACGCTTTCGAGCCTAACGGCATGAAGGCCAAGACTGTCGAGGATGTCACAAAGGCGATCGGTATCGCGGTTGGCTCTGGCTACCTCTTCCCGACGACTTTCCAGAACGAGGTCACGAGCGACCTCGTGGGCGAGCGCGGCATTCTCATGGGTGCCCTCGCCGGCGTCATGGAGGCCCAATTCGAGACCCTCAGGGCGAACGGCCACAGCCCGTCGGAGGCGTTCAACGAGAC
>JAZQBR010000311.1:0-3882 GCA_045545855.1 Kiritimatiellia bacterium | reverse complement strand
CCCGACTTACCTGCAGCCTGGCATATCAAACGGGCGGCCGACGGGGATGCCCGCCTTGTCGAATGCGGCGGCGATTTCGGCGGCGGGCGCTTCAGTCACGAACATTGACTCGTAATCCCGGTCGGAGTCCGGCCCGACCAGCAGGAATTCAAGCTGGACGTCCATGCCGCAGTCTGTCGAAACGGCTGCGAACGACACCGAATGGCGAACCGGGTCGAACGATACGGCCGGCTCGCCTATTGCCGTCAGAGCTGCGGCGAGCGCCGCCGCGGGGGCAAAGCGCGAGAACGTCATCTACACGCCTCCGCGGCGCGTTTGAAGCCCTCTGCGCTTCTCGCGATAATCTTCTCGTCGACGGAGCAGCTGAGCCGAATGTAGCCCGCGCGGCCGAAGCCGGCGCCAGGGACGGCGAGGATGCGTTCGGCGAGGAGCGCGTCGACAAACTTCGCGTCATCGCCGCCCGGAGCCTTCGGGAAGAAATAGAACGCGCCGCGCGGCATTGTGAACTCGATGCCGGCATCGGCGAGAACTTTCGCCATAAGGTCGCGCCTGCGCCTGTATATGCCGAGGTCGACAGTCTCGTTGCAAATCGCCGCCGCGAGACGCTGGCCGATAACAGGGGCGTTGACATAGCCAAGCGTGCGATTGACGAGAATCAGCGTCGAGACCAGCGCGCCGCCGTCCTCCTTTGTCAGAGCGGGGTTTACGGCGAGATAGCCCACGCGCTCGCCGGCCATCGACAGCGTCTTCGAGAAGCTGCCCAACACGACCGCGTATCGTGTCATCGGGAGTATCGCCGGCACTTCGACCCCGTCGTATGCAAAGGCCCGGTATGGTTCGTCTGAGAGTATGAAAAGCGCCCTCTCGCCCGCGCCGCGGCCGGCGTTCACCTTCTCGACAATGGCGGCGAGAGCTTCAAGTTCGGCGCGAGAGTAGACGGCGCCTGTTGGGTTGTTCGGTGAATTTACGAGAATCGCGCGTGTTTTTGGGCCTATGGCCGCCTCGATCGCCTTGAGATCGAGAGAAAAATCTTCCCGTGCAGGCACCGGCTTCAGTATGCCGCCAAAATGTCCGCAATAGTTGCCGTACTCGACGAAATAAGGGCTCGGCACGATTACCTCGTCCCCTTCTTCGATCGTGGCCCTGAAGAAATCGACGAGAGCGCTCGCGGCGCCCACGGTCATTATCACGTCGCCGGACGAAAGAGCCATGCCCTGCTGGCTGGAAAGGTGGGCGGCAATCGCCTCTCGCACGGACGGGATGCCGGCGTTCGGGCAGTAGCCCAGCCCCAACGGTTTCACGGCGTCGTCGGCGAGCTTGTGCAGCACGGCGCGAGCGGCCTCCGGCGGCGGCACATCGGGGTTGCCCAGCGAGAAGTCGCACACTGCGTCTTCGCCGTATTTGGCCTTGAGCTCAAGGCCCTTTTCAAACATCTTGCGAATGAAGCTCGCCTTGCCGGCGGCTTCCATAAACCTGTCTGTAACTGTCTGCATTTTTTTCCTTTGGCGACATTATACCATATATTGCCGCGGTTGTGCGTATAAAGTTTGGCTGACGGCTGATGCCGGGCGCCGTCCGTCAACTTTTCACCATTGCGCGACGTTCGGTGAGCTCGTCTTCGGTGAGCGGGGCGAGGCCTTTCGCGCGCAGATACCTCAGCGCGCGGCGATAGGCTGTATTGGCCTCACCCACTCCTCTCAACGCGGCGGCGTTCTGGCGGGTCAAGTAGTCGTTGGCCCAGCTGCCGTCGGCGTTCTGGGTGCGGACGAGTTCGTCGACCGGTACGTGCCCATCGCCAGCGAGCGCGAGAGTATACGCGCTCGCGCTCGCCTCGCCGCCGGGCGCCGGTCTCGGCCCGCGCGCGCCGTCAATGATAACCGGCAGCGAAGCGAGAAGCGCCGCAAGAGACGCGGCTGCAGCGAGATGCCGCCATGTCCACCGTCGCCAGACGCGCGGCGGCGCGATTGTCACGGCCCCCGACGGCTCGACCTCGCGCGAACGCCTCAGCGCGCGCACGAATTCCGCATACTCCGGGCCGAGATCGTCAAGAGTCTTCGCCAAATCTGCATTCATCGAATATCTCCTTCAACTTTTTTACGGCGTTGGACATGCGCGACTTGACGGTCCCCACCGGGATGCCGAGTATCCCGGCTATCTCCGCATACGGCAGATCCTGGAATACACCAAGCTCGACCACTTCGCGAAGAGGCTCCGTTAGACGCGAGACGGCCCAGCGGACGTCGTCCTTCGCGCATGATGCGCCCGGGTTTTGGGTCGCGGGCTGTTCGCGCACCCAGCGCGTCTCGCGCGCCTCCCTTCTCGTCTGGCGCCTCAACGCGTCAATGCGCACCTGGCGCGCCAGCATGAAAAGAAAGGTGGACAGTTTCGCGTCAGGAGTGTATTCGCCGCGATACTTCCAGAGCCTCAGGTACGTTTCTTGCACGAGGTCCTCGCCTTCAGTATATGAAACGCCCTGGCGCCAGAAGAAGTTCAAAAGATTTTTCTCGAACTTGGCGGCTTCTTCGAGCAGCTCGTCACCTGACATGGGACGCAACCTCGCGGACTATCACAGAGCGCTCGCAAATCTCAGGCACAAAAGTTGCGGCGTATACGAGCCCGCCCCAGAGAGCCAGGCCGACGAGTACGCCGGCGATGGAATCGGTAGGCTGGGCGAGAAGCCCGTTCACGATTTTCTTGACCACCAGTCTCACAAGGCCGAAAACGACTACGGCGACGGCGATATTGACGAGTATTCTGGCCCACTCGGCACCAAACATGTCAACGGCCATGGGGCGGAAAAAAACGCCTGCGGCGGCGGCGGCGCCAGAGGCGACGAAGAAAGCGAGAGTGCCTGAAAAGCCGCGAAAGAGCCCCAGCACGGCGAAGACGACGCCTGCGCCGCCTATTATATAGTCTGCCGGCTGGAACTCCATTTACCCTGGTGGCCTCACTGTTTGGAGACGTCGCTTCTGTACGTCTGGTAGACGGCGGCCTCCTTGCCGCGCCCGGCGTTGGCGAGGGCGCGTATAAGCCCGTCAACGGCGGTAAAATCGCGGGTGCCCGGGCTTGACGCCGCCATTGCCTGGGAGTAGAGTCTCGCGGCGACCTCGAACGCCTTCTGCTTGACGGCGTAGTCGCCGGCCTCGACCAGAACGCCGATGTCCGCCGGAGCGAGAACACAAGCGGCGACATAAGCGTCATAGGCTTTCTTGCGCTCGTCGGGCGTCTTCGCCGAAGCCGCCATGCTACGCGCGAGCTTCTTGGCGGCCTCGGTGCTGAGCGGGTCGTAACCCAGGGCCGCCTTGTACGCGGCGCATGCGTCGCGGTAGCTCTTCTTGGCCGCGAGCGCGTCGGCCTTCTTCAGCTCGCGCGCTGCAGCCGATCTGTCGCGGCGCACGGCGCCCTGAGACGTCTTTTCGGCTATCTCGGCCTTGAGCGCCGGCAGAAATTCGTCCTTGACCTTCGCGACGCGTTCGTCACCGCCCTGCTGCTGCATCATCGGGTGGATGAATCTCTCGAACTGCTGGACGGCTAGTTCTCTGAAGTGCAGTGTGTCGCGGTAAAGCCGCGCGATATGGTATGTCGCCGAAGCGTTGCGCGGGTTGAGCCTCAATGCCTTCAGAAGCTCTGTGCGCGCCTGGGCGCACTTCACGTCGCGCTCGGCCGAGCCGATCGGATATTCATCGATGCGGCTCATGTCGAGAACGCCTAAATCAGACCACGCCGCAGAGCGCATCTCTTTCGAGAGAGACCCGTTCTCGGCAATCGCCCTGAACGACTTTTCGGCGACAGGGTAGTTCTTCTGGTAGAAGGCTATCTGGCCGCTCAGCTGCACGACATCGGGGTCGCTCGCGCCGCCTGCGGCGGCGGCGCGGTCGATGG
>JAZQBR010000310.1:0-8160 GCA_045545855.1 Kiritimatiellia bacterium | reverse complement strand
CCATCGACTTCTGGTCGGGATGCCCCCTGTCGACCCAGAATCCGACGGCCACGAGATCGTATCCGGCGGGATCGGGCGCGTCCTTCACGTCGAAAAGCTCCGCGCCTTCGCCCAGCCCCGCGCAGAAGGCCTCTGCGACCTTCTTTGTGTTGCCCGTGAGCGTTGAATATACGACTGCCGCTTTCATCAATGCCTCACAGCGCGGCCTTGAGCGTTTCCACCCAGGCGGCAATCTTGGAATCGGTCTGGTCGGCCTCGTTCGTGTCGTCGAGCTTGAGAATTTCGCCGACGAGCGTCGCGCTGGCGTCCTTCGCCGCGTTCGCAATCGTCTCGGCGGCATACGACGAAGAGGCCGTGCAGGAACGGAAGGCGGCGAAGATGCAGGAACAGATGAAGTCCGGCGGAATGGCTCTGCATCCGGAGGGACATACTCCTCCACCAGGCGGCTGCCCCGGCAAGGCGATGCGCCAGTTCAACCGTGTCGCTGCACCACTTCCGACACGGCAAGACAACTCTCAACTCACAACTCCAGACTCTCAACTATCCCAGTGGCCGTGCCAGATACGGCTCGTGCCAGTCAAGGCCCCGTTCTTCAAGGGAGCGAAACTGCTCATCGCGGCGGACTGCACGGCCTACGCATACGCCGCGTTCCATCAGGAGTTCATGCGCGGCAAGGTGACGATTGTCGGCTGTCCGAAGCTCGATCCGGTCGACTACTCGGAGAAGCTGACGGAGACCTTGCGCGAGTACGACATCAAGTCAGTTACCATCGTGCGCATGGAGGTGCCATGCTGCGGCGGACTCGAAATGGCCGCAAAGAAGGCATTGCAGACTTCCGGCAAGTTCATTCCCTGGCAGGTCGTGACAATCTCACTCGACGGGCGGATTATAGAGTAGGGAATCCTACTACATGGCCATTGAAGGAGTATCAATAGCGTAAAGGTGCAGACATTTTTTCGCTTGTTTTCGGCACAATAGCCGCATTTGTGGTATAATATACGGCGTTCAAGGGAAAAACTTTGCGCCCAGACGCAGCTTATGACCCCATGAAGGAGCAGAATGCAAGTAAAGCGAGACATATTTCTGAAGAGGTTGATTGCCCGCCGGGAAAACGGCATGGTCAAGGTAATCACCGGTCTTAGGCGATGCGGCAAGTCGTATCTCCTTGGGGTTCTTTACAAAGATTACCTTCTCACTGATGGGGTCAAGCAAGACCACATCATTGAGCTTGCCATGGACGAGCCAGGCAACTACAAATACCATAATCCATTGAAGCTCGAAAAGTATCTGAAGCGCCAGATCAGAGACAATGGTGATTACTATGTTTTTATTGACGAAGTGCAGTTCGTCAAGCGAGTCAAAGTGCGCGATCCTGAACTTGAGGAAAAGGACGAGATCACTTTCTACTCGGTGATAAACTCTCTCATGCGGAAAGAGAATGTGGATGTCTATGTCACGGGATCCAACTCGAAAATGCTTTCAAGCGACATTCGGACGGAGTTCCGCGGACGTGGCGACGAGGTTCGTCTGACGCCATTTACCTTTTCGGAATTCATGCAAGTATTCCCCGGCGATGCGAGAGACGGATGGAACGAATATGTCGTTTATGGTGGACTTCCTCTTGCCGTGCTTGCGAACGGCCACGAGGCGAAAAGCCGGTATCTGAAGAATCTCTTTGATGAGACATATCTCAAGGATGTTGTCGAACGTGGCAAGATTCGCAAGCCAGAACATCTTGCCGATGTCGTTGATGTACTGGCATCAAACATCGGCTCTCTGACGAATCCACTAACCCTTGAAAACACCTTCAAGACTGTGAAGCATGAGGTTCTGAAGTCAAAGACCATAGCGTCGTATATTGCCAAGCTGAGAGATGCTTATCTTATCGAACAGGCGAAGCGGTACGACATCAAGGGCCGCAAGTACATAGCCGCTCAGATAAAGTACTATTTTGCCGATCCGGGACTGAGAAATGCGCGGCTTGATTTCCGTCAGATAGAGGAGACGCATTTGATGGAGAACATCATCTTCAACGAACTCAAGGTGCAGGGATTTGATGTTGATGTCGGCGTGGTAGAGACCTTTGAGAAGAACAAGGCGGGGAACGGAATCCGCAAACAACTGGAAATTGACTTCATGGCAAACCGGGGTCGGGAGCGGTATTACGTGCAGTCGGCACTGAACATCGACGATCCAGACAAGGCAGCACAGGAAAAGCGTCCATTCACAAAACTTGGCGATTCATTCCGAAAGATCATAATCGTCAAGGGCAAGATGCCGCCACGGATAGATGAAAAAGGATATGTCATCGTCGGCCTTGTTGATTTCCTGTTGAATCCTTCAGCGATTCTTGTCTAGAATCTGGTAAGCAAAGCTCATACGCCGCGTTCCACCGCGACTTCATGCGCGGCAAGGTGACGATTGTCGGCTGCCCCAAGCTCGATCCCGTTGACTACTCGGAGAATGTTGCCAATGTGGAAAAGTTTCCAGTTTCCAATGTTGCCAATTGGAATTGGACATTGGGAATGGCAACATTGGATATTGGCAACATTCCCAAGTTCATCCCCTGGCAGGTCGTCACCCTCTCGCTCGACGGGCGGATAATCGATTTGTGAGATGGATTCTCGCGTAGTGGTAGGCAGGTGCGGTACATAGCGTACGACCTCATGAAAACGTGTATATTTGCAGATGTAAAACCTCTTGAAAACGTGAAATTGCCATTGCGCACATTGGCCATATTGTGATATAATGTTCAGCGTAAGGAGCAAAATAGATGAAACGAAAGATTTATCAAGAGATGCTGGAATGGAAGAAGCGCAGCAATGGTCGGACAGCCCTGATGCTTGATGGTGCCCGTCGCGTCGGCAAAAGCTATATTGCAGAGGAATTTGCCAGAAACGAGTACTCCAAATATCTGTTGATTGATTTCTCCAAGGCATCTGCAAAGGTCAAGCGTTGCTTCAACGAATATCTCGATGACCTCGACACTTTTTTCATGTTGCTTGAAAGTGCCTGCCATGTTGAACTGGAGAAAGGCAAAAGTGTTGTCATATTCGATGAGGTCCAGCGATTTCCGCGAGCACGAGAAGCCATCAAGCACCTTGTGGCGGACGGCAGATACCACTACATTGAAACAGGCTCGCTGATTTCAATTCAGAAGAACGTCAAGGACATCCTAATACCATCGGAGGAGCGGCATCTTGAAATGTTCCCGATGGATTTTGAGGAATTCCTTTGGGCAACCGGCAATGTCGGCGCAATGGACGTCCTTAGACTCCACATGAAGAAACGCAAACCACTGGGAGAGGACATGCACTTTCATTACATGGATCTCTACAGGCAGTATCTCGTCGTTGGCGGCATGCCGCAGGCCGTCGCACAATTCGTCGAGACGCACAATCTCAGAGAAGTGGATGCGATAAAAAGGGATGTCCTTGCCTTGTATCGCTCTGACATCCACAAGTTTGGCGGCGCGATACGGCACAAGGTTCTTTCGGTGTTCAACGCCATTCCGTCGATGCTTTCAAAGCATGAAAAGCGGTTCAAGCTCGCCGCCCTCGCCAAGGATGCGCGCATGCGCGAGTATGATGCGGCGTTTGAATGGCTGAAAAGCGCGATGACGGTAAACATCTGCTATCGTACGACAGAACCAGGTATTGGGCTCGGCATGAACGCAGACGTGATTTCCCTGAAGTGCTATCTTGGCGACACGGGGCTTCTCTTGAGCCAGACGTTCGATCTTCCCGCGATCCAGTCGCAGGACATTCATGAGCGGATGCTTTCGGGGAGGCTTTCGATCAACAAGGGGATGATTGTCGAAAACTCGGTTGCGCAAATGCTTCGTGCGTCGGGGCATCCACTGTATTTCTATTCAAACTCAAGCCGTGAATCGGCGGACGACCGAATGGAAGTTGATTTCCTTGTGTCAAAGCCAAGCCTGACGCGAATGCACAACATCATTCCAATCGAGGTGAAAAGCAACAAGGAGTATTCCGCCGTGTCGCTCGGCAAGTTCCGCCGGAAGTACGGCGATACGCTGCACACGCCTATAGTGGTGCATCCAAAGGATTTGAAAACCGAGGACGGCATTCTGCATCTGCCGCTCTACATGACGCCGCTCATTGTCGAAATCCCGTCATGATCAATGTGTAATCGCGGCATTATTTCGGCAGGGGTACGCATGGCCGAAAAAAACATTTGGGTAGGGTCACGCGTCCCGCGTGACCGAAAAATGGATCATCCGCGAGAAGGACATCAAGTCCGTCACCATCGTGCGCATGGAGGTCCCTTGCTGCGGCGGACTCGAAATGGCCGCAAAGAAGGCATTGCAGACTTCCGGCAAGTTCATTCCCTGGCAGGTCGTGACAATTTCGCTCGATGGACGGATAATGGATTCGTGAGGCTATTTCTCAAGAAAAACAAATTGCAGTTTTCCGCTTTGGATGTCGTACGTACAATATGTGCCGCACGGACCTTCGCGGGGGAACCCTACACTTCCAACATTGACGACATAGCGTGCGCCGCCTGAAACCGTGCAGCTTTTCGGCCCTATCTCCCTCAACCCGCACAGACCTTGCGCCATGTCGTCCTCGTCGAAGGAACGGGCAAGCTCCGCGTCCTCCGCCGAAATTTTCATAAGCGTGGGGATATGAGTGTGCCCCACGAACAAGACGGGTTCCGACCGGTACAATAGCGACGGACGGGCGTCCTTGGGATCGACGATGTAGAGCCACTCTTTCGGAGAAGTGAAATCCCCGTGCGTACAGGCGAAGGCAGGGCAGCACCAGATATGAGGTCGTGCCATCAGCCACGCCATCTGTCCGAATGTGAGAAGCCGACGCGTCGCCACATCGACATCGAAGTTCCTGTTCTCCGCAACGGCGTCCGGATCTTCCAGTTCGCAGCAAGCGCTGTCGTGGTTGCCCATAAGACACATATCTACATTCTGCATCGCGTACTCGACGCACGCCTTCGACTGCTTGCCGTAGCCGGTGAGGTCGCCAAGGCAGATAATCTTCTGGCACTTCCGCTTTTTCGCATCAGCCACGGCCCGCCTGAACGCCTCAAGGTTGCCGTGTATGTCGCTCATTATCGCGTATTTCATCTGTTGCTTCAATTTAGACTTGACCTCAAAAGAATCGATCCATTGTCCTGAGGCTTGACAACGCCGCCAGAATGACGAATGGAACATATCGCAAAATCCTCTGTCGCCACGTATAATTCGGCCTTTTGAAACACCCAATGAAGATAATTCCCCAGACAAATGCAATAATCCATGATGCTATGGCATAAGGACGAAATGAATCATGCATAACATTTGGGGCCAATATGCCGTTGTTCATCATGTGCTGCCAGGAAATCACCCGATCAATTTCATCGATTGTGCTGACAATCTTGGGTACAATAAACAGCCCGGAAAGATAGGCAATGACATTGCGTGCGCCCCTCCCCCAGAACAGACGCCAAAGAAATACATCCGGCAACAGAATCGCTACAGGGTAGAATATTGCGGCCACAACCAAGCCGATGCCAGCATTTGCTTTGGCGGCACTTGTAAAGATGGCTTGGACAAACTGTCCGTAAACCCCAAATGCCATCATGGTAAGCAGGAATCCGGTGACTTTCAGTATGGTTTGCATGGCGAATGCGTCCTTCTTCTCTTTGGTAATTTCAATCTAAGCGTTTGCTGCCGAGTTCTGGAAATACGATGTTTCCCAGTGGCACAAGCCCCCCCTGTTAATTATCGTTGCAATGCTTCTTTTTTGCCTTAGAACGCTTCTTGGTTGCCATAGCGATAATAGCTGCAATTACTGCTATTGGCACACCAAGCATAATTACTACTATAATTAGTTGCACAGGTCCTACCATCATTTTGTTCTCCTTTCTTTTGCCCTATTTTACTTTCTGTTGGATTGTCGGGCCGCCAATCCGACTGCCCTATGAGTGGCTCAGAAATTATAATTTATTCATATTCCCTCATTTGGACAAATCCCCTATCTATGTAAAACAATGCAAACAAATCGTCGTTGAGACAAGCGAAGGCCCATTTCTATTGCATTTTATGCGATTTCCTGCCCACAATTCACACGCTGGAGCTTGCATTTTTGGGCATTCCACTATTGTCATTTTCTTTCCTTGTGCCCTTGTCTCGTTTCACTTCGCAAGAATCGGGCTTGTCCTCGTTCCGTGTCGCTACGCTTGCGCAGCAATCGCTGACACGATTCAAGGGCATAATAAAACCTCTCTTCGTGTCCCTTCTGAGGCCGTTCGAATTGCCTATGGTAGAACACAAAGGGAGGAAGCGCGTATGCGCTTTCCTGCCAAGTGTCGCTACCTTTGAAGTTTCGAACGTTTCAGAAGGCGACTGCTTTGCAGCATTGCTTAAATCATCTTGTCACTCCGCTTAGGCGACGGCGATTTCATCGAAACCGTCCTACCAATACGGCGACCGCGGCGGGCGTTGCCCACCTATGACCGTTTCACTGTCTTATGGCTTCTTCCTTTCATTTACAGTTTCACGATTTGAGATTATTACGCTACGCTTTCCAGTATGCAGATCATCTGGTCGTATGGCATAGTACCCCGAAAGAAAAGATGTTGGTATTATCGCATTTTCGGGTTCAAAAGTTAATATTGGTGCACAAAAACAAATTCTGACGATATGTTGGCGAGCCAACATATTTCCACGGCCGATAATGGTATAATACACGCAATCAACAGAGAAGAAAGGTTGAGTATTATGGAAAAGAAGAAGATAGCGTTTTTCGACACCAAGCCGTATGACAAGGAGTCGTTCGATAAGCTGAACAACGGGCGGTACGATATCAAGTATTTTGAGACTCGTCTGACTGCGGCGGCGTTGCCGCTCGCCGACGGATGCGACGCGGCATGCGCGTTCGTGAACGCCGAGATCGACCGTGCCGTGGTCGAGGGGCTTGTGAAGCGTGGTATCAAGGTTCTCGCCATGAGGTGCGCGGGATACAACAACGTCGATTTCAAGGCGGCGTATGACGCGGGCCTCACGGTCGTGCGCGTTCCCGCCTATTCCCCATACGCCGTTGCCGAGCACGCCGCCGCGCTCCTGATGACGCTGACGCGCCACATCCACCGCGCCGCCGTTCGCACAAAGGACTTCAACTTCTCTCTGGCGGGACTCACCGGCTTCGATCTGCACGGAAAGACGGCGGGCGTGGTCGGCACGGGCAAGATCGGACGCATCTTTGCCGACATCTGCAAGGGGTTCGGAATGCGAGTCCTCGCCTACGACGCGTTTCCGAATCCGGCGACTGGGCTTGAATATGTCACGCTCGACAGGCTTCTCGCCGAGTCGGATATCGTCTCGCTGCATTGTCCGCTTCTCCCCGAAACGAAGCACCTCATCAACGCCGACACGCTCGCCAAGGCGAAGCGCGGCTTCACGCTCATCAACACCTCGCGCGGCGGGCTTGTCGATTCGGAGGCGCTGCTCTCGGCGTTGCGCGACGGCACGGTCGGGGCGGCCGGGCTGGACGTTTACGAGGAGGAAAGCGAATGGTTCTATGAAGACCGTTCGGACGTGACGCGGCAGAACAAAACGCTGTCACTTCTCGTGTCGCTACCCAACGTGATCGTCACCTCGCATCAGGCGTTCCTGACACACGAGGCGCTTGCCAACATCGCCACGACAACGCTCAAGAACCTTGACGACTACTTCGCCGGCGCACCGCTTGAAAACGAAATCTGCTACCGCTGCCTCGGCACGGGCGGAGCGACCAAGTCGAACTGCCCTCGCCGCGCCAACGGCCGCTGCCATTGATTAGATACCGATAGTCCCCCATGTTGCATTTAGACTGCCAAGGCGGCCTACTTTTTACACCTTACACGGCGTTTTTAGATAGTCTGCCGAGGACTAAGCCCTGATTGCGATTCCGCCCCCGCTTTACATTTCGGCGTGTTTATGAGATACTACACTCACCGCGCCATAAGGCGGGCAGGGAGCGTAGATGAACATAACTGTGCGTCAGTGCATGATAGGCGAGAGCGAGTGGTTTCGCAAGCTGGAGGGGGAGTACCACTACATGGGCGAGTCCCACGGGGCCGGGGATGTCGTTCGTCTGGTGTTCGAGGAAAACGGGCGGCCCGTCGCCCTGATGACGTGGGCGGCGGCGTGCTACCGCGCGG
>JAZQBR010000309.1:0-6012 GCA_045545855.1 Kiritimatiellia bacterium | reverse complement strand
ACCCCCTACCGTGCCGCGTCGGTAACGGTTCCCACGCCATCCCCCTCGGTAGGGGCCGACTACCAGGCGGCCTGAACGTCCCCACCCTGTTCCATCCACGCCCACGGGGCGCTCGGTGATCGCCCCCTACCGTGCCGCGTTGGTAACGGTTTCCACGCACCCACCCCACACTCTTTCTCCACCTCTCCACGGTCATTCTCCGTTTCGTTGTTGCAACTATCAAAACACTTCGCGATTTAATGTTTGCAAACACTAAATCCATGCGTATTTTAGTTGTTGCATTCATTAGACGGCGAACATTCTACCATATATCCGCCTTTGCCGTCAATAGCGGATATTATACACGCAATTGCAAAAGACACACATCGCAGGTCTCACTTTTGGGGTAGGGTTCGCCGTCATCCGGCGGGAGGCGATACCAAACCTCGCGCATGTCGCCGCCGCTATTACGTCAACGGAGCTTGGCGTCGATGTCGCGCTCGGCGGCCCAGGCCGCAGGCAGGCTCTGGTCGAATGTCGCCTCGGCTAGCGGCACGCGAAAGAACCCCTCGTAGGCGACGCCGCCGTTCAACCCCTTTAACGAAAAAGCGACCTCGCGCGTGCCGACCGGCGCACGCCCGACAATCTCCACGCTCTCCCCGCGATAGAGGTTCCTGAGGCGCCTCGGGTAGGCCTCCGCGTGCGAGCCTGTCGTAAAGACCACGCGCAGGTCGGTAACCATCGGGTCGCGAAAGCGCTCGCTCAGCTCGCCGATGCGCTTGCCGGCGTATTTGCGGTTGCCCTCGTAAATGAAGCTCTCGCCGCGGTTGCCGCGCGTGAGCGCGTCTATGAGCTCGCGGTTCGCCGCCTGCTTCACGCCGTACATGTACACCGACACGAGCCCGTCATTAAGCTCGGTGAACTTCGAGAGTATCTGAGACGTCTGCCTGACGCCCTCGTTCGCGTCGCCGTCTGTCACTACAAGCGCGATGAGCGGACGCGCCGGATCGCGCGGCAGCTTGAGCACCGAGGCGATAGTCGAGAACACGTCGGTGCGGCCGTGGGCGGCGAGCCGCGACATCCACTTCTCCGCCGCCTCGTATGCGGGCGCGTCGCACTCCTGCCAGGTCTTGAACGCGTAGTCGAACTCGTCGCGAAACGCCACCAGATTGAAGCGGTCGCCGGTGTTCATGCACGTGCGCAGAATCTCCTTGGCCTTCTCGCGGCAGCTCTTGAGGCGGTCGTTCGCGATCGAGCCCGACGCGTCGATGAGTATGACTACATCCTTGGGCACGGTCTTCAGCGAACCGGCCTTCGGCGTCACTCTAACGCGAAAGTACGTCCAGCCGCCGGACTGCGCCGAGTCGGACGCGATATCGACGGCCGCGGCCATGTCTCTGGCGGACTTCACGTCAAGCAAATCGCGCACTGCGGACTTCTCTTCTTCGACAATCTTCTCGTCGACCTCCGCCATGACCTCGCTCGCGGGTATGAACGGCTCTGGTTCCTGGCGCGCCTCCTCGGGCTCGGCGGCTTCGGCCATGGCCTCGGCGGCGTCTGGCGCCGCGACCGGCACCGGCGCCTCCGGCGCGACGGGAGGCGGCGGCGTGAAGCTCTCAATGTCTATGACAGGCGCGCTCGCCAGAGCCGTCCCCGCCGCCACAGGCACATGAAGAGACTGTTCCACGCCCACGATGGGCGTCGTGAATGTCGGCCTGACAGCCTCGACATGAAGCGGCTCCGACAATACCGGGGCCAGCTCGGAGGTCATCTTCGGGAATACGCTCGTCGCGAGCTCGTCGAACCGCGGCGCTTCGGGAACAGGGGTTTCGGCGGCGATGGAGAGCGCCTCGGTCATGGGCATTATATCCTCGGCCTCGGCCGCGGGCGCGAGTCTCTCGGCCTCGACATCGGCGACAGACGAGAGCGAAACCGGCGCCGGCGGCGGCTCGGCCTCGGCGACAGTCATCGGCGGACGCGGCCTGTAGCGCGACACACCGCTCTTCACGTGGGTCATTACCTGCGGGCGCATGAAGAACATCAGCGCGACATGCGCCACGACCGACAGCACCAGCGCCAGCAGCACGAAATCCTGGCGGCTCTCGTCCGTCATTTGGCCTCCTCCGGATGGGCCGCGAGAATTTTTCGCGCCTCGTCAGCCATTGCCTTGTCGTCGAAAAGCGTGGCGACGACAGTCGCGTAGGCGCAAGCGCCGAACGCGTCGCCCTTCGCCTCGCAGTTTTTCGCGAGCCAGAGATAAGCCTCGACGCGGCGCGCGGCGTCGGCCGAATTGAGCTCGACCGCCTCCTTCAGGGCAGTCTCCGCCTCGGCATGCTCGCCGGCCTTGGACTGCAGCACGCCGAGCCTGAGCGCGACGGCGCGGGCCTCCTCCGTGCGGACTGGCTCGGCCATGCACTGCCTGTAGGAGCCGATGGCGGCGACAAACTCGCCGGCCTCCTCCTCGGCCGCGCCCATCAACGCGTAGGCGGCCTGGCGCCACTCCGGCGTCTTGCCCCCCTCGGCCAGCGCCTTGGCGCACATCTTCGCTTCGTCAAGCGCGGCGGCTCCTTCGCGGCACTCCAGCAGAAAACGCCCGACCGACCTGAGTTTCGACGCGCCCATGCGCTCCGTCGCGCCTTCGCGCACCAGCGCCGCATATGCGGCCTTCGCCGCCTCGAGACGCCCGGCCCTGAAATCGTCGTCTGCGAGCAGCAGCCTTGCCTCGCGCGCCAGGTCGAGCGAAAGCCCGAGAGAGAGAGCCTCCTTCAAAAAGCCCGCGCCGGCCTCCTCGTGGCCGAGCCGCGTCGCCGCGACGCCGCGCCAGTACAGAGCCTCGGGGCGGCGGACTGCGTTTTTGCCGGTCGCCAGCGATTCGGCGAGGGCAAGATTGGCGGGCGACCATCTGCCGGCGCGAATGTCGATCATCGCCTTGCGAAAAAGCGCCTCGGCCGCTTCGTCGGTGCCGGGGGCGGTTCTGGCGACGGTCGTATACTCGGCGGCCGCATCGTCCATATGGCCGCCGCGCTCGTACGCCCACGCGAGACGGATGCGGTCCTGCGGGCTGTCCGAAAGCGCCACGCTGCGCTTGGCGGCCTCGATGGTCAGCGAGGCGTCGTCCGTCTTGCCGGCGTCGGCGAAAGCCATGCGCGCGAGCGGCAGCTCGACCGCCTTGCGGTACCGCCCCTGCGGATAGCTCTCCAGATACCGGGCCATCAGTTCCTTTGCCTTGGCGAGATCGCCCGACGCATATGCCGAGGCCGCGAGCAGGTAGGCCGTGTCATCCTCGCCGCCATCGCCGCAGAGCGCCGCGGCGTCGGCGTAACGCCCTGTCAAATAGTCGCTCCAGGCGGCCATGACGCGCGCTTTCCCGGCGCGGGCGTCATTCGGGTATCGCTTCATGTACCGGCGAAAAAGCGTCGACGCCTCTGAATACCGCCTGTCGCCATAGCTCTTCACGGCGGCGAAATAGCCCGCCTCGCGCGCGAGGCTCTTGTCGGGCCCGTACCATATCTCGTTCAGCTCGCCGACGGCGCGGCGCCTCACCGCCGGGTCGGGGTCGTCCGCAACGAGCGAGGCGTGGCGAAACTTCGCGTAAAGCGCGTACGGCCCGTCCGGGTCGAGTTTCACGCAGCGCTCCAGCGCAGACTTGTCGCCCGCGAGAGTGCCGTAGTGGTAGAGCGCGGCGGCGCGGACGGCCGGGGTGGTGCTGTCGGTGTCAAGGAGCCGCAGCTCCGAACGCTTCTCGTCGTCTGTTCCCGCGAGCGCACGCATGAGACGCGAGCGCTCCGCATGGCGCGAGAGAGGGTGCTTGTCGAGAAGCTCGGCGTAAGTGCGCCTGGCGGCGGCGCCGTCGCCCGCCAGCCGCTCGCATTCCGCGAGGCGGTAGAGCAGATCGTCGCCTGCTACGCCGGGCTCGCCTTTGAGCGCGGCGTACTCCGCCTTGGCGGCGGCCCAGTCGCCGCGGTCGAACATGCGGTCGGCCATGGCCATCCTGTCGGACGGCAAAACCGCGAGCGCGGCTGCAAGCGTGGCGGAAAAAATCATTTCGCGGTCTCTTCGTTTGAAGTCGCCAGAGAGAAGTTCCATACGCCGGCCCCGCGGCAGGCGTCCACGACCTTCATGAGCGACTCGTACCGGGTGTCGCGATCGGCCCTGATTATGACGGCCTGGCCGGGATAGAACCTGGCGATCTTGGCGAGCCTGGCCGAAAGCTCGTCGAGCGAGAGCGTCGCGCCGTTGACCCTTACGGCACCGTCCTTCGCGACATTCGCGATTATCTCGCCCGGCAGCCTGTTCGGCTCGTCGGCCGTGCGCGCCGACGGCAGCTGTATCGAGATCTCGCTCTCCCACTGCGAGAAGACGCTCGCGGTCACGAAGAAGCACAGCAGCAGGAATATGACGTCGAGCATCGACGTCAGCGCGAGCGCGGCCGGCTTCGATCTGGTGTTACGCGAAAACTTCATCGGCCTTCTCCTCGAGCGCCGCTATGAGCTTCGCCGCGCGCCTGCGAAAGACGGCGTGCATGACGAGAGACGGTATCGCGACGACAAGACCGAATATGGTCGTCACAATCGCCTGCGAGACGCCCTGGGCGAGCACGACCGGCTTCGCGCCGGCGGTAACGTCGCTCGCTATGCCGCCAAAAGCCTGGAACATGCCGAGCACGGTGCCCAGCAGGCCGACAAGCGGCGCGATCGCCGCTATGTCGGCGAGCCAGTCGACCGCCGAGTAGACGCGCTCTGCGATGCGCGAGCCCTCGGCCTCGGGGTCCTTCGAGGCTTTCATCCGCTCGAGCGAGTCGCGCACGAACGCGCGCCTGCGCTGCGAAAACCAGAGATAGAGCGCGACCGTGAGCGCCATTACGGAGAAAAACGCCAGCACCCACATGAGAGGGCCGCCGTAGTTCCACGCCTGCTCGAATGTTATGTCGCCCATTGGTTTTAGACCGTTCATCATTGTCTCCTGTATAGCCGTAAGTTGTTCGGTTTAAGCGGGCCGGCGCGAAGCGCCCCCCCTGGTCAGTGCTTGAAGGAGCGCTGGCCGGTGAACACCATCGCGACGCCGGCGTCGTTGCAGCAGTCGATTACGTCCCAATCGCGTATCGCGCCGCCGGGCTGCACGATCGAGGTAATGCCTTCGCGTATGCCGACCTCGGCGCCGTCGCGAAACGGGAAGAACGCGTCCGACACCATGGCCGAGCCCGGGAGCCCTCCTTTTTCGGCCCGGGTCTGCTCCATAATCTCAGCCTGCTTTTTCGCGCCCTCGTCTTCGCCGAAGACAAGGCGCAGGTCGTTGTAGGGCTTTTGGTACTTCTCCCACGCGAGCCAGTCTGCGTGCTTGGTGTACGCCTTGTCGCGCGCTATCTCGGCGACGCCCACACGGTCCTGCTCGCCGGTGCCAATCCCGACAGTGGCCCCATCCTTCACATAGAGCACCGAGTTGGACGTGACCCCCGCTTCGACCAGCCAGCCGAAGACGAGATCCTCATACTCCTTCGCGGTAGGCAGGCGCGCGATCTTGTGCTCTTCGTAGCGCACCTCGCCGGTCGCCTTGTCGGTTGTCTTGCGGTTGCAATAGGCCGGCATGAAATCCCCGGGCTTGCGCGCGTTGGCGCTGAACGACGTCTGCACGACTATGCCGCCGTCGATCAGGCTCTTGAAGTCCACCACATGCTTCGCGACAAAGTCGGCGAGCCGCGCCATGTTGCGGATTCTGAACACGCGCAGATTCTTCTTTGTCGCGAAGAGGTCCATGACGCCTGGCAGAAAGTCGGGCGCGACGACGACCTCGGCGTAGTTCTCGACTATGAGCTTCGCGGTCTCGATATCGCAGTCGCGGTTGAGGGCGATCGCGCCGCCGAAAGCGGCGAGCCGGTCTGCCTTGTTCGCGCGGTAGTACGCCTCGGCGAGAGTCGCGCCTGTCGCGACGCCGCACGGGTTGTTGTGCTTGACGATTACCGCCGCAGGCTTGTCCATCAGATACCTGAGGATGTTGAGCGCGTTGTCGGTGTCGGTCACATTCGTCTTGCCGGGG
>JAZQBR010000308.1:0-1584 GCA_045545855.1 Kiritimatiellia bacterium | reverse complement strand
ATGGCTACGATCCGACTTCCAGCGACGCGAGGGTCGACATCGACGCCGAAAGAACGAGCAGCACCACCAGCGCGATCAAAACGTCCGGCAAAGTCGAGAGCATCGCCGGGATTATCGAGTCATAGGCTATCGAGCCGTCGGGCCTTAGCGCCGGCTCGAAAAGGCGGCCGAAGCCGCCCAGAAAGTAGCAGCCTCCCGCGACGGCAAACGCGAACACGGTCGATATGACGGTGCCGCGGCGTATGGCCGACTCGTCGGATATCGAGTAAAACTTGCTGACCATCTGCGGCAGCCCCCATGTGCCGAGCGAAGTCAGTACGACAACGCCGAGAAGCCCCCACGGGTCGGGACCGAAAAGCGACGCGAAAGAACCGTTCACCGCCGGGTTCGCGTCGGCGGGCACGGCAGCGAGCCGGTGGCACGCCTCGACAAGACCGCCCTTCAGGCCGAGCACGGCGATTATGACGGCCGAAATGCCGAAGAGCATTATGACGCCCTGTATGAAGTCGTTGATCGCAGTCGCCTTGTAACCGCCGAGTATCACGTAGACCCCGGTCAACACGGCCATCACCACGGCGCACCAGGCGTATGGTATGTGAAAGCTCATCTCGAAGAGCTTCGATATGCCCATGTAGACGCCGGCCGTGTAGGGGATGAGAAAGACAAACGAAATCACGGCGGCGACAACGCGCAGCCGTTCGCTGCCGTAGCGCGAGCCGAAGAAGTCCGGCATCGTGCGGCTCTTGAGGCGCTGGGTCATGGCGCGCGTCCGGCGGGCGAGAACGAGCCACGCCAGAAGAGAGCCTATTACCGCGTTGCCTATGCCTATCCACGTGGACGACAAGCCGTAGCGCCAGCCGAACTGCCCGGCGTAGCCCACAAAGACTACGGCCGAAAAGTAGCTCGTGCCATAGGCGAAGGCCGTCAGCCACGGCCCTACGTCGCGTCCGCCGAGGACGAACCCCTCGACCGATCTGGAATGCTTTCGGCTGTAGACGCCTACAGCGACCATCACCGAAAGAAACAGCAGCGTCAGAATTGCTTTTACGAACATGGCTGAACCCGGCCCCCTGTTTGTCTTTATTGCATATTGCCGCCCGGCCGTCACTCGGCCGGGGCGTCGCGGCGCGTCATCTCGGCGTCAAGACGCTCGACGAGGGCGTCGAGCTGCATGGCCCCGAGATCGCCTTCGGCGCGCGACCTGACAGATACCGTGCCTGCGGCCTCGTCTCTCGGACCTACCACAATCTGGTACGGCACCTTCTGGACGGTCGCCTCGCGAATCTTCGCGCCGAGTTTGTCGGGCGACGCGTCCACCGAGACGCGGTACCCCTTCGCCTCGAGCGCCGCACGAACCCCCGACGCATAGCCGAGCGCCTTGTCGCTCACCGGCAGCACGCGCACCTGCTCGGGCGCGAGCCACAGCGGGAAGGCCCCCGCGTAGTGCTCGATCAGTATGCCGATAAAGCGCTCGAGCGAGCCCAGCACCGCGCGGTGCAGCATCACCGGGTGGTGCTTCTGGCCGTCCGGGCCGATGTACTCGGCGTTGAGCCTCTCGGCGCTCGGCAGCTGGTAGTCGAGCTG
>JAZQBR010000307.1:0-9153 GCA_045545855.1 Kiritimatiellia bacterium | reverse complement strand
GGCAAGGGCGAGGAGCTGCTCGTCGGATACGCCGACGGATGCGACATCAGGCAGGTGACGCACGACAACAAGGCGTCCGTCGGTCCGCGCTGGAAGGACGCGAACTCGCTCTACTACACGGGATACCTCAACAACGCCCCGCAGGTCTTCGAACTGAACGTGGCGACCGGCCGGCGCCGCATGGCGTGGGGTTTCGGCGGGCTCACGACCGGGGCCACAATCTCGCCGGACGGCGCGAAGGCGGCGATAATACTCTCGAAGCCGTTCGGCAACCCGGAGCTTTGCACGATAGACGTCTCGCGCGGCACCTGGCAGCGCCTCACCACGACGCGCGCCGCGAGCGAGGGTCAGCCGACATGGAGCCCCGACGGCAGGAAGATCGCCTACGTCTCGGACGAGAGCCGCAACCAGCACCTGTACATAGTGGATGTCGCGAGCAGGGAGAAGCGCCGTCTGACCTCGCTGGGGCGCCAGAACGTCGACCCCGACTGGGGCAAAGACGGCAGGCTCGTCTACATAACAAAGCGCGGCGGCCAGGCGCAGGTAGCCGTCGTCGATCCGGCGGAGGGCGACAAGGCGGCGAAGCTCGTCACGAAGCCCGGCAACTGGGAGCACCCGACATGGGCGCGCGACATGCGCCATGTCGTGGCCGAGTGCGACGGGCGGCTGTACATCGTCGACACGGCCGACGGCGCCGAAGAGCCGGTGCTCCTTTTTTCGGTGCAGTCCGGCAGGTGCATGACGCCGTCGTGGTACCGTTGACTCCGGAGGTTTTCTCTGATATGAAGATAGATGTCGGATATGTCGCCGAGCTGGCCCGTCTGGAGCTGACCGGCGAAGAGAAGGCGGTCTTCCAGCCCCAGCTGGAGGATATCGTGAAATATGTCGAGAAGATATCGTCGGTGGATGTCGATGGCGTCGAGCCGATGATGCACGGCAGGCCGCTCGTCAACGCGTTCCGCGAAGACGAGGTGCGTCCGTCCATGGATCGCGAAGAGGCCCTGGGGAACGCGCCGGCGAGAGTCGGCGACGAGTTCCTGTTGCCGAAGATAGTGGAAGGAGCGGAGAGCTGAGCCATGGAACTTTGGGAATTGGGCATAAAGGAGGCGCGCGAAGGTCTCGGGAGAGGCGATTTTTCGTCGCGGGAGCTGACGCAGGCGGTAATAGACCGCGTGCACGCGAAGAACGCCGAGATCGGCGCATATCTGACGTTTGACGAAGAAGGTGCGCTCGCGCTCGCCGACGCGAACCCGAAGGCGGTGCCGGTCGCGGTCAAGGACCTTATAAATGTGAGGGGCCAGCCCTGCACGTGCGGATCCAGGATACTGGCGGGATACAAGTCGCCGTATGATGCGACCGTCATACGGCGCATGAAGGAAGCGGGCTTCATACCGGCAGGGCGCGTCAACATGGACGAGTTCGCGATGGGCTCGTCGACCGAGAATTCGGCGCTTGGCGTTACGCGCAACCCCTACGACCTTGCGCGCGTGCCGGGCGGCTCGTCAGGGGGCTCTGCCGCGGCCGTGGGCGGCAACCTCTGCATAGCGGCGCTTGGCACCGACACCGGCGGGTCGATACGGCAGCCGGCCAGCTTCTGCAACTGCGTCGGCGTCAAGCCCAGCTACGGGCGCGTGAGCCGCTTCGGCGTCACGGCCTTCGCGAGTTCCCTCGACCAGGTCGGGCCGATGACCAAATCGGTGGACGACGCCGCCATTCTTCTCGGCGCGCTCGCGGGGCACGACGAGATGGACGGCACGACGCCCAAGGAGCCCGTACCCGACTATGCGAGGGAGATCGAGGGCGCGTCGCTGAAGGGCGCGAGGCTCGGCCTGCCCAAAGAATATCTCGAAGTCTCCGGCGTAGACCCCGAAGTAAAGCGCATCACCGCCGAGGCGATAGCGCGGTGCGAGGCGGCCGGCGCCGAACTCGTGGAGGTGTCGCTCCCGCACACCGAATACGCCATGGCGGTCTACTACATAATCGCGCCGGCCGAAGCGAGCGCGAACCTCGCGCGCTTCGACGGCGTCAGGTACGGCCATCGCAGCAAGGAGGCGCGCGACGTCTACTCGCTGTATGTGAAATCCCGCGCAGAAGGGTTCGGCCCCGAGGTGAAGCGCCGCATTATAATGGGCACTTACGTTCTCTCGAGCGGCTACTACGACGCCTACTACGGCCGGGCCCAGAAAGTGAGAACGCTGATCAAGCGCGACTTCGACGAGGCATTCGCCAAGGTGGACGCGCTCTTGACGCCGTGCGCGCCCACGCCGGCGTTCAAGCTTGGCGAGTTGCAGGACCCGCTGACAATGTATCTGAACGATCTGTTTACAATACCCAGCTCCCTCGCGGGGGTGTGCGCCGCGTCGGTGCCGGCCGGGTTCACCCGGCCCGCCGGTCTGCCGGTCGGGGTGCAGTTCATCTGCGGCGGCTTCGAGGAGACGAAGCTGCTCAAAATCTGCAAGGCATTCGAGGAGACATCCAAATGAAGGCTACTATAGAAACATCGATGGGCACAATCACGCTCGAGCTCGACGAGGCCAGGGCGCCTGCGACCGTCGACAACTTTGCCCAGTACGCCAGGTCGGGCCACTACGACGGCACTATATTCCACCGTGTCATCGACGGGTTCATGATACAGGGCGGCGGGTTCACAAAGGACATGAACCAAAAGACGACGCGCGCGCCGATACGCAACGAGGCCATGAACGGCCTCAGCAACAAGCGCGGCACGATCGCGATGGCCCGCACGAGCGTCGTCGACTCGGCGACCAGCCAGTTCTTCATCAACCTCGTCGACAACACCTTTCTCGACTTCACCTCTCCCACGCCCCAGGGCTTCGGCTACGCGGTCTTTGGCAGGGTTTTGGACGGCATGGACGTGGTGGACGCGATCGCCAAAGCAAAGACAGGCTTCAGCGGTCCGCACCAGAATGTACCGGAAAGTCCGATTGTCATAAGAAAAGTTACTGTAGCTTGACGCTTGCAAAACGCGTCAGAAAAGTATATAATTTACCCGTAAACCACAATAGGAGTTCACAAACCATGAAGAAGCTGCTCTCGTTCGCCGCCGTTGCCGCGCTCGCGCTGTCGGTCTCGGCCCAGGAAAATGATGAAATGGAAGATATGGACGACGACTTCACTGTCGTCGAGGAGTCGGCCCCGCGCAAGCAGGTAGCCGCATGGCCCGCTTTCTTTGCGCTGAGCGAGCTGCCCGACACGCCCGATCTCATTGGCTTGAGAATCACGATACCGTTTTCGACAAAGCAGGAGAACGTGACCGGTTTCGATATAGGTCTGTGGGGGCGCGCGCAGTATTTCGAAGGGCTTCAGGTCAATGTGCTCAGGAACGATGTCAAGGACCAGCTCTCCGGCGTGCAGGTCGGTCTCTACAACTCGGCGGCCCAGGCCGACATGCTCGGCGTTCAGGCCGGGCTTTGGAACGAGGCCGGCACTCTTCGCGGCGTGCAGGGCGGTCTCGTCAATGTCGTCGGCCAGATGGACGGCGTGCAGGTCGGCCTCATCAACCGCGCTGACGAGCTTTACGGCTTCCAGCTCGGCATCATAAACGTAATTCGCGACGCCGAGGTCCGCTTCTGCCCGATCTTCAACGTGGGTTTCTGAGATGGTAATCCGTCCCTTCGCGGCCGTAAGGCCAAATGTGTCGGACGCGGCTCTCGTCGCGTCCGTTCCTTATGACGTGGTGGATGTCGCCGAGGCGAAGTCGCTCGCCGCCGGCAACCCAAAGAGCTTTCTGCACGTTTCGCGTCCGGAAATAGACCTTGCCGAAGGGACAGACCCCTCTTCGCCGGAGGCGTACGCGCAGGCGCGCAAGGCGCTCGACAGGCTCGTCTCGGAGGGTACGCTCGTCAGAGACGGGACGCCGCGCTTCTACGCCTACAGGCAGACGATGGGCGCCCATTCGCAGACCGGGATAGTCGCGACTTTCGACACCAAGGACTATACGGCCGGCGTTCTCAAGCAGCACGAGCGAACGCGAAAGGACAAAGAAGACGACCGCACGCGCCACATAGAGACTCTAGCTGCGCACACCGGCCCGGCTTTTCTCACATACCGGGACGACAGAGCCGTGGACGAGATAGTCTTTCACGCGTGCCGCGAGGCTCCGCTATATGATTTTACGGCCGAGGACGGCGTACGGCACACGGTCTGGACGGTTGGTGCCGGCGGCAGCTGCATGGCAGACGAGCTCGTCGAGCTTTTCGCGCGCATACCGGTCGCGTACATCGCTGACGGCCACCATCGCAGCGCGGCGGCGGCGCGCTATGCGGCAGCGCACGGTTTCGAGGGCGAGAGCCGGTATTTTCTCGCGGTGGCTTTTCCCGCGAGCCAGCTCAGGATACTGCCGTACAACAGGCTCGTCGCCGACCTCAACGGGCTCTCGCACGACGAGTTCGCCGCGGCGCTCGCCGGAAACTTCAAGGTCGGCGAGAAGGGCGAGCGCAATTGCAGAATGTACTGGCGCGGCAAATGGACCGACCTGTCGTGGAGCATTCCCGAAGGTGCCGACGCCGTGTCGGCCCTTGATGTCAGCTACCTCCAGGAACGCCTGCTCGCGCCGGTGCTGGGCATAGACGACCCGCGCACGAGCCCGCGCATCTCGTTCATGGGCGGCATACGCGGCGACGACGCTCTTGCGGCGAAGGTCGATTCCGGCGAGGCGGCCGTGGCTTTCGCGATGTCGCCTGTCACTGTAGGCGAGATGATGGCGATAGCCGACGCGGGCGCGATAATGCCGCCTAAATCGACCTGGTTCGAACCGAAACTCAGAAGCGGACTTTTTGTACATCCAGTAGCATGAGCTGGTCGCGCTCCAGATCCGTCTTCTCTTTCATGAGGCTTAAGGCGCGCCTTCGCGTTCTGAAGGCGAAGATGGTGAAGGAGCCCATGTCGCCCGACAAGGTGGCTCTCGGCTGGGCGATAGGCATGTTTGTAGGGTGCGCGGTGCCGTTCGGCTTTCAGCTGATAGTCTCGATACCGCTCGCAGTGATAACGCGCTCGAGCAAGATTGGCGCGACGGTGGCGACATTCGTCACGAACCCAGTTTCGATATTCTTCATCTACCCGGCGCAGACGTGGGTCGTCTACAGACTGCTTTTCGGCGGAGACCCGGAGCTGCCTGCCGAATGGACGTGGCGCGCCGTAAGCGCTCTCGCGGGCAAGACAATCGCGAGCTTTTTCATGGGAGGCGTCGCGCTCGCGTTTTTGCTGGCTCCCCCGACCTATCTCGCGGTGCGCAGGGTGGTCGCGGCCCACCGCCGGCGCGTGGAGACAAGGAGGAGCGCCGGATGATCTCGCCCGAGACAGTGGAGCGCATCAAGTCGCTGATGGCCGAAGCTTCGGTGTTCGAGGAAGATCTCGAGGAGAGCTTCGTACTCGGCGGCGGCCCGGGCGGGCAGAAGACCAACAAGACATCGAGCGTCGTCAGGCTCGGCCACGAGCCCAGCGGACTGGCGGTGAAGTGCGGCGAGACGCGCAGCCGCGAGACGAACAGATGGCTGGCGAGGCGCGCGCTCGCCGAGATGATACTCGAGCGCGAACACAAGCGCAAGAGTTCTGCGCGGCAGGCGGCCGAGAAGGTGCGCCGGCAGAAGAGGCGCCGCAGCAGGCGCCAGAAGCAGCGCATGCTCGACGACAAGCACGCGCATTCCGCCAAAAAGGCCGCGCGCCGCGAGCGGTTCGACGAATGACGCCGGCGCGGCGGGCGCCGGCCGAAAGTGGCGCATGGTATGGCGCGCGGCGGCGGGATATGGTATAATATGGGAGTTTTCGTTGCGCCCCGGGAGGGGCCGCGCGGCAACAGAAAGGGCACGCACACATGAAAGTCAACGGTGAAGCAGTATATGACGCCCGTACACTCGGGCTGACCAGGATGGGCGTACTGGGCGTCCAGCACATGTTCGCGATGTTTGGCGCGACGATTCTCGTGCCGATACTGACGGGGTTGAGCCCCAGCGCGACTCTCCTGTGGGCGGGCCTCGGCACTCTGCTGTTCCATCTCGTCACCAAAGGCATGGTGCCTGCGTTTCTCGGCTCGAGCTTCGCCTATCTCGCCGGCTACTTCGCGCTCGCCGGCATGGCGGGCGGCGAACACTTCGCCGACTGCGACAAGCACACGATGCTGCAGTACGCCTGTCTGGGCGTCGCGTCGTCGTCGCTCCTCTACTTCGTCGTCGCAGGCTTCGTCAAGGCGTGCGGCGTCAAGACCGTAATGAAGTTTTTCCCGCCGGTCGTGACCGGGCCGATCATCATAGGCATCGGTCTCGTTCTCGCGCCGGTCGCGGTCAACAGCTGCACGACAAGCTGGCCCGTCGCGCTTGTCGCCATCGCCGCCGTGATACTCTTTTCGGTGCTCGGGCGCGGCATGTTCAGAATCATACCGATACTCATGGGTGTGATCTTCTCGTATCTCGCGGCTGTCGGTCTGGGCAAGCTCGGCTGGTGCGAGCCGATAGACTACTCGGCCGTCGCGAGCGCCCCGTGGGTGGGGTGGCCGGTCAAGATGTCCGATACCGTCATCCCGCTTCTCTCCAGCCCCGACTGGGGGCGCATCACAAGCGCGGTATTGATAGTTTTTCCGCTGGCTTTCGCGACGATAATGGAGCACGTGGGCGACGTTTCGGCCATTTCTTCGACTGTCGGACGCAATTTCTTCGAGAAGCCCGGCCTGCACCGCACGATGCTTGGCGACGGTCTGGCCACGATGTTCGCCTCGTTCTCCGGTGCCCCGGCGAACACCACGTACGGCGAGAACACCGGCGTTCTGTCGCTCTCGCGCGTCTACGACCCGCGCGTGATAAGAATCGCCGCGTGCTTCGCGATACTCGTCTCGTTCTGCCCCAAGTTCTCGGCGTTCATCGGCACGATACCGGCGGCGACGATAGGCGGCGTCAGTTTCATCCTCTACGGCATGATCTCGGCTGTCGGCGTGCGCAATCTGGTCGAGAGCCAGGTCGACCTCGGCAAGTCGCGCAATATGCTCATAGCCGCGCTTATTCTCGTGCTGACGCTCGGCATCTCGTTCTCGGACGGCAAAGCCATCGCGTTTGCCGTCGGTTCGCTCAAGATATCCCTTTCCGGACTCGCCGTGGGCGCGCTGATGGGTATCGTGCTCAATGCAATACTGCCCGGCAAAGACTTCCGCTTCGTCCAGAACGCGCCGAGCATCAAGGACGCCGTCAATTTCGGCGGCGTCAAGGCGAAGAAGTTTATCACCGACGAGGAGAAGCGCGTCTACTGGCAGCTCGTCGGCGTGCTGCGCGACTTCGTCGGCGAGAAGGGCGAGATCAATCTCAAGGAGGCCGCGACCATTCTCGGTCTCTTGACCACGATCGCCTCCATCGACCCCGATTGCGCCAAGCTCAAAGAGAGCATGGAGCGCATCATCGAAGACGGCATTGTAACTCTCGACGAACAGGCGGAGGTGCGCCGCCTGATCGCCACGATACTCGCATGATGCCGGCGCGGCGAGCCGTCAAGGAGGTTTGAAAATGACTGCAGGCAAGTTGGAGAAGTACGTAAAGAGCATACAGGATTTCCCGATCAAGGGCGTGCTCTTTCGCGATGTCACGGGGATACTCGATTCTTGCGACGGGTTCCGCCTGGCCATGATCGAGATGGAGCGGGCTCTTTCGGGCATTAAAGTCGACAAGGTCGCCGCTCCGGAATCTCGCGGCTTCATTTTCGGCGCGGCGCTGGCGGACCGTCTCCGCTGCGCGTTCGTGCCGATCAGAAAGCCCGGCAAGCTGCCGCGCGAGACGATAAGCGAGGAGTACGAGCTCGAATACGGCAAGGCGACGGTGCACATGCACAAGGACGCCGTTTCAGAGGGCGACAGGGTCGTTCTTGTCGACGACCTCCTCGCGACCGGCGGCACGGCCCTCGCCGGCGCGCGTCTCGTCGAGCGGCTGGGCGGCAAGATCGTCAAGATGGTCTTCCCGATAGAACTGGCCGGTTTCGGCGCGCGCGAGGGCAAGCTCAAGGCCTATGACGTCGTGTCGCTCGTCTCGTATCCTGGCAAGTAGCAGTTTAAACCGCCGGGCGCAGCCCGGCAAACCAAACACCAACCAAGAAAGGAACAACGCGATGAAGAAACTGATGTTCGCCGCAGTGGCCGCCATGGCCGCCTGCGTGTTTGCGGCAGATGCCGAAAACGAAGACTCCGGCTCGGCTGTGACGCTCTGGGGCTTTGGCAACTACGGCATGTACTCCGGCTATCAGCTGTACGGTTCGATGGTGAACTCCGAGCCGACGCTTCAGGGCTACGCCGAAGTGAATGCGTCTGTCACGATCGACGATCTCGACCTCGGCTATCTCGGTGTGGGCGTCTGGTCCAACACCGACCTTACCGACAAGCGCCGCCGCAGCTACGGCAAGGCGTTCAACGAATGGGATTTCAACATCCACTACGGGCGCACGTTCTGGTTCGACGACGATCAGACCTGGGGTCTCGACTACCGCACTTCGGTCGTGTGGTACTACTACCCCCACCGTCGCCACGAGCACATGTGGGGCAAGACCGACACCACCATGGACTGGAACCACAGCTTCGCGCTCAAGAACCCGTTTGTCGTGCCGTTCTTCGACTGGGTGCACGAGTACCATGAGAACAATGCGGATCTTCTTCAGTTCGGCCTCAAGCGCGACTGCGAGGTCGCCGACGGCTTCACGCTCACGCCTTCGGTGACGTTCGTGTACCGCGACCACCGCTACAACTGGTGCTTCCCGACGGCCGGGTTCACCGAGTTCCACAACGGCGGGCTCGCGACGGTCAAGATTATGCTTGAGGGCAACTACTGGTTCAGCGACCACTTCGGCCTCTTTGCCAAGGTCGCCTTCTGCTCGACAATCGACCGCGACCTGCGCGACGCCGCAGAACACGGCTCCGGCGCAGATTACGGCAAGTACAAAGACTTCGCCTGGGGCGGCGTCGGCGTTACCTTCAGGTTCTGACGCCATGTCACAGTCGAAAACTTATCTTTCGGCTAACGAATTCCTTCTCGACTCGTGGCGCCTGGCCGCGGCCGTGAAGGAATCCGGCTGGCGCCCCGACGTGCTCATCGCGCTTTGGCGCGGGGGAGCTTCCGTCGGGGAAGTCGGGTCGTAGCCATGTCGTTCTGTGGGCCAAGGAGTTGTCAT
>JAZQBR010000306.1:0-5007 GCA_045545855.1 Kiritimatiellia bacterium | reverse complement strand
CGCACGACATGGCGATGGTCGCCCACGCGGCGACGCTCGCGTCGAAGGTGCCGTTCCTCCACTTCTTCGACGGCTTCCGCACGTCCCACGAAGTGCAGAAGATCGACGAGATACCGATGGATGTCATCCGTCAGATGATCGACGAAGAGTATGTCGAAGACTTCCGCAAGCGCGCGCTCGACCCCGAGCACCCGACGATGCGCGGTACGGCGTCGAACCCCGACGTGACGTTCCAGTTGCGCGAGGTGTGCAACAAGTACTACGAGGCGACGCCGGCGATCGTCCAGAAGTACATGGACCGTCTCGCGAAGCTCACCGGCCGCGCGTACAAGCTCTACGACTATGTCGGCGCTCCCGACGCGGAGTATGTCGCCGTCGCGATGGGCTCCGGGTGCGACACGCTTCACGAGACCGTTGACGCTCTCGTCAAGGAGGGGAAGAAGGTCGGTCTCGTCAAGGTGCACCTCTACCGCCCGTTCTCGATGAAGGACTTCGTCGGCGCGATTCCCGCGACCGCGAAGGTCATCACGGTTCTCGACCGTGTGAAAGAGCCGGGCGCAATCGGCGACCCGCTCTATCTCGACACGGTGGCGGCGCTTCGTCAGGCCAAGCAGAACGGCGTTTCGCAGTTCACCGCGTGCCCGAAGGTTCTCGCCGGCCGCTACGGCATCGGCTCTAAGGACTTCACCCCGCAGATGTGTGCGAACATCTACGCGAACATGGCGGCCGAGAAGCCGATGGACGGTTTCGTCGTGGGCATTGTCGACGATATCACGAACCGCTACATCCTCGGCGACGACTCGTTCGTCGTTCCGAAGGGCGACCGCAAGGAGTGCATGTTCTGGGGCCTCGGCGCGGACGGCACGGTCGGTGCGAACAAGAACTCGATCAAGATTATCGGCAACTACACCGAGAACTACGCCCAGGGCTACTTCGAGTACGACTCCAAGAAGTCCGGCGGCGTCACAATCTCGCACCTCAGGTTCGGCAGCGACATGATCCGTTCGCCCTACTTCATCAACTCGGCCGACTTCACGGCGTGCCACTGCTTCCCGTATCTCGAGAAGTACGACATGCTCAAGGCGGCGAAGCCGGGCTCGGTGTTCCTGCTCGCGTCGCCCTACACGGCGGCGGAGGTCTGGGACCACATGCCTGACGAAGTCGAACAGGCGATTATCGACAAGAAGCTCAAGTTCTACGTGATCGACGCGGCGAAGATCGCCCGCGAGAACGGCATGGGCACGAGGACGAACACGGTTCTGCAGACAGCGTTCTTCAAGCTTTCGGGCATCACGCTCAAGAAGGCCGACGGAACGGTGCTCGACCCGATCCAGGTCCTCAAGGACTACGCCGAGAAGGCCTACTCCAAGAAGGGCCAGGAAGTCGTCGAGATGAACTGGAAGTGCATCGAGGCGGCGAGCGCGGCGATCGAGGAGGTCAAGTATCCCGCGGCGCCTGCCGGCAAGCTCAAGATGCCTGCGGCGGTTCCGGCCGACGCGCCCGAGTTCGTCAAGAACGTCTCGGCGAAGATGATCGCGCAGAAGGGCGACACGCTCAAGGTCAGCGAGCTGCCCGTCGACGGAACGTGGCCTACGGCGACGACGCAGTGGGAGAAGCGCAATGTCGCGGCGTTCATCCCGCAGTGGGATCCCGCGGCCTGCATCCAGTGCGGCAACTGCCTGGCGATCTGCTCGCATGCGGCTATCCGCATGAAGGTGTACAACGACGGCGATCTCGCGGGCGCTCCTGCGACGTTCAAGTCGGCCGAGGCGAAGGCTCTCACCAAGAACTTTGGCACGAAGGTGACGATTCAGGTGGCCCCCGAGGACTGCATGGGCTGCGAGCTCTGCGTCGTCCAATGCCCGATGAAGGCGAAGGGCGCGCTCAAGATGGTCGAGCAGATTCCGCTCAGAAAGACCGAGGCCGAGAACTGGAAGTTCTTCCTCTCGCTCCCCGAGGTCGACCCGGCGAAGCTCGACACCCGCAAGCTCCTCGACAGCCAGCTCAAGAGGCCGCTGTTCGAGTTCTCCGGCGCGTGCGCGGGCTGCGGCGAGACGCCCTACGTCAAGCTTCTCACCCAGATCTGCGGCGACAGGCTCCTCATCGCGAACGCGACGGGCTGCTCGTCGATCTACGGCGGCAACCTGCCGACGACCCCGTACTGCCAGCGCGCTGACGGACGCGGCCCGGCGTGGTCGAACTCGCTCTTCGAGGACAACGCCCAGTTCGGTCTCGGCATGCGCGTTTCGGCCGACAAGCTCCACGGCTTCGCCATGGAACTCGTCGACAAGGTCATCGCGCACGAGAAGACGCCGGCCGAAATGAAGGCGCTCTGCGAGAAGATCAAGTCTGTCAACCAGTACGACGAGAAGGGCCAGGGCGTCGAAGAGATGCGCGCGCTCGTCAAGGACCTCAAGAAGGGCTGCGAGGCCGGCAAGGCCAACGGCTGCCCGATCTGCGCGCAGCTCCTCGCGGTCGCGGACAACCTGGTGCGCAAGAGCGTGTGGGTTCTCGGCGGCGACGGCTGGGCGTACGACATCGGCTACGGCGGGCTTGGCCACGTTCTCGCCTCGGGCAAGAACATCAAGATCCTCGTCATGGACACCGAGGTGTACTCCAACACGGGCGGGCAGGCTTCGAAGGCAACGCCTACCGGCGCGATCGCGAAGTTCGCGGCGTCCGGCAAGGTGCAGGCCAAGAAGAACCTCGGTCTCATGCAGATGCAGTACAAGAACGTCTATGTCGCGTACGTCTCGATGGGCACCAACCCGGCGGCGACGGTGAAGGCGTTCAACGAGGCCGAGAACTACAACGGTCCTGCGATCATCATCGCGTACGCGCATTGCATCGAGCAGGGTCTCCTCACCAAGACGGGTCCGGCGCACCAGAAGGCGGCCGTGGAGTCTGTCCACTTCCCGCTCTGGCGCTACAACCCGGACGCGACGGGCAAGAAGCTCGTGCTCGACTCCGCCGACAAGTCCGAAACCGTCTCCTTCGCGGCGAACGCCGTTTCGAAGGAGCTTGGCGAGAACCGCTTCAAGCAGCTCGTCAAGAAGATCGGCCAGGAGAAGGCCATGGAGATGCTCAAGGGCGCCGAGGAAGGCTTCAAGGAGAACTATGCCCTCCTCAAGAAGCTCGCCGAAATGTAATATCGGCGCGGCAAACTGGTGCGGCGGCAGTCCGCCGCCGCACCAGTTCAGTTTTTACTTACACGGAAGGAGAAAGGAGGCGACAACATGGCGACATTCAAGGATATTCTCAAGTCGGCGTTTACGGACACGGCCAGTCTGGTTCACGTTACACCAAAGTTTGTCAAGGTTGATCGTACTCCGGCTTCGCATTGGGATATTCATGTCGGAAGTGTTCGTGCGTCAAATAGACTGACGGCACGAGGAAGTGTCGCACTGTCTCGTCTTCCTGTTTTGTCTGAAGAAGAGCGATTGGCTCGGAAGAAAAGGATTTTAGAGTATGATTTCTCCGAGCGTTGAAGAAGTCAGGTCGCTTTATTCAAAGGCCGAGGCGGCAATAAAACTGTACGAGCGTATTGGCCTTGATAATTTGACAATTCCGCTGAATGAACTTCGATATGCTGGACAGCACATATTGAGGGCTGAGACAGAGGCAAATGCCGAAGAATCGAAAGAAGATTTGTTTAAGGCGTATAGGCATTGTGAACGTGCGCTGTACGATGCGAAAGAGGCGACGATTCTGTGCTTGTTGGAAACTGTTGCCTCATTTAGAGAATATGATGTAACCACTGATGAATTTGAGATGGTTCTGCCGGGATGGAGAGAAATTCTCAAGCGTGCGTCATTGGCGCGAAGGTTCATTGAGACTTCTGGTCAGGTCAAAGAATGCGATCCTCAAAGACTTGACAATGCTATTTCTGACTTGATTGATGTCAGATTCAAATTGCTTGAAATAGAACCGCAGATTATGTCTCTTCGTGAACGAAAACGAGAGGCAGAGGCGGAGGCAGAGCGCAGCCGACAGATGGACGCGGCGGCATCAGCCGAGAAAAATGCCAAAGCGGAGAAAACGATGTCGGATCGTCAGTTTCTTTTGTCATTCTCGGCGACCGTGTCAGGTTCTCTAATTGGTCTCCTAGGGACGTTGATTGCCATTTATGGAACATTCCCTGAATTCCGTTTTCTGGGAACGGTCGTTGGACTTGTCGGCTTTGTTATTTTCACGGTAGCGACATACAAGATTTCAAGAGCGCTTCTGGTTGCAAGACCAGACGAAGCCAAATCTGAAATGAAAAGAACATCAGCAAGACACTAACCGGCATATAGGCGGGCAACGGCCCGCCGCATAGACAATTTGCGCTGCAAAGCGGTCGTCGTGAGAAATGTGAGAGTTTCATGAAGGACGACACATTGCAGAGGAAGCGCAACGCGCTTGCCTCTCTTCGTGTTTCCTTCAAGGCAATCTCACAGCCTCTCACGAGACACGAAGAGTAGAATATTCATCTTTCACATGATCAGGCGGGGGAGACACCCATGGCGGAATCAGCCCAGTGGTTGGCCCCATCGTCGACGGGCACCATGGACGCAAGGCAACTGCCAGACCCCCCGTGGGCAAAAACGGCACCCCCCCGGAGGGGGTGAAGCGATGTGCCCTTACCACATCGCGCGACCCCCTCCGGCAGGGTAGCGCGACCCTGCCGGGCGGGGTGCACCCTACCCCGCCGGACGGGGTGGCCCGACCCCGCCGGGCAGGCAAAGGCGACCCCCTCCGGCAGGGTCGAGCTTCTTGCCGCACGGACGCGCCGGGAGCAGCCAACGGGTGCGGTGGTTAGCGAATAAAAAATTTTTAAAATACCCCCTTGCGCTCGTGGGGGCAAATATGATATACTATGCACCTGTTCGCCCGATGAGGGTTGAACATCGGTCTTTGAAAGTTGGCGCTAGAGAAAACAGTAGATGTTTGTGTGAGGAGCCGGGCTGCCCGCGAGGGCGGTCCAAACTAAAAACTTTCTTTTTCTGAGAGTTTGATTCTGGCTCA
>JAZQBR010000305.1:0-12670 GCA_045545855.1 Kiritimatiellia bacterium | reverse complement strand
GATCCGACTTTATGCGTCGTCCCTGAGGAATCCGCGGCGCTTCGCCTCAAGCGCGCACTCCACGCGGTTCGAGACGCCGAGCTTGTCGAAGATGTGCTTCAGGTGGATTTTCGCCGATTCAGCCGAGACCGAAAGCGCCTGGCCGATTTCCTGATTCGAGTAGCCCTTCACCATCGCTTCAAGTACATCGCGTTCGCGCGCAGTGAGGTCAGGCGTCATTTGCCGCTGGCGGTAGAGCTTCATTACTTCTTCGGGGAAAAACCTGCCGCCAGACGCGACCTCGCGCACTGCCTTTAAGATTACTTTCGCGTCGCGGTCCTTCACGACGTACCCCTTCGCGCCAAGTTTTATCGCCCGGTAGATGTTGTCGTCCGCGTCGCTTGTGGTCAGCATAATCACCTTCGCGCTCGGCTTGACGGTCATTATGGACTCAAGCGCGGCAAGCCCGTCGACGCCCGGCATTCTGATGTCCAGCAGAACGACATCCGGTCTGTTGACGGCGACAAACGCCGCTGCGCCCTCTCCGCTGTCCAGCTCGCCGGCGAACTCCATATCATCTGCAAATGATATGGCGTAGTTGAGCCCCATGCGGACAACTGCATGGTCGTCTATCACTGCAACCCGTATCATGTCGAGACCTCCAATCTCACTGAGTTCCATTTTCCTTCACGCGTCCACTCTATAGAGAACCTGCTGCGCTTCGCCCTGAGGCGCATATTGGCGAGACCGAAGTGCCCTGCGGCGGGGCCCAGCGCCTTGTCCGCGTCGAACGGCTCGCCGTCGTTGAGAACGCACAGCACGAAACGTCCGCCGGCCGCCTTCACGGCGCCCTCCGCTCCGTCGGCCACTATGACTATGTTCTTTGCCTTCCCGTGCGAGACCGCGTTGGTGACGGCCTGTTGCACGACGGCTACAAGGTCCGCCTTTACGCCCGCGCTCAGTCCGTCGGGGATGCCGCGCAGGCGGCAACGCGTCCGCACGACGCCGCGCTCGTTCAATTCTTTTGCGACGGCAGCCACAAGCTCGGCAAGCCGACGGGTCATCATATCCTCGCTGCGGAGGTTGAGAATCACGTCGCGAATCTCGCGCTTCGCGTTGCCGAGCACCTCGCCCGCCATCGAGAGCGCCTTTGAAGCGGACTCGTTGGCGCCGCCAATGCGTTCTTCGGCCGTGGCGAGCAAGATGCGCGCGCCGGCGATGTGCTGCTCGATCGTATCGTGAAGTTCGTCTGCCATGCGCCGGCGCTCCTCGTCGATCAGCTTCTTGCGGCGGCGCCTGCCGGCCGCGCGGCGCCAGGCGACAGCGCCGAAAACGAGGAACGCCAGCGGAAGCACGGCAAGCGAGCGAAGCGCGATCATCGCTGCGCGAAGCCCGTGCCGCCGCCGCCACTCGGCGTCCGGGACAAGTTTCAGGCCGTCGCTCTTCGCCTCCACGACCAGCGCGTTTGGCCAGGGGCGGCGGCCCTGAGCCGCCTCGCCGGACATATCGAACCGCGCAATGCCCTCGACCTTCACAAGGGGTTCGAAGTCCACCTCATCCAATATCCAGTCGGAGAGACCGTCATCCACTTCGACGCGAACGTATCTCCCGCCAATATCGAGAAAAAGCAAAGACAAGGCGTTGTCGGCAGGATCTACACGCCTGAGCCGCCCTGTGACGGACGTCTTGCGGCAGTCGCAGTCAACGAATGACACGTCGGAGCGGCACTGGAGATTGGTGAGCGCTCCCATATCAAGTTCCAGGGGCGCAATAGCCTCCGGCGCACAGCCGCTCTCGCGCCAGATGGCGTCGGCGAGCTGACCGACGCCGTCAATCATAACCGGAAAGCCGACAACCTCCACCGCTGTCGCAGAGGGGGGCGGTTCATTCGACAGAACGCGCAGCGCCATTTCGCCCGACTGAAGATAGAAAATGCCGTTCGCGTGCGAGAGCGTGACCGTCCCGCGCACTTTCACGCGATGTCCGTCGATTCCATCCGGCGACCACGCGAGCGTGGCGTTGAGGGGCGCTTCCCGCAACCCGAACGGGTCGTCCGGCGCATTGCGCGTCACCTCGACCCCATCTTCGCCGGCGACCTCGAGCATGACGCCCAGGAACTCTGCACGGTGGTTGAAGCGGCTCATGGCGACTCCGGAGAGCGTCACTTCGGCGTCGACCAGCTTCCCGGCGCGATCTTCCGGCAAAGGCACTATGACATTCAGCATTCCCTCCACCGTGGCGAGCGAAAGCTCGGAGTGGCCGGCGTCCAGCGCCCATGCCCGGTGGACGACGCCCGAAATCGCCGCGCGCTGGTTGTCGCGCCTGCCCTGCGCGAATTCGTGCAAATACCTTTGCGGCGGCCTGGCGAGAGGCATACGCCCAAGACGCTCGTAGTGCGTAGCGTAGATACCAGCGGCGAAAAGCATCGACGCCCAGTTGCCCTTCACCTCGATTATGTCGCCGACCGCAATCCCGCCATCGGGGAGCGGCGTCGATTTATCGTCGGGATGTTCACCTGTCGCATAAAGCGCAGGTCCGTCAGGGTCCCCCGGGTCGGCGATAACGAAACTATTCTTCTGCCAATACGCGACGCACGTCACCACTCCGGTTACGCACACCTCGCGCCTTTTCGCGGCCTCCTCGCGAGAAGGAGGAACGAACGCCGCACATGCGGCGTTCGCAATTGCGACCGAAGCGACTATTGATAAAGACAATCTGTTCATCGGCCACATTATACCATATTTTCGTCAGCGGATGACAATCATAAATCCTCTTACCCTGCCGGAGACGGTCAGCATTACACCCTCTACACCCGCTACAGACTCCGCACGCTGGCCGAGCGTCGTCATCCACTTTCCAGCAAGGCCGTAGTTCGCGGGCAGCGACCAGCCCTTCTTCTCTGTCACAAGCGCAAGGTTGTCGGCCGCGCTCGACTCCAGCGAGCCGCCAGGCACGAAAAGCCAGTCCTTCGCCGGGAACTTGCGCGCGGAGAGTTCTTCTGCCGTAGCCGACACCGACGGGAGTTCCGCCGTACCGGAGGCAATCTCAATACCGCCCGCGGCATACGCATTCGCCGCCTTGAGCGTTCCGCCAGAAACGATAACTGCACCTGAAGAACCGGAGCCGCTAAGCGTAAGCGTTTTCCCGCTCGCGACTTCAACGACAGGCGAATTCGAGAATGTGAACGTCTGATCCGCAGTAATGTCGTCCAGCACCTTCAGCGTGGAATTGTCTATGGTTACCTTGCCGCCGCCGAGAGCGTTAGCGGTCGTGATGGTGACGTATGCTTTGGCCAACGTTTCCTCATGCGTATTTGATTCGATTACAAGCTCGCCGGTGAAATTCGAATTGTCGCCGCTGAGAGTGAGGTTGAAGTTTTTCACGGTGTTGTTTACATCAGTAGGCTGGATATGAAGCGAACCTGTTCCGGAAATGTCGGCCGAGACGGTGCAAGCTGTTTCATGACTGTTGCCGAAAGACGCCGGCTCGTTTGCCGTGTCAGAGCCAACATAGATGTTGCCGGCGACAGTTGTCGCCCCCGTATAGAACCTCACAGCGCCGTTTGCGCCAAGGTTGAGCCGATTGAACGTATAGGCGGCATTACCCTTGAGGGCGAGGAGGGAGCACAGACCGCTATCGGCGACAAGCGTCAGGGAATCACCCGGGAACGTGCCGCCCGGATCGTCTTTAGGACTGTTCAAACGGCGGTTGGCCGGATTCTGCGAGGCATTGTTCTGACTTCGTACGATATAGTGACGGCCCGCTTCGCAGGCGACATCGCCGTTCCAAGTCGAACCGCCGTCCCACGCCTGACCCCAAACATCAGTCTTGCATGGAATAAACTCAGAAGGCGCAATCGTCACAATCCAATAGTCCCCTTCTTCGGCAATGGACGCGTCGAGCGCCGCCGGGGTGACGCCCACGGGTTTGATATCAAAGTTGTCAGCCGTCACCGTCAAGCCATCATGCTTGGCCACCTTGAGTTCGAACGATGTGACGAGGCGATTATTCCCGTTCAGCGAAAAGCCGGGAGCAAGCGTAATCTTGGAGGGCAGAGAAGCGGCGGAGATTGTGCCGCCATTGCCGGCGACCACGATCTCGCCATTACCGGACAGCGAACCTTTCGCCGTTACAGTCGCATTGGATACAACGAGCGTACCATCGACCGTGAAATCTGCGCACTCGGCTTCGGAACCTTCGGCAAGCAGGACTATATGGTCTACCTGTATCTCGATGTTGTTGCTGACAGAATTTTCATCACAGTCGATTTTCTTGTTGATGACGCTAGTCTTGCGGTAATCAGACCATGAAGGCTCGCCAGAGAAGAACACAAGCGTATATCCGGCTCTGTCACGCATCCTGAGCTCTTGATTATACTCTGCGCCGGGATGTACGCCAGACCTGCCATCATTGTCGCGAAAACCAAAGAAATTGACATAGCAGTCGAAGATGGCATGTGTATCTGAATAATTAACAAAGGCTGTTCTATTATTAGTGGCAGGATAGAAACGCATCATTTTCGAGGCCTGCGAAGTCGGAGCGGACAATTTGCCGATAGTCAATTGAGCCGAACCAGCCTCCACCACTACACCGAATAGATTGAATTGGGCGCCATACGCATCATTAAAAGCGTTTGTAACCACTGTAGGCGAAACGAGGTTGAAATGAGCGTATCGCCAAGATGTGTTCTCCTGCGGCACTGTATTGTCAGACCAGTTTGACGCATTCGCAAAATTATTGTCGCCGGCACTACCTAACCAATCAACAGCTTTAGCCGTACCCAAGTCGTAGTTGACCGTCATGGTGGCCATCGCCGGCGCAGCCGCGCAGATGGCCAAAAGTGGTATCGCTTTGAACATCATTTTCATTTTAACCTCCTATTGGTGTTTGATGGTGAAAATTTTACCAAAACTTATGCGAGGCGGCATTCCCCGAACGGGGAAGGAAAAGCAGAAAGAGCAATTTCGCCATCCCGCGGGGAGCGGCGCTTGGAGAGAAAATCAAGAAGTTTGTGACCGCGAAACGGTCAAATATGATATAATATGCGCCGTAGCCAGTGAAAGGAACAAAGCCATGCCAGCAGTAATGGAAGCGATAGACAGGATGTCGGCTGACGAGCGCGTCAAGACGATGGAATACCTGTGGGCGGCAATGACCGCTACGGCAGAGCCGGAACCTCCGGCTTGGCACGGCGATGTCTTGGCTGAGCGTCGCCGCCGCGTTGCGGCTGGCGAAGAAGGCTTTATGTCTGTCGCCGAGTCGAAACGTCGCCTGTACGAGGAAGTTCATGCTCGTTAGGATTCTAGATTCAGCCCACAACGATATTCGCGACGGCTATTGGTTTTATGAAAGTCAAGGGCCTGGCGTGGGCGATTATTTTAGCGACACACTCTATGGAGAGATCGAATCGCTTGCCCTATACGCGGGTATTCACAACAAGCGTTTTGGATTCCGTCGCGCACTCTCCCGCAGGTTCCCCTATTCCATCTATTATGACATCGAGGACGGAGAAGCGCGCGTCTATGGCGTACTGGACAACCGCCGCGATCCAAATTGGATATATCGCCACCTCCAAGAGTCGAAAGGCTTACCCTGATTCCTCTTATGCCGCTACTCTCCCACCAGAATTGCAAGGATAAAACGCGTCCAACGCATTAAAAACGATTCAGGGGCCCCAAAGGGGAATAATCGGCTTTTAACCTAATATCCTCGGTTGAAGGTCTCACGCAGAGATGCAGAGAGACTGAGAGCGCAGAGAAAACTCAAAAATTTGAAGAAATATAAAATTATAACAGAAAACACGACGGTAGTTTCATTCACCAAAATGGTGAAATCACATGCCTTCCAATATAGCGCTGTAATCTCTTAAAGCTCTGCCTCTCTGCACCTCTGCGTGAGATATAACCATTTATCGGGGAATTGAGCGGAGGAATTTAGGTTTAATGCGTTGGCCGTAGCGAGGCGCGGAGCGCCCTTGACATCAGGCGGGACGCCATAGTATAATGTGGGCATGGAAAATACGATAATTGCATTCGCCGCCATGGCGGCGCTGTCGCTGAACGCCGGCGCAGGGGCGCTGGACGAGCTCATGCCGCGGCCGAGATTCGCCTCGCCGGGAGCGAATGCCGAAGCGCGGCCGGCGGACGGCAAAGCCCCCGCCCCGACCGAAGTTCCGGGCGGGTACTGCCTTCGCGTAAGCGGCGGCAAGCCGACAATCGACGGCGACGCCGAGGGGCGGAGATACGCCGAAACGACATTCGCCATGCTCAAACGCCTGGCAGAGGCCGGCGGCGAGAGCGTGCCAGACTGCACCATCTGCGACTGGCCGGAGTTTCGATACCGCGGTCTCATGCTCGACTGCGGGCGCAACTACCAGAGCGTGCAGTCGATACTCGACCTCATCGACCACATGGCGCTCTACAAACTCAATATCTTCCACTGGCACTTGACCGACAACTACGGCTGGCGCCTGGAATCGAAACGCCACCCCGAGCTGCAGGCCGGCAAAGCCTTCTCGCGCCAAACCGGCCGCTACTACACCCAGGAGGAGTTCCGCCGCGTCGTCGCCTACGCCCGCTCGCGCGGCGTCACGGTTGTGCCTGAGCTGGACATGCCAGGCCACACGCTCGCCTTCCGGCGGGCGACAGGCATCGCCTCTCTCGCGGACGAGCGCGCGAAGGCGATTCTCGGCGAACTCATAGAAGAACTGTGCGCCCTCGCGACGCCGGAGGAGATGCCAATCGTCCACCTTGGCACCGACGAGGCGCGAGAGCCCGGCGAGAAGGTTCCGCAAAGCCACCTCGACTACTGGGCGGCGAAAGTGACAGGGGCGGGGCGCACGCTCATGGGGTGGTCGCCCGGCTTGCGGCTGCCGGGCCAGCGCATCAAGCACCTGTGGATGGGCGCGGTGGATCCGCGCGGCGACGCGACGCCATACGTCGACTCGCAGAACAGCTTCTACATCAACCATGTCGACCCCGAGGAACTGCTCTCTGTCGCCGCGTACCAGCAGCCGTGCAGATGGGGACGGGCCGAAGAAAAGCTCGGCGCCGAAATATGCGTCTGGCACGACGACTGCATCGCCGACACCGAGGACGTGGCGCGCATGAACGCCGTATATCCGGCGGTGGTGCTGCTCTCGGACAGTCTCTGGCGGGGGCGCGAGCGCGACGAGCCGGCGCTCTATGCGCGCCTGCCGCGGCCTGACGACCCGAGATTCGCGCTCGCCGCCGATTTGGAGCGCCGCGCCATCGCCCAGCGCGACAAGGTGCTCGCAGGCCTCGCCCACCCCTTCCCCTATGTCGCACAGACGCAAATGCGCTGGACGATGCGCGACGCGGACGGCCGGACGCTCGCGACGGACATCCCGCAGGCGACGGTATATCCGCGCCACTTCTGGTTCCCCAAAAGCGCATACGCGCCTTCGGCCGACGGCACGGTGGTTCTGGAAGCGCTGATAACGAGCGAGCGGGATGTAGAGTGCGGCGCGTGGATCGGCATGACCGGCTTCTCGCGCTCCGACGGACGCAGCCGCGACGCGCCGACACCGGCCCTCGGCGAATGGAACAAGCATGGCGCGACGATCGAGCTGAACGGCGAGGCGATAGCGCCGCCCGCCTGGGCCCACCCGGCGACGCGCGGCAACCCGAAAGAAATTCCGCTCGCGGACGAGGACTACTGGTACCGCGAGCCGACGCCTATCCGCCTCAAGAAAGGCGAGAACCGCGTCAAGCTCACGCTCCCGAAGCACGGCGGCTGGAAGTGGATCGGCTCGTTCACGCCTGTCATGGGCACAAGCGACCATCCGCGCGAAGTGCCCGGCCTCGTCTGGCGCGCGCCGTAAGGCGCTGCGCGAGAAGCCAACTGCGCATTCAAGGTTGAAATCAAGCGCCGGCGGACTTGACGAGAAGCGCGGCAAAGGCGCCGTCGCGGCCAGAGACGAACGGCACCGACTCTTTCGAGTCGACAAGCCGAAACTCCGGATGGCGGCGGACGAAGTCCGCGACTTGCAGCCCATTCTCCTCCGGCTCGTTCGAGCAAGTTGAGTAGACGAGCGAGCCGCCCGGGGCGACGTGTGGCGCGCACTGGTCGAGTATGCCGGCTTGAAGCTTCACGAGGGCGGCGAGCTTCTCGAGGCTCCAGTTCCAGCGGGCGTCGGGCTTGCGCCGGAGGACGCCCGTATTGGAGCACGGCGCGTCGACGAGCACTTTGGGGAACTCGCGCGCCGCCGCGCCGCCAGACGAAAAGTCGAGCGACGGCACGACGCTCGCCGGCACGCCGACACGCGCGATATTCGCCTCAAGGCGGCGGCGGCGGCGGGGGTTCACTTCGCACGCGACAACCCTGGCCCCGCGCCAGGCGAGCTGAATCGTCTTGCCGCCGGGCGCCGCGCACGCGTCGAGCACGCTCTCGCCGGCGCAGGGCGAAAGAAGCTCCACCGCGAGAGAGGCGCCGGGATCCTGGACGATGAATTCGCCGCTCTCATAGCCCGGCATCCCGTCGACGCGCCTGCCGCGCTCAAGGCGCTCGAAGCGTCCGTCGCGATAGGCGAGAAAAGTCTCGGCCGGCTCGTTGTGCCACTTGGCGAGAGCCGCCGCGCCTTCGGCGCCGTAACGTTCGGTCCAGCGGCGCACGATTTCAGTCGGGTAGCTCTCGCGCTCCTCCAGAGGGCCTGCGGCGATCATGGCCTCAAGCTCCCCGCGCCGGCGCAGCAGGTTTCTGAGGGCGCCGTTGACCACCTTGGCTATGCTCGGGTTCTCGCACTCCTTGGCCGCCTCGACAGTCTCGTTGACCGCGGCGAAGTCGGGGACGTCGGGCATGTAGAGAATCTGCGCCGCGCCAATGTAGAGGAGAGCTTCCATCTCGCCTTTCGGCCAGCGCCTGACCAGCTCGCCGAGGACGCGCCTCAGCGGCCGCAGGCGTCTTATCGCAGTGTACACGAGGTCCTGGACGAAGGCGCGCTCGGCGCCCTGCGGCAGCATTTCGGATGGAAAGTCTTTGGTGGCGAGCCACCTGGCGAGCGCGAAGGCCGCCTTTCTTCTCGAGTTGTTCATGTGTATCGACGTTTCATTTCAGACATCTGACGGGCCGCCCGGCCAGCCGGCGAAAAACTCCTCCACCGCTTCGACAAGCCGGCTGCGGTCGGCAACCGTGTGGACCGAGGCGGGTATCGACTTTCTGAAGATCGCGCCGTAGTTCTTCGTGACTATGCGCGGGTCCGTCACGACGACAACGCCTCTGTCGCGCTTCGATCTCACAAGCCGTCCAAAGCCCTGGCGGAACTTTATGACGGCCTCAGGCAGCGAGTAGTCGCGAAACGAGCTGCCGCCGTCGCGATCGATCTGTTCGCGCCGCGCCTCGACTATCGGGTCGCCGACCTGCGCGAACGGAAGGCGCGCTATCACAACGCACGAGAGCGCCTCGCCGGCGACATCCACACCCTCCCAGAACGACTGGGCGCCGAAGAGCACCGTGCCGGAGAGACTCCTGAGCGCCTGGGTCATCGCCTCGCGCGAACGCCCTTCGCCCTGCACGAGCAGTTCCAGACCGGCGGCGGCGAGACGCTCGCGCGCCATGGCGGCGACGGAGTTCATCATCTCGTAGCTCGTGAAAAGGACAAGCCCGCGCCCGCGGGTGACGGCAAAGACCTCGCCGAGAATCTCCGCCAGCTCGGCGGCATATTTCGCGGGGTCGGCCGAAGGGTCGGCGAGACAATCGGGCGCCAGCACCCGCGCCTGCGCGAGGTAGTTGAAAGGCGACGTCGCGACAAAGCTCCTGAAGCGCTCGACGCAACCGAGACGCCTGGCCATGTAGCGAAAGTCGGCCCCGACCCTCAGCGTCGCCGAAGACAGCACTACGGAATCCTTCGGCTCGTACAAAAACTTCTTCAGCTCTTCGGCGACCGAGAGAGGCGCGGCGACGAGCCGCAGGGCCTTGCGGCGCGGGCGCTTCCATTTGCCGTATCCGCCGCCGGTCTCGAAGCGCTCGGCCCAATAGGCGTGGGTCATGCGGTCGCCGAGCAGCACGAAGTGGGTCTCGTTCGCGAACTCGACAAGGCTGTCGGCCACACCGCCGAGCTGGGTCATAAGGTCGCCAAAGTAGTTAAGCTCGCCCTCGGGGGTCGCGCCGCCGAGAGTATCGCGCATGTCGTGGAGAAGTCTAACCATGCCGGCGAGCTCGTGTTCAAGGCGCGTTTCGGCCTCGGCCAAGGCGGCCTCGCTCCACTCCTCGTCGGAGTACTCCCTGAAGAGTCCGCGCACGGAGTAGCGGCGCCTGCCGTCGGAGAACCTGTACCGCACGACATCGGCGTCCTTTACCGGCGCCATCAGCCGCTCGGCGACCGCGAGCACGTCTTCGGCCGCCGCCATTATGCGGACCGTCGAGCCGGGCGCTTCGTTGAGCGAGCGTCTTACGCCTTCGGCCGCGGCGTTGCCGGCGAGCATCCCCTTCTGGAGCTGACGCTCGACCGAGGCCAGCACGCCGCCGGGGCGCGCGCGGCGTCCGCCGCCCTTTCGCATCAGGCGGTTCAGTATGCGGGCGAGCGCCTCGATCGAGAACTCGCATTTGAGCTGGTCTGTCGCGATGTTTTCGAGATTGTGCGCCTCGTCGAGGACGAGCCGCCCGTACGCGGGCAGAATCGACGCCGCGCCGCCGAGAGCCTCCGAAAGGACGAGCGAGTGGTTGGCGACGACGAGATGGGCTTCGGCCGCTTTCTTGCGCGCGCGGTATACGAAGCAGCGCGTGTAGTACTGGCAGCGCCGCCCGCCGCACTCTTCGCCCGGGCACGCGAGCATTTGGCGCGGGAGCCCGTCGTATGTGTCGAGGTCGCCGTCCGCGGTCGTTTGCAGCCACTCGATGAACCGCGGCATCTCGGCCTGCTCCTCGCGCGACATCGTCCAAAAGCCGGGCGCGAAGAATTCGGCTACGGCCCTGAGGCAGAGATAGTTGCCGCGTCCCTTCAAGAGAGCGGTCTTGAACTTCGGGGCCTCGTCGCCGAGAACGGCGAGTGCCTTGGGTATGTCAGAGCCGACAAGCTGGCTCTGCAGGTTGCGCGTAGCGGTCGAGACGACGACAGGCGTGTCGTTCGAGGCGGCCCAGAGAATAGCCGGCACGAGGTAGGCGAGCGACTTGCCGACGCCGGTGCCGGCCTCGACCATGAGATGCTCGCGCGAATTGAAGGCGGCGGCAATCGCACGGAGCATTTCGAGCTGGCCGGGACGCTCTTCGTAGCCCGGCATGCGGCCGAGCGCGCCACCCGCCATAAGATGGCCGGCGGCCCGGTCCGCGTCGAGCGGCGCGCAGTCTTCATGGGCGGGCAGATGGCGGGTGCGCGCGCTCTCGCGCGTCTCGGGGATGCACTCCGCCCATCTCGGGTCGTCGATGAACTCTGCCGGCGAAACCATGCGGCGGCTACCAGTCCCTTTCGTTCGGCGGCAGGCGAACCTTGCGAGCGCGGGCTTTTTTATCCTCCTCGTGCTCGTCGCTGCGCTCCTGGGCCTTTCGCAAAACCGCTTCGAGCTCGCGCTCGTCCTGAGACTGTTCGTCCCCGGCCCCGGCTCCCTCGCGCTCCTTACCGTCGTCGCCGTCCTGGGGCTCGGGCGGCTCCTGCGGCTCCTGCTGCTGCACGCCGCCATCCTGGTTCTCGCCGCCGTCCTTCTGCCGGTCGTCCTTCTGCTGTTGCTGCTGCTGTTGTTGCTGTTGTTGCTGCTGCTGGCTCTGGCCTTGGCCGCCCTGTCCGCCGCCCTGTCCGTTATCGGGCAGAAGCTCGATAATGCGGCGTATGATAGCGACGGCTTCCTCCTGCTTCGGGGGGAGAGGCGTCTTGGCGCACTCTATTTGAATCTTCTCCAGCTCGGTCGAGAGCTTCGAGACTTCAGCCTGGGCTTCGGCCGTGAAAGGCGGCTTGTTGGTATCGGCCGCGGCCATCTGTTCGTATGCACCTGCCCATTCGGGGAAGCGCGCCCTGAACACCCGCGTATAGTCGAGCGCCTCCTGCTGCCACGACCTGCCGCACTCGGCGGCGACATCCTGCCAGGCGTTGGACTGCGCGACGAGGTCCTCGCGAATCGACGACGGGGGAGTCGCGACCATCTTGAAGAAATCGGTGAATTCCTGCTCGGCCTCCGCCAGATTGTACTTGGCGGCGTCATCCATATCGGCGACCATCGTGGCGGCCTCGGCCGTCTTGAGGCGGACCGCGTCGACGCGCGAGGCAATCTCGGCGGCCTGGGCTTCGTTTGTGACGGCCTGGCATATGGCATCCTTCACGGGGTACCACGAATCGGCCAGGCGCGAGACGCGAGACGACAGCGCGTCGTGGGCGCTGACGCGCGCGAAAGCGTCGCCGGCGTCTGCGGCCGCAAGGTCCGCGCCGAGAATCCTGCGCGACTCGTGCATCGACGACTGGAGAATCGACTCGGGGCCGGCGTTCTTGAAGCGCTCGACGATGTCGTTCACGCGCTTTGTCTCGCGAAGTTCCTTCAGGCCTTCAATGGCGCGCGAGAAGTTGGCGTTCGCGCGCGGTTCGTCCGGCGCGGCCCTGAGGGCGATCTGGGCGGCGGCGGCGGCTTCCTCCAGATGCTTGAGCGCGTCAGGCTCGCCGGGCCTGTGAGCGGCGTCATGCTCGAGTCTGGCGACGACTTCGGCGGCGCGCGGGCCGTGGCTGCGCGAAAGCATCAGCGGGCGCAGCACC
>JAZQBR010000304.1:0-7867 GCA_045545855.1 Kiritimatiellia bacterium | reverse complement strand
CCTTTTCAAGAACCGACGGCCCGCCGAACGCGAGCGACACGTCTTTTAGCGACATCAAAAAGCCGCTCACTCCGCGCTCTCCTTTGAAGTCGGATCGTAGCCATGTCGTTCTGTGAGCCAAGGAGTTGTCATAGCCCTTTGTCTTCCTAAGACCGCTTGGCCTCCGACTTCCTTTTCAAGAACCGACGGCCCGCCGAACGCGAGCGACACGTCTTTTAGCGACATCAAAAAGCCGCTCACTCCGCGCTCTCCTTTGAATCTTCCAGAAATCTCTTCCAGCGCGGCAGATAGTAGTCGCGCACCAGCTCGACGTACTCCCGGTTCGCGTAGTCCGAGAGCGTCGTCCGCCCGTATTTCGGGTCGGCCCATGTCGTCACCATCCGCCTGAACGCCCTCGCGCCGCGCTCACCCGCGCGCTCGCGCGCCCTTGCCTCGAAGGTTGCGAGGCGAAACTCCTTTGGCACGCCGAAGGCCGTGCAGGCCGTCGCCGACACCGCCTCGGCCAGAAATTCACGGCGTGCGGCGCGGCTCTCCTTCAGCTGCGGGGCGAGCGCGCGCAGGCGGTTCGCCCATGTCTGGCGCCTCAGGTCGTAGCGGTCGCGCGCGAGATTCTCAAGCGCGGCGGCGCCCTGAGCGTCCTTGACGTAGCGGGGCTCGCGCCACACCTCTTCGAAGAGCGCCGCCGCGCGCTCCAGCTCGGCCGGGTCGTACCACAGCCCGCCGGTCGGCCCCCAGGTGCTCGCGCTGTTGGCCGTCCAGCATGGAGCCGCGCATATAACATTCTCGGTCGTCCCCTCCTGGCAGCGGTCGCAGGCGTACGCGCTCGCCGCGAGAAGCCGCCACGCCGCCAGAAGCCGCGGGTCGTCGCTGGCGTAGCGGCGCTCGACCCAGCGTGCGAGCCACGCGTCCAGCTCGGCGTCGGTCATTTCGCTGCCGGCGGGCCGCATCATCATCTCCTCGAACAGATCGGACGTGACCGGATTGGTGAAAAACCCCTCCGAAAGAGCGCCGTAGCCGCGAAACGTCCGCGCGCCCCTGCCTTTCGCCGCGCGTCCCAGGCGCGCGAAGGTCTTTAGGTTGCCGTAGAGACCGTGGTTGCCGCCGAAATTCTGCACTTCGCACCAAATCCACGGCAGTTCGCCGAAGTCAAGCTCGCATCTCGCGTCGTCCCGCGCGAACGACCCCATGTCCTTTACAAGCGCCTCTATCAGCGTGCAACGCGGGTCGAGCCCCGCGCGAACCTCCGCCGTAGGATTGCTCTTCCACGCCTGAACGACCCATGTCACGCCGGGAAACGCCCGCTGCTGGGCGGCTTGCACGGCGCGTGTCGCCGCTGTGACGTCTATACCACCGGTATTGCCGCCTTCATGAAACAGGTCGCCGGCGAGATACTTCGGCTTGAAACCGTAGACGGCTTCGAGGCTGTGGTGCCACACCTCGGCGAGGCGCGCGTAGGCGGGAGTGGTCGGGTCCAGCATCGGCGGGCGCTCGTAGCAGCTCCACTTGCCCTGGCTGACCGGCGCGGCGCCGCCGGGGCCCTCGTTCGGCAGAAAGCCCACGCACCCCTGGAGAATCGGCTCTATGCCGCGCGCGCGCATCATATCGCAGATCTTGCGCCCGCGCGCACCGTCGCCGTCAATCGTCTTCGCGTCAAGCGGGCCGCCCTCGCCTGCAAGATTGCCCATCAACCACCACGCCCTGGCGCATTCATCGGGCATGAACGCGGCGATAGCCTCATCTCCATAGCCAAGCTCGCGAAGCGTCTTCTGCCAGACCTTGTAGGTGCCGTCTGTCACGAGCGCGGCGTTGTAGCCGGCGCGCGCGAGGCGGTCGACCTCCGCCGCCCACTCGGCGTCGGAGTAATAGGCGAACGTATACGAAAGCGTGCAGTAGTTGTAGGCCACCCTGACAGGCGGCGGCTCTGCGGACGCGCCAAGCGCGGCGGACGACAGCGCGGCGGCTGTGGCGGCTATTGCTCTAGTCATTGGCTCTCCTCCAGATGCATATTCTCGTCTTGCCGTATCGCCGGTCGCGAAGGAGCTCCCACCCGGGCGTCTCCTCCGCCCGCTGCACCGCCGTCATCTCGGCCGCGAAAAGGCCCCCCGGACGTATCACGCCGCGCTCCGCGAGCGTCGCGAGCACGGCGGCGTAGCCGCGCTCCGCTCCGAGGGCGTAGGGAGGGTCGGCGAAACCTATTGAAAAGCCGGGGCCGGCATATCGCTCCAGCCACCTGTAGGCGTCGTCCGCGGCTATGGCGTACGCACGCCCCGCCGCGCCCGCAAGCGTCTCGACATTGCGCGTCAATGCCGCAATGTGGCGCCGGTTCGACTCGACGAATGTGGCCGATGCCGCCCCTCGCGAAAGCGCCTCCAGCCCGACCGCGCCGGAGCCGGCGAAGAGGTCGAGAAAATCAGCGCCGGCGATTTCGGGCGCGAGAATGTTGAAAAGCGATTCTCTGACCCGATCCTGCGTCGGGCGCACCGCGCCGGATTTCGGCACCGCCACAATGCGCCCGCGAAACTCTCCGCCAGTAATCCGCATCGCCCGCCGCTCCTTTAATCAGGCCTGCTCCGCCCGGTATTCGGCGCAGCTGTCGGCCGTCTCCCACACGCGAACCGACGCCAGGCCGGGTATGCGCCCGGCGAGCTGCCCGAAGAAATGGCGCGCCAGATTCTCGGCGGTGGAACGAAACGGCAGTGGCACCACCCTCATGCCGTGCCTCTCCACGACGGACGCGATTTCGCACTCGCCCTCCGACGCCGTGCTGTAGATGAAAGCGTGGTCGAAGCGGTCGCAGACGACCTCAGTCGCGATTCTCTTCAAATCCTTGAAATCAATGACCATATCGCCTTCGTCCGCGTCCGCTTTGGCGACCGAAATGTCTACGCGGTACGTGTGGCCGTGCAGGTTCTTGCAAAGTCCCTTGTGGTTCGTCAGTATGTGCGCCGCATCGAAGCGCACCGTCTTGGTGACTGTTGTCATTCGCCTCCCTCCGTCACGGCCCGCATGAAGCGTTCGGGCGGCGGGCACGGCCTGAAGGTCTTCAGGTCGACGAAAGCGTGGCGCGTAAAGCCCGTTGCCAGCGGACGCTCCTCGCCCTTACGGCGAACCTCGCAGGCAATCTCGATTCTCACGCCCTTCTGCGCCTGGACCCAAGCCGATATCTCGAGCACGTCGTCGTAGCGGGCGCTCCCGCGGTAGTTGCACTCCGCGTGGGTGACGGGCAGCCCCCACCCTTCGGCCTCGCACTGCCTGTAGCTGTAGCCGCACTCGCGCATCAGCTCGTTTCTGGCACGCTCGAAAAGGACCATGTAATTGGCGTAATAGACGACGCCCATCATGTCGGTATCGGCGTACGGCACACGGTATTCAACAGTCGTTTTTCGCATATATCTCCTCCTCGCGGCGGGGGTGTCAGGCCGCCCAGTAGAGAAGCCCCGGGGCGAACAGCAGCGAATCGAACATATCGAGCATGCCGCCCATGCCGTTCGTGAGACGCATCGACGAGGAGTCTTTGACGCCCACCCAGCGTTTGAACTTCGACTCGACAAGATCGCCGAACGTGCCCACGAGCGCGGCCGCAACGCCGAAGCCCAGCGCCTTCGGCCAGCCAAAGCCGGTCACCGGCATGAACGCCGACGAAACGAGGCAAGACGCGAACACCGAGCCGGCGAGCCCCTCCCAGCTCTTGTTCGGCGATATCGACGGGCACAGCTTGTGGCGGCCGAACGCCACCCCGAAGGCGAAGCCGCCCATATCGGATATCTTGACTATCGCGAGCAGATAGAGCAGCATGAGATTCTTCTGGGGGGCGGCGGCCGCGACGACCGGCAGAACCGCGAACGCGGCGGCCAAAAGAAGCGAGCCCAGCCAGAAGAAGCCTACGAAAGGCACGCTCGCAGGGTCGAGACGGCGCGCCAGCAGAAGGCCGTACTCCAATACGGCAAGAAAACCGAGCGCCGCCACAACCGCGGCGATGACAACCGGCGGCGCGAACAGTACGCCGCAGACGACGAGCGCCGCCACCGTCAGGGCTGTGACGACACGTTTTGCAATCGCATTCACTTGAGTCTCCCTCCCATACGGCGCTCGCGCTTCGCGAAGCTTTCAAGCGCCTTGTCGAATTCGGCCTTGTCGAAATCAGGCCAAAGGACGTCGGTAAAATAGAATTCGGCGTACGCGGCCTGCCAAAGCATGAAGTTCGACAGCCTCAGCTCGCCGGAGGTGCGTACGATAAGGTCGGGGTCGGGCATGCCCGCCGTATCGAGACAGGCCGCGAACGCGGCTTCGCGGGCGGACGGGTCGTCGCCCCCCGAGCCGAAGCCGCCGCACGCGGCGAGACGCTCCGCCGCACGCACTATTTCGTCGCGCCCGCCGTAGCTGAGCGCGACGGCCAGCGTAAAACCGCCGCCTGCGGTCTTCTCCTCCAGCGCGGCTATCTCGCGCTGAAGCTTCGCCGAAAGGTCCGCCCTGCGGCCGATCACCCTGAATCGCACACCCTCGCGCACCAGAGTCTTCTCCTTGGACTTGATGAACGACGACAGAAGCCGCATAAGCCCCGAAACCTCCGCGCGCGAGCGCTTCCAATTCTCGGTCGAGAAAGCGTAGACCGTCAGATACTCCACCCCCGCGTCGCGGCAGTAGTGCATGACCCGGTCCAACGCGTCCGCGCCGGCGCGGTGGCCCGACAATCGCGGCTTGCCGCGCGCCTTGGCCCAGCGCCCGTTGCCGTCCATTATTATCGCCACGTGGCGGGGCGCGATACCTGTCTCGATTTGGCCGCTCATCTTTCGCGCCGCTAGATGTTTATCCTGAGCGTCGTCTCGCGGGCGGGGCCTACCGACAGCACGCCGAGTCGCCCGCCGACAAGCTCCAGCACGCGGTTGATGTAGCGCTTGGCGTTCTCGGGGAGCTCGGAATAGTCTGTCGTATGGGACGTCTCGCACTGCCAGCCCGGCAGCTCTTCATAGACTGGTTCGCACTGCTTAAGCGCGTCAAGGTCGGCCGGGAACGTCGTGTAGACGAACCCGTCGCGGCGCCTGTAGCCAGTGCAAATCTTGACTACCGGGAACGTATCCAGCACGTCGAGCTTCGTGAGCGCCCAGTAGTCGACGCCGTTCACGCGCTGGGCGTAGCGCCCGACGACCGCGTCAAACCAGCCGCAGCGGCGCGGTCGCCCGGTCGTCGCGCCGAACTCGCCGCCGCGCTGGCGCAGAGTCTCGCCGTCTGCGTCCAGCAGCTCTGTCGGGAACGGCCCCTCGCCGACGCGCGTAGTATAGAGCTTCATCACGCCAATCACGCGGTCGATCGCGCGCGGCGACACCCCCGAGCCCGTGCACGCGCCACCCGCTGTCGGATTTGACGACGTAACGAACGGATATGTGCCGAAATCAATGTCAAGCATCGTCGCCTGGGCGCCCTCGAAAAGTATGGACCTCTTCTCGTCAAGCGCCTCGTGCAGATACTGCACCGTATCGGTCACGTACGGCATGAGAGCCGGGACGACCGGCGAATAGAGCCTCACCATCTCGTCGGCGTCAAGCTCGTGGGCGCCGAGGGCCCTGAGGCCGCGGTTGGCCTCGGCGACCTGGTTGCGTATTATATCGGCGAAATCCGGCTTCATTATGTCGCCGACGCGCATGCCATAGCGGCCTACCTTCGCCGCGTACGCGGGACCTATGCCGCGCCCCGTCGTACCGATCTTACAGCCCTCGGGACGAACCGCCTCCTCGGCGCGGTCGAGCGCCCGGTGCCACTGCATGACCATCTGGGCGCGCTCGGAGATGTGGAACCTGCCCTTCAGCACAAAGCCCCAGCTCTCGACCTGCTCAAGTTCCTTGATGAGATCAAAGGGATCCATCACCACGCCATTGCCGATTACGCAGTGCTTGCCGTCGTGCAACACCCCGCTCGGCACGAGGTGCAGAACATACTTCTTGTCGCCTACGACTACGGTATGCCCGGCGTTCGAGCCGCCCTGGAAGCGCACGACGACATCCGCCTCCTCTGTAAGGAAATCTATTACCTTGCCTTTGCCTTCATCGCCCCATTGGGCGCCGACCAGTACGGTGTTCATTGTATTGCTGTATCCTTGGTGTGGTTATGGTGGACCATTTCGCTTTGTATTATACCAAATTTACCCCCCGTCGCGCCAGCAGAAAAGCGGGGCGCCGGATATCCGGCACCCCGCCTTTTCTTCGCCTGATGCCGGCTCGAAGGCCGGTTACATCATGCCGTCCATGCCGGCGCCGGGCCCGCCATGTCCGCCGCAGCCGCAGGAATCCTTCTTTTCAGGAAGATCCGTGACCATGCAGTCGGTCGTGAGCAGAAGCCCCGCGATGGACGCCGCATTCTGAAGCGCGCTGCGCGTGACCTTGGCCGGGTCGACGACGCCCGCCTTCAGAAGATCGGTATATTCGCCGGTACGCACGTTGTAGCCATTGGTGCCGGTCGCCTTCTTGACATTGGCGATGACGAGCGCGGCCTCCTGGCCGGCGTTGTTCACGAGCTTTCTGAGAGGCGCCTCGATCGCGCGAAGCACGATGCTGGCGCCAACCTTCTCGTCGCCCGCGAGGTCAAGGGCCTCGATCGACTTCTGGGCGCGCAGGTAGGCGACGCCGCCGCCGGCGACGACACCCTCCTCGACCGCGGCGCGTGTCGCGTGCAGCGCGTCGTCGACACGGTCCTTCTTCTCCTTCATCGCGGCCTCCGTCGCAGCGCCGACCTTGATGAGCGCGACGCCGCCGGAGAGCTTCGCGAGACGCTCCTGCAGCTTCTCGCGATCGTAGTCAGAAGTCGTGTCTTCGATCTGCTTCTTGATGACCGCGACGCGCGCGTCGATGTCGGCCTTCTTGCCCAGGCCCTCGACAATCGTCGTGTTGTCCTTGTCGACGACGACCTTCTTCGCGCGGCCGAGCATGTCGATCGTGACGTTCTCGAGCTTGACGCCGATATCCTCGCTGATCAGCTTGCCGCCGGTAAGCACCGCGATGTCCTCGAGTATCGCCTTGCGGCGGTCGCCGAAGCCCGGCGCCTTGACCGCGCACACCGAGAACGTGCCGCGCAGCTTGTTCACGACGAGCGTCGCCAGAGCCTCGCCCTCGACGTCCTCGGCGATAATCATCAGCGGACGGCCCGATTTCGCGACCTGCTGCAAGAGCGGCAGAAGGTCCTGAAGGTTCGAAATCTTCTTCTCGAACAGCAACACGAACGGATTCTCGAGCTCGCACTCCATGTCTTCGGGCGAAGTGACGAAGTACGGCGAGAGATAGCCCTTGTCGAACTGCATGCCTTCGACGACATCAAGCGACGAGTCGAGCGTCTTGGCCTCTTCGACCGTGATCGTGCCGTTCTGGCCGACCTTGTCCATCGCGTCGGAGATCATCTTGCCGATCTCCTCGTCGCCGTTGGCCGAAATCGTCGCGACCTGCGTTATCTCGTCGGCGGTCTTGACCTTCTTGGCCTGCTTGGCGATCGAGGCGACGACTGCGGCCGTGGCCTTGTCGATGCCGGCCTTGAGAGCCATCGCGTTGGCGCCGGCCGTCAGGTTCTTGAGCCCCTCGCGGTAGATGGCCTCGGCGAGAAGCGTCGCCGTCGTCGTGCCGTCGCCGGCGACATCGTTCGTCTTGGAGGCGACTTCCTTCACCATCTGCGCGCCCATATTCTCGAAGGGATCGGGCAGCTCGATCTCCTTGGCGACGGTGACGCCATCCTTGGTGATCTGGGGCGAGCCGAACTTCTTGTCGAGAATGACGTTGCGGCCGGACGGGCCGAGGGTCGAGGTGACGGCGTTCGAGAGCTTCTCGACGCCTGCGAGTATCTTCTGACGCGCTTCGGCGTCGAACTTGATTTGCTTAAGTCGGATCGT
>JAZQBR010000303.1:0-11718 GCA_045545855.1 Kiritimatiellia bacterium | reverse complement strand
TGAGCCAGAATCAAACTCTCAGAAAAAGAAAGTTTTTAGTTTGGACCGCCCTCGCGGGCAGCCCGGCTCCTCACACAAACATCTACTGTTTTCTCTAGCGCCAACTTTCAAAGACCGATGTTCAACCCTCATCGGGCGAACGGGTGCATAGTATATCATATTTGCCCCCACGAGCGCAAGGGGGTATTTTAAATTTTTTTTAATCGCTTTCTTTTAGCGGTTTTTGACACCTTCGCTTGCGGGGTATCCCGCCACGGTCGAAATCAGCCCGGTGGTCTGCCTCTGCCGGCGATGGGCTAAAACACAATCAAGGTAACGGAATACGCCGGTATGGTACATTCGACATCGGGGCCTATAAGAGTCACGCGGCTGTGGGGCTTGGCCCTCATGTCATTATAGGCCCCCTTAAATTCCACAACCCGCGCCTTTGTGCCCTTCTTCACGCCCAGGGACGAAAAATCGGCAGTGAACGGCAACTGAAAAGCCGTCGAGTTGACAATCTTGACAACAGTGCCTTTCTTGTTCTTGACGACGCTTGACGAGAACCGGTTGTAGAAGCGTTGCGAGTCGTCTGGGCCAAGCTTGCCCATACAGGGCGAGCCGTCGGCCGTGCGAGCCTTTCTGCCGGCGCGTCCGCCCGGGAGGACAATCTCGAGGTCGTGAGGCACATACCTCTCGCCCCCGAAGTTGCCAAATAGCCACTGCACCCAGTAGTCTGTCGTAAGCTCAACTTCATTATCGGTAAAATATATGAGATCGGGGCTCCAGCGTATCGCCCCCTTTTTGGCAAAAAGCGGTGCGTAGCTCGACATCTCGACAATATCGCCGTTTCGTTCCAGGTTCGTCAGGTGTATCGCCAGGGCGAGGGCGGTTTCCATATCGTTGACGCGCCCCTCCTTGTGTGCGGCGTATTCACCCGCGTAGACTTTCGGTCCGTTGCGGTCGTAATCATCGTAGAAGAGCTGATTGGCGTAGTACCAACCGGGCCCGACATAGTAGTGCTCGTCCACAATATCAACCTTAAGCCTCTTCGCAAGCCGCCAGCCCTCCTCATAGTCCCGCCCGCCACAGGACGGACCTGCAGTGCCTACAATCTTTATATCGGGATGCTTCTCGCGCACAGCCGTGTAAATTCTCGTGAAGCCGCGCTCGAAGTAGTCGTTCACGTCCTCTTCGTTGCCGAGACCTATGTACTTGAGCCCGAACGGTTTCGGGTGGCCCATCTCCGCACGCAGCTTCGCCCACTTCGACGACTTCGGGTCGCCGTTCGCGAACTCGACGAGATCGAGCGTATCGGCAACAAGCTGGTCGAGCTCGGCATCGGTCATCGCTATCTGCGGATTCGGACACGTCACGCCCGCCGGAAGAATCGGCAGCGCGTCGGCACCCAAATCTTCACAGAGCTGAAAGTATTCGTAATAGCCAAGCGCGAAATCCTGAAAACCGCCCCAGTTGAAGTTGGGCTTGCCCTTTCGCTGCGAAAGCGGGCCGACGGTCTCCTTCCAGTGATACATCGACTTGAAGTCGCGCGCATGCACGATGCATCCGCCGGGGAAGCGCACAAAGCGCGGCTTGAGCGCGTCAAGCGCCTGAAATATATCCTTTCGGAAGCCATGGACCTTGTGCATTCCTGCATGGTTCGCGGAGTACACTTCGTGCGAGCTGTTGATATCCTCGAAGAAAATTCCGATGAGGTTGCGTGATATCGGGTACGCGGGCTTGTCCGTGAACTTGAGCCGGAGGGCGGGCTTCGCCTCGCGCACCGCTTCGCCGTAGCGCGGCTCGTCGTCCTTGGCGCTGTCGAGCGTAAAATGCCACGGCGGGCCGGGGTGCCATTCGGACTTGCCAAGCTTCTCGACCTGTTCTTTCGTGAGCCGCCATATCCCGCTGCCTGCGCGCGCTTTCTTCAGACGCTCGCGGTCCAGGTCGTTGTCAACCCAGTTCTGGCGGCCCCAGTCCGTCAAGTTGTCCTTTCCCCAGCTGACGGCGTGGCAGTCCTTGCCTCCTTGAAGACGGTCCTTGTAGTAGACGTGCCACGTTCCGTCGTCGTCATGATACAGGACCGGATCGAGCAGATTCTTCTCGCCCCAGTTGCCGAGGTTGGAGTGGGCGAACACCCGGCCGCGGCCGGCCGCATCGCGCCACTCGCCGCCGTTCGTGCGTATCTTGAGCATGAGGCCGCCGCGCGGGTCGGGGTGCTGCGCCGCCTTGATTTCGACAACATCCTCCATGCCTGCTTTGTCGCGGAGCTTCGCGCACAGTTCGCGAATCGCCGCCTGCGCGCATTCCTCGTCGAAGGCGCTGATTCTGAAGCCGTCGCCGTCCGGGTCGATGCGATAGCGCCCTTTGCCGACATTCGGGTCGATATCGATTTTGACATGACGCCCCTCTATGGTGCGGTCTTTCGAAAAGGAGCGCTTCTCGAAATCCTTGAACCACGCGTTGCGCTTCAATCCGCAGCGCATGACGGAAAAGTCCTTTAGCAGCGGCGTCATTTCGCAGTGGACGATCCTGAGTCTCACCTTCGTCGCCTTCACACTTTCCTCGCGCCTGATGAGCCGCCGTATGCCTACGGCCTGTCCCTTCGCGAACGGCTTCCACTCTCCGTCGAAATAGTCCACCGCGAAATCGTCGATGCGCTGTCCGTAGCGGCAGTCCTCCATTAGGCGCACCACGTTGAACTCGACCTCACGCGCAAACGCCAGCTCCACTCCGTCGTCCGTCCGCCTCGCCTCCGCATCCTTCGCGAAGTCGTTCGACAGCATCTTCTCCAGCTCGTCGCCGAATTTCTTCAGCTTTCTGACGTCGTCGAGATGAAGTCGTCCTTTTCTGTCTGGCTGAAGGCCGATATTCATCATGCCGCCGTTGCCGGTCGAAGAGAAATAGATATCCATCAAATGCTCGGGATCCTTGGCTCGTCCGTCCTCACCCGGATGGTAGAACCAGCCCGGACGCAATGACACATCGAATTCGGCCGGCATCCAGGTCTTGCCGTTTCGCGTGCCGAGAAAGGCGTCGCGGACGTTCTGGCAGTCGCCGGGCATGGCGACTTTGCCGGGCTGGAAGCTTTTCGGGTCGTACGCGGCCCAGCACTCGGGCCCGCCGAAGCCCATTTCATTGCCGCCCCAGCGGATGTCGGGCCCGACGTCGCTCTCGATGCAGGCCGTCGGATGTATCTCATGGACCATCCGCCACGTCTCCGGCCAGTCGTAGTAGGTTGTGCGGTCGATCCAGCGGTGGGTGTTCGCCCCGCCGTACCATCCGTCGCCGCCGTTCGCGCCGTCAAACCACATTTCGAACATCTCGCCGTACCCGGTGAGAAGCTCCCTTACCTGTTCACGGAACATTTGGATGTATTCGGGCTTGCCGTAGAGCGCGGTGTTGCGATCCCAGGGCGAGCAGTAGACGGCTGTTCTCAGGCCCTGGCGCCTCGCCGCATCCGTCGCGTCGCGCACCATGTCGCCCTTGCCGCCCTTGTACGGCGACTTGGTTATATTGTACCCGGTCGTTTTTGTCGGCCACAGGCAGAAGCCGTCGTGATGTTTCGCGACGAAGATTATGCCGTCAATGCCTGCGGCTTTTGCCTGCCGCATCATCAAGTCGAAGTCGACGTCGCCCGGGTCGAATTTCGACGGATCCTCTCCGCCATATCCCCACTCCTGGTCGGTGAACGTATTGATGCCGAAATGGATTATCGAGATGATATCCATCTCGTCGCGCGAGAGCTGTCTCCGGCTCGGCACGGCGCCCCACGCGCGTTCGTCCTTGGCTGGCGGCATAAGGCTCGATACATCGCGGGCTTCCAGAACAGCCGCGCAGGCGATCGCCGCGCACAGCGTAGTTCTTTTCATCATGGTCGCGTCCTTTCTCTTCGTTTCGAGGATTTGGCTCTATTATACCACAATCCCCGCGACCAACGCTATTACCCGAATGTATTACATGCACGCCGTCAATCATGCGGACGCTTGCCGCCGAAAACAGCCTCTGCAATATTCTGGCAGCAGCCTGTGACGCGCTCCATAGCACCCACGACATCCAGCTCGTCGAGCACGCGCATCGTCGAGCCGGGGTCGTCCGGGCCGATACGCCCGAGCAATGTGCGGCGCGCGTCGCGCAGCATCTCGTGAAGCTCGTGGCGGCGCGACTCTATCGCGTCGATATCCACCACCGGACGCGGCGAACGGACAAGCGAAAGAACGCTCGAAGCGAAGGCGGCGACGCGCCCGTGGGAAGTCGCGAGAAGCGCGCGCGACCCGGCCGACATCGTGTAGCCGCGCTTCGCGAAGCGCGCCAGCACTTTGACGACGACCGCCGCTTCGTCGGAGATCGACTCAAGCTCGTCGGCCAATCGCATGATCAGACGCGCACGCTCGGCGACGTCGTTGGCGAGACGCTTGGCCATCATCCCGCCGAGAAACGCCGACACCTCGCTCTGCACGTTGTCGAGAATCTCCTCGCGTCTCACGATGTGCGCCGCGATCTTTTCATCGGTCTCGCCAGCGAGCAGACGCCCGGCCCCGTCCAGCATGTCAAGACAGGAGTCTTTCATGAAGTACACTTCCATCAAGGCCTGGTCGCAGGCTATGACAGGCGAGATTCTGACGCCTCTGCCCAGCGCGGAGAGATGGGGTTTTTCGCCGCCGTGCGACGGCAGAAGCCACGTCACGAAATCGGCAAACGGCTTCGCGAACGGGAAGAACAGCGCGCCTCTAAGGACGGAGAATATGGTGTCGGTAACGGCAATCGGCGACATGACGCCGAGGAGCATCGGCCCTTTGGCAGTTTCGGTGACGGCGTTCCAGTGAGGGAAAAGCGCCTTGCCGAGAGGGACGAAAACCGGCAGCACAAGCGGCAGAAAGACGAGCGAGCCGATCAAGTTCGAGAGCGTATGGGCGAGGGCGGTGCGCTTCGCGGGGGCGCTGCCGCCGATTGCCGCGAGCCAGGCCGTCATTGTCGTGCCGATGTTCGCCCCGAATAGCATCGATATCGCCATCTCGTATGTTATCAGCTGCTGAGAGGCGAGCGTCATCGCAATCGCTATCGACGCGGCCGAGCTCTGGACGACCGCCGTGAAAACCGCCGCGGCGAGCGCGGTCAGCGCGACACCGCCAAGAGAAGAAGCGTCCATTCGCGCGAACGCCGCGCGAACGTCCGGGTCGCCCTTTATGGGCGCGACGCCTTTCGACATGAGATACATGCCGAGAAAGACCATTCCGAGTCCGAGTATGGCAAGGCCAATATTGTGTATCGTCTCGCGCCGCGCGAAGAAAAACAGATAGTGAAAGAAGTACAGAAGCGAGCCGATGCTCACGCCCACGAGCCCGAGAAGCTGGGGGTCGGGCGCGAAGGCGACTATCCAAACCGTAACGGTCGTGCCGATGTTGGCGCCTATTATCACATTCACGGCCTGGGTGAGCTTCATGAGCCCCGACGACACGAAGCCCACTAGCATGACGGTTATTATGGAGGACGACTGCACGAGTATGGTAGAGACGATGCCGGTTCCGACGCCTGCGAGACGGCGCGTCGTCGCGAGCGCCATGAACCGCCTCAGCCCCGCGCCCGCCACGGCCTGCAGGCCTTCTGAAAGATGCTTCATGCCAAGCAGGAACGCCCCCAGTCCGCCTGCAACCGTAACTGCACAAACCGCTATGTCATTCATTGTATTCGACCGATGTGTTGCCTGTAAATGTATTGTTTCACCGCAATGCCGTCATTTTGCCTCGCCGGCCGGCGGCCAGAAGTGCTTGCCGCTCGCGAATGTCGTGGGCTTGCCCCCGCAGTGGAGCCGCCCGTCCTTTATGGAATAGAACGTTTTCGACTGGTTGACCCGTTCGTTCATGTTGCCCTCGATGGTGTGCAGCTGGCCGCCCTTGCGGTGGACGACCGCGAACCAGTGGGAACCCGTGTTGATTATATCGCCGCTGCGTATGTCATCGGGCTCGGCGAACTGCTCGCCGCCGCGCGCGCTCTCGCCGAACATGTACTTGGCGAAGTCTGAAACCATCGCGGCGCACTCGAACCAGCCTTCGTCCGTTAAAAGCGCGTGCTTGTCCTTGCCCCACTCGCGCCCCTGGCGGTACGAGTATTCGGCCAGCATCTCAGCCGCGCGCGCATTGTACTCGGCCTGCGTCTTGATCGGGGGCGACTCTTTGGCGAGGACGATCTTCCACGAAGCATGCCCGCCGCTCGCCTCGCAGCCGCCAGCGACCTGCAAAAGCCTGTACTTGGCCTTGCCTGCGGCGACAGTCCCGAGCGAGACGCACCTGTCGCCCTTCTGCACAACCCCGGCGAGCTCGGGCGCGTGCTTGCCGCCCGGGAAGTACGTCAAGTTCTGGCATGGCGCCTCGTAGTCCTCGATTGCCCACTTTACCTTGCCGAAAACGTCCTCTGCCTTGAACCAGCGGTTTGTGAACTCCGTTGAGTGCAGCCCCGAAGGAACCGACATCTCGACCGCCTTGCCGTCCTCGGCTACCGCCGTCAGCGAATACGGCGCGTCACCTATCGTCACGGCATAGCGCCGGTCGGGCGAGAGGCGCTTTTCGGATGTCGCCGGGAAAATCTTCGCACCTCCGGCGGCCGGCATCGGTGAGACTGCCGCCGGCAGGCCTTCGGCGATCTTCGCCGCGACTCCCGGCGGCGGCGCCGCGCGCGCGGTGCCTGCGAATATGACGGCGGCAGCAAGCGCCGCCGCGAAAGTTGGCAGTCTATTCATCCGCTTTCAATTCCTTCCTGTTCAACGGCGTGCATATAAGGCACGTGCCGTTCCCGGTCCAATTGCCGGCGTCTTTCTTCCACTCCCAAATCGAAAGACTCAGTATGACAACCTCGCGCCCGTCCTCGAGCTGCACGCGAAATTCGCCGTCGGGCGGATTTTTCTCGAGGTCGTCCTTAAGCGCCCCCATTAGATCGACCCCCGGGAGCGAATCCACGACAATGCGCCCGCCGGTGACGTTGAGCTGCGCGAGAGTGGCCGAAGCGACGCCTTCCAGCGAAAACGGCTTGTTGTCGCGATCGTAGTATCTTCTGCGGACCGGCTCGCTTTCATTCCCGGCGGCCCGCCCACGGTTGCGGTTCGGCACCATATCAAAGCCCCACTCGGCACGAAAGGCGTCCCACATGGAACTGCGGTCCTTGCGCACTCGATAGCGAAACGGCCCCTTCTCATATCTGTAAGTGTACCGCCAAACCTCCGAAATATCGGCGCGCGCGTCATCGTCAAACTGCTCGCCTGCGGCGAGGCGCGCCCTGAACTCGTCCAGCTTCGCGAACTGCGAGTCGATGGTAAAGTTCACGACGTCCCAGGGCGAATACGCGGCGAAAATCGCGAAGACCGCGAACACAAGAAACGCCGCCCGCCTGGAGAACGCGCGGGAGACAAGCGTGCATACAGCGAACAAGGCGACGAACGCCGCGAAGAGGCAGCTCAGGTAGCGCGCGGGGGTGAGCCCGCATGACGCTATACGCACCCACAGCGCGGCGCACTGAAGCGCCACGAGAGGCAATATCAAAAGCCCGCCAAAGCGCGTGAACGCGCCGAGAAACCCGCCTTCGAAGCCGCGCACGAGAAAATGGATGGCGAGCCAAATCGAAGAAGCCGCTATGACAAGCGCATTGACAAGGCCGTCAGGCAGCGACACAGTCGCCGCGCACTTGGCCGCATAGGCGAGCAGCACGGCCATCAGCAGCAGAAAGAGCGGGAGCCCGACATATACTACCATGACGCGCCAGACCTTCGGCTGCTCGAAGCGCTCGCGCCGCGTGCCGTAGGCGAGGGCGAAGAGCGGCGCGACCGACACATAGGCCGACCACCAGAACCATGCGTATATTTTGCTGCTGATGTCTGCGCCAAAGAGATTCTCGACGGCGAATGTCACCATCGAAAAGCCCGCGGCGACAATGAAGGCCGCCGCCCCGCCCACTATGGACGAGAAAGCCAGCATCGGCACTACATCAGAGGGGTCTTCGCGGCGCGCGCCGAGCTCGAACGCCGCAAGGGACCCTATCGCAACCAGCGACAGTAAATATGGATATGCAAAACACTCTTCATAGGCGGCGATGACTCCATCGAAAAGCCAGACCATCGCCAGAAAGGCGGCGGCCACGCCCCCTTGCACGGCGAGGGCGAAAAAGCGGCGTGCGTTGAAGCGCTCCGTGAAAAGACCCGCGAGAACCGAGAGCAGAAAGCCCGCCACGGACGCAAGCATAGCCGCGCCCCACGTCTCTTCATCTTCGCGCGCGCCCCAGACGAGCTTCGCAATGATGAAAATATTGAAGCCGGCCAGAAGCCACGCTGCAGGAAAGCGCCCGAACGCGCGCAAGGCGTTGCCCGCCGCGTTGGAGAAGATCCTATGGCGGCGGCCATGCCCGTCAGTTGCCGTGGCTATGACATCACCCATGTTTCACGACCTTTCATTGGCTTAGGTTGACCATAGTATACCAAAACCCGCCGCTCTGCGCAACGCGCGCGCGGGACCGGCCGCCATGCGGCCCGTCACTCGGCTCTCACATCCAGCTCGACGCGATAAAAACCCGCCTTGCCCGCCGGCTGCTCGACCGACACGCCTCGCACCGTCTTCAGCTTCGGCAGATCGCGAACGAGCCGCTCGCCGCCGTAAAGCGTCGTGTATATGACCGCGCCCTCGAGCTCCCGGACGTTCTCCGCCGCCCTTATGACGACGCGCCCGTCTTCAAAGCAGATGCGCGATTTGATAGTGTCGTCAGCCAGCCATGTCTTGTCCAGCCCAAGTAAATAGCACGCCCAGCGCGAATAGCCGTTCATCGCCTTGCCGCCTAAAAACTGCTGCCACGTGAGCGAAGGGTCGGGCTGTTGGCCGCCTGCGGCAGTCTGGGCATCCATCCACTCCTGAAGGGACTCGTCCCACGCTATGTAAGCGCCGTTTTCACCGATATCCAGCCTGTTCGCCGGCTTTATACGCGAGACGGACAGACCTTTGGACGTTTTGGCGAGCGCCCAGCGCCCGGCGAGGCCTGTGTCGGCGAAGACAAACTCGCCCAACGGCTGCGCGCCGGCCGACCAGTCGACGAGAATCGCGCCGTCTACCGGCGAAACCCCTTCCCCAAACGCGACCTTCACCTTGCCTTGCGGGAAGACCGGCCCAGAAGCGAAAGCGAGAACAGCGTCCGGCGCGTCGAAGCGCAGCGTCGCGCCATCGTCTAGTCTGAGCATGAGCGTCGCGTTCTTCCCGTCGCAGCCAAGCGTCGCCCCAGGCCCCTTCACAGCGAGAACGCCGGCAATCTCGATGCCGTTGTAGGCATACCAGCCCGCGCCCGCGCCAATTGCGGCCGCCGCCCCGCTCTGCACCACGATCGTTGCGGAATGTTCCGGCAGGTCGCCGGGCGATTTGACGCTCCCGAAAACAATCCTTCGGCCTTCCATCTTGCCGGTGCCGCTGAGAGCCGCACCGACATGAATGCCGCCGGTAAATTCCAGCGCGGAACCAAACACATAGCCCTGTTTCTGTTTCGTGTCGAAGCTCATCGAGCCGCCGCCCGCAAGCGCGCCGAAGCAGTTGTAGTTGGACGAATACCCGTCCTTGGTCGTGAAAGCCCGTTCGCCTTCAAGCACAAGCGAGCCGGCAAATGTCGCGTTGTTGTTCTTCAGGTAGCTTATCTCGCAGTCTCTCAGCAGTATGCGCGAACCCGCGCCGCCATAGCACTCGAACTGAAAGTCCTTCGTCGCCTCGGCGTCCTTGAGCCCGCTGAAAGCGAGAGTGCCGCCCCAGGCGGACGACATCCAGCCAAGATCGCCCGGCAGCGCCGCGCCGCAGTCGACGGTGCCTTCGCCAACGACGCTCTTGACGCCAGATGGAATGTCGGCGAGCTTGACCGTTTCGCCCTTCGCGACCTCGAACGAGCCGTCTGGCGGCGCCGTCTCTATCTTGATGTTTCTCAGCCAAACGGCATCGTCCGGCAGACCCGCCACGCCGTCCTTGTTGTCCAGCGGATTGTTCATCGCGCTGCGTTGCGAATAGACGAGCTGTATCTCATGCTCGCCGCGAGGCACCTCCACCCCGGCGCGCGTCCAGGAGTTTGTGTTGAACTCGTTCAGCGCGAGTACAGGCGCATCGTCCAAGAGAACGTCGAAGTGGGAGTAGTTCGAATCGCGGCTCTGGGGCATGAAGAACGTCTTGTGGTCGAACACGAGACGGGCCGGTCCCTCAACAACGGCTTTGAGAGGCATGGTCGCTCTGCCGTAGGCCGTCTTGTAATCAGTGTGGTTGCGCGTTCTCACGAACCCGTCTGCATCGACGAACCACGGGTAGCTCACATTGGTCGACCACTTCGCGCCGTCAGGCAGGGCGTCCAGCCTGAAGAGCTTCACGACGCGCGCCGAAGCGAGCCGGCCGCCGGCGACAGGCGCGGCCGATACGACCGCCGTCGTGTCGAGCGTAATGGGCCCCGTGTAGAGCATAGAGTCTTTCGAAGGCGCCGAGCCGTCGAGCGTGTACCTGATTTCATCCGCGTCGACGCCTTCAGGACACGTCAGCGCGATCGTAATGCTGTTCGCGAAGATGCGGCCGGTGAGAAGCGACTCGCCAGTCGCGACGTCGGTCGCGACGACTTCGCCGGCATAGGGTCGCACTGCCTCGCGCCACTGCGACACCGCGCCGCAAGTCTCCCTGAGAACGCGCGCATTGTCGTTGTCGGCATCTCCCAGCTTGAGACCGAACTCGTCCGAGGAGGTCGAGAAGTACCACGACGGAGCGTGCCAGGTCTTGCCGTCCGTGTCATAGGCCATGATCGTGTGGCGGCTCGTGCCTACGGCGTCCTTGAAGTAGTAGCCGCTCGCGTACGGGAACGCGGCCGCCGGGCCCGGATTCGACGCCTGGCTGCGGCTGTGGCCGCAGCCCAGGTGGTGGGCGTTCTCGTGTATCATGGTGTGCTGGTCGCCGGTGTCTACGGCGGCAATGCTGCACGCGTCGTAGGCGTCTTCATGGCAGGAGGCGACATCCGTCCCCGAACTGAGCGGCGAACCGTGACCGAGATATCCGCCGCCCGTCTTTACGAGAAAAGTCACCGTATCGGCCCCGTACATCTCGCGCGCGGCGCGTATCGCGACGCATGCCCCTTCACCGGCTGCGGCCCGGCTCGGGGCGAAGTTTATATTGGTGAATGTGTCTTCGACGCGGCACACGCCCGCGAGCCGGTAGGTGTAGCTCGTGTCGAGCCGGTTTGTGGCGAGAACCGCGTTCATTTTCTCGATCTGGCGCTCGGCAAAAGAGGCGAGCGTCTCGCCCTTGGCGGCGACGTAGTCCCGCCCGCCGTTGTCATAAGCGACCAGAATGTCTACTGTCACGGGGCGGACGGTTTGCGCCGCCAGCCCGGCAACCACAGCCAGCAATTTCGTCTTCACGCTATACTCCTAGTTTTAGGCCATACACGAAACAACATGACATATTGTACCATTTGCCCTGCCCGCAAGTCAACGCGTACGGCCAACGCATTAAAAGCCGATCCTTCCCCTTCAGGGCCCCTGGATCGTTTTTTAATGCGTTGGAAGTGTCTCAGCAACCGTATCCCCCGACGAGCGAAGCGAAGTCGGAGGCCAAGCGGTCTTAGGAAGACAAAGGGCTATGACAACTCCTTGGCCCACAGAACGACATGGCTACGATCCGACTTCCCTTCAGGGCCCCTGGATCGTTTTTTAATGCGTTGGAAGTGTCTCAGCAACCGTATCCCCCGACGAGCGAAGCG
>JAZQBR010000302.1:0-17297 GCA_045545855.1 Kiritimatiellia bacterium | reverse complement strand
AGCCCTTTGTCTTCCTAAGACCGCTTGGCCTCCGACTTCTTCAACTTTCTTTTCGTCAGGCCGGCGCTGTCACTTGGTGGCGGTGTCACTCCGGTGTTTTCATGGCATTTCCTTCGGGGGATCGTGCCGCCTGGCGTCTTACTCTTTCTGCCGCATCACGATCGCGAAAGCTTTTTTGGGGAGAGGACATCAGACTTCGGACTTCGGACTGCCAGGGCGCTAACGACCAACCACTAACGACTAACGACTAACCACTAACCACTAACAAAGGAGGAAAAACAAATGAAGTCACCAACAAAACGAACGGCGCGCCGCCTCGCTGCGGTGCTTGCAATTGCCACCGCCTTCGCCGCCACCGGCGCATGGGCGGCGACTACCACCTACTACCAGATTGCAGGGACGAGCGACGAGACATGCCTCATCGCGAATGACGGCCTCGCGTTCGACGAGGAGATAACCACGACGCCGAAGCTGGCCTTCCCCGGTATTGCGCTCGACGATATCCCTGAAGGCGCGTCATTCTTCTCCAAATTCTGGGGCAACTGGTCCTCGTGGAAGAGTATCGACCAGGCCGTGACCGCCGTCGGCTTCTGCGAGCAGCGTTGCGACAGCGACGGCAACGGCAAAACCGACAAGATCGCACTCCAGGTCTGCGTTTACGACGGCCAGATAAAAGGTGTGGTAATCGTTCTTACAAACGGACAGGGGGGCGATGGCGTGTATGTTCAGAGATATGGACGGGTAGGCGTGAGCGGCTCGTCGGTTTACACAACTGCGCAATTCACCCTTAACGCGGATGGGACGATGTCAAAAACGGGCAATGTCACCACTGGCGACGACACCAAATATCGGCTGCAAGGCCTCAGCATCCACGGCATGAGCCCCGTGAATACGGCATCAAGGCTTGCGTTTCGAGGCGCGACGCTTGAAGACGTCAAGGACTGCCAGTTCATGGCGGGCTTCCAGTTCGGGACCTGGATGACATCGGCCACGGAAAATAACGCGGCGGCGTTCGTTAGCCCGTGGTACGACAGCAACGATGGCAACAAGCTCAAGAAGGTCGTCATGCAGTTCAGGGCAAGCACAGGTGCGACGGCGGTAATCGAACTAACCGACGGCACGGGCGGCGTCTATGCCCAGCAGGTGCTTGGAGTCAGCGACATCAATAGCGCCAACACTCAGGCGTTCGCCATCAACCCCGATACGGGAGCTGTCGCAAAAGCAACAGCAGGTACTGATAGGGGGGCAGAAAAATACGGCATCCACGACTTCGTCATCAAGTATCCGCCGTGCCTCAAGAAGACGCCGAACAAGATCAAGGTATGGTCAAGCGGCGATTCCGAGAATCCGCTAACGCTCGACGACATTGCGGCAGGCATGTTCACCGCCCGGTTTAGCGGCGCTACGGGCAAGGATAAAGGCTTTCTTGACGCACCTAACTCCGCGACAGGCTACTTCAAGAAAATTCGCACTGACGACATCGTTGTGGAGTACCAGGTCCAGAATGGCGACTATGACTGCTGTGTTGTCGTGTCGTTCACAAATGGCGTTGACGGCATATATGCAGAGGTCATCGGCGCTAAAAACAAGAAAGATAAGACCGCCGGCAATTACGAGTTCTACAATGCCAATGGCACCTTCAACGACTGCAACAATTCTACGGTAGCCGAAACATGGACTGCAAATTACTACGGCGTCTGCGACCTGCGCGTGACGGTGCCGATGGTGCACAAGTGGACGCTTGACGCGACCAAGGATTGGTCGACGCTTTCGGGCGGCGAGACGGTTGAAGCCGACGAAATCGTGTTCATCACCGTGACAGACCCGGAAGCCGTGCTGACGGTGGATGAGGATGTTGAAGTCGGGAAAATCGAGTTTGTCGGCGGCATCTGCGCACAGCTGATCGTCGACTCCGGCAAGACCCTGACGGCGGAGAGAATAACTGGCGCGGCAAAGATCACCAACAACGGCACGCTCGTCAAGGCGGGCGCCGGAACGGAGGCTTGGCCGTTTGACAACGCATCCATGGGGACGACGACCGTAAGCGCCGGCACTCTCAAGGTCGCGAGCAAGACCGGATCTGGAACTGCGCATGCCGTCCGAGTGAAAGACGGCGCTGCATTCGACCTGAACGGCGTCTGGGCGACCGCCGTGGCCGTGGTGCTTGAAGGGGGCGCGAATTTCGCCAACACAGGCAGCAGCGATGCCGCGTGGGGTACGTCCATCAATATCCGCAGCCTCACTCTTGAGGGCGACGCCACAGTGACCGTGACGCGTACATTCGGCCTGCGCACGACCGACCACGGCGCGAACACGCTCAACCTCGGGGCGTACACACTTACAGTCAACGCGGCGTCCGGCAAGTCGTTTTTCGTGGACAACACGACCATCAACGGCACGGGCAAGATTCTCGTCGCGAGCGGAACGCTGTTTTCGTACAGTGATTCGCACGGCGACGCCTACACGCTGGAAGTGGGCGCAGGCGGAACACTTGCCGGCGGCGGCAACGGCATCACCTGCGGCGACTTCGTGAACCACGGTTCGATCAACGGCTCAAACAACAAGCTCATCGTCAAAGGCACGCTCACGCCGGGCAACTCGCTTATATTCCTGACGCTCGCCAATGGTGCGACAATCAAGGCGTCCGCTACGCAAGCGCAGACTGTCTCGACGACGTTCTCCGTCTCCGGCACCGGCGACAAGACCATCACGGTCGACGCGTCGGATATTACGAAGGATAAGTTGGGCGCGGGCAATGTCGCGGTCCTGACCGTCCCGTCCTCGTTCAACACATCAAGCGTGACGTGGAACGTCAGTGGCGAGCAGATCGCCGGCACTCGCGCGAAGTGGAGAACCGATGGCACGACTAAGACGCTCTATCTCTGCAAGCCCACCGGCCTGATGGTGATCTTCAGGTAAGCCCGGGAAATGTTGCCAATGTTGCCAGTGTTGCCAATAACCAATACCAATGTCCAATCCTCCTTCGCCAAAGGCTACGGAGGATAAATTGGGAATTGGCAACATTGGTATTGGCAACACTTCCACATTGGCAAAATTCGACATTCCCCCGGAGGGTGGCGTAATGAATCTGACGCGGCGGGAGTTTGTGAAAGGCGGCTTGGCGGCATCAGGTGTCGAAAGCGGTGAACGGCATTGCCTGTATGCCGTCCGCCGTGGCGGTCTCGCGTCCGGAATAAACGACGAATCCGCGCCCGGCATCGTCAGGGAGAAGGCGTTTGATCGCCCGGATGTTGTTGGCCATATCGTCGTGGAATGTGGCGCCAGCCTTGATTTCGCAAAGGTTGAGTTTCCCTCCAGCTTCCCATGCGAGATCCACTTCCACGCCGTGGCTGGTGCGCATGAAGTAGAGATCGTCCATCTCACCTCTGTTGAGCCGACGCTTGAACGCCTCCATCACCACCATGTTCTCGAAGATGCCGCCGACGAGTGGATGTGCGGCGATCTGGCTTGCGGATTTGATGCCAAGCAGGTTGCAGACAAGCCCGGTTTCGGTGAAATATATCTTTGGCGCCTTGATGAAGCGCTTGCCGAAATTGCGGTAGTATGGGCGCAAAAGCCGGATGACATAGGATGCTTCGAGCAGAGAGAGCCATTCCTTGACGGTTGTTGCGGAAACCCCGACGTCGCCAGCAATCGAGTCGATGTTCAGCAACTGCGCGACGCGTCCTGCCAAGAGCCGTATGAATGTCTCGAACTGGCGCAGGTTGCGGAGGTTGACGAGCTGCCGAACGTCTCGCTCGACATAAGTGCGGAAGTAATCGGCATAGAGACGCTCTGGTTTCGGTCCCTTGTTGTAAAGGCGCGGCATGAAACCATCGAACATCCACCGGTCGCGAGATTTCTTCACTCCGGCGTCGGACAATTCCTCCAGCGAAAGCGGCAGGAGCTCGAGTATGCCCGTGCGTCCGGCGAGGGACTGGGTTACCGCGGCCTGCAAGGCTGGCTGGTGGCTCCCCGTAAGCACATACATGGAGTTTCGGCCTGCCATGTCGGTTTCCGCCTGCACGTAGCTGACGAGTTCCGGCGCGTTCTGAATTTCGTCGAACACGACGGGTGCCTTGTGCCGCTCCATAAAGCCGCGTGCATCGCGAACAGCCTCTTCGCGCACATCGGGAATTTCAAGATTCACGTATTCCGCCTCGCGGAAAACAGCCTGCGCAAGCGTCGTTTTGCCAGACTGTCGCGGACCCGTTATGGTGACAACGGGGTATCGTTTCCAAAGCTCGAGCGCCATTTTCGCCATTGTGCGTTCTATCATGACAGTTGCTCCTGTTGTTCGCGACAGCGCATATTATACCACACTCGTCGGTGCAAAAGCAAGGTTGAACCTTGGATTTGCCCAAATAGGCGTGTCGCGTCAATTTCTCGGAGGGTTGCATGGATCTGACGCGGCGGGAGTTTCTGAAAGATTCGCTGGCGACGCTGGGGTTTATGGCGCTCCCCAGCGGGCTTTTCGCCGCGCCGGCGGGCTGGAAGCCGAAGGGCAGGAAGCCGAATCTCGTCTTTGGCATTCTTACCGACACGCATCTGATGGTGGAGTGGGACGGGAAGTCGCTCTACCGTTCGATGACGCTCGACTACATTCGCAAGGCCTTCAAACTGTTCAAGAGCCGCAACATAGACGCGTTTGTGCATCTTGGCGATGCATCGCATCGCGGATGCGTCCGCGAATGGGAGTTTCACAAGGAGGTGTTCCACGAGGTGTTCGGGAAAAAACGGGGAACGGGGAACAGGGAACGGGGAACGGGGGGCCCGGAGAAGATCATTATCGTAGGCAACCACGAGTTGATGGGCGGCGAAGGGCATTGCAAGGGGGTTTACAAAGATCCGGCGCTTTGGCGGGAAAACGCGATCTGCGCCGACGTTGCGCGGCACTACGAGCGCGTGTGGGGCGAGCCGTATTCGGAGTTCTTTCACAAGGAGGTGAAGGGCTATCACTTCTTCGGCCGTCACTGGACGGACGAGGAATACAAGGGAACGAGCGAGAAGCCGTTCGCCGACTATATCCTCTCCAATGCAGGCGAGTGTTCGCTCAAAGGCAACAAGCCGTTCTTCATCCTGTCGCACAGGAGACACCATTTCAACTTCTGCAAGGCGCTGGGCGAGTTCCCGAACGCCGTCGCGTTCATGGGCCACTGGCATCTGAGCAACGCCGACTGGAAGTCGATCTACTATGACCGCGATACGTTCGGCGGATTCTTTCCGCATATCGAAGTCGGCGCGTGTCGCTATGACGGACACAACGGGCTGTATTGTCCGGACGAGATAAAGCTGCCTGAGGACTCCAGCAGCTTTGCCGGCAACAACCAGCCTTCGCGTCAGGCTATGATCGTGAACGTCTACGACGACATGGTGGTTTTCGAGCGCCACGAAGTCGGGCTGGGCGGCAAACTCGGCCCCGACTGGGTGCTGCCCCTCGGGCAATACAAGCCCAGCCCGTTTTCGCGCGAAGAGCTGAAGAAGACGATTGGCACGCCGGAGTTTGGCAAAAAGGCGAAGCTGGAAGTTTCTTTAGACAGGATTGACAAGATTGACAGGATTGATAATCGCGGAAAGGCCGCCAATGGCAAGAATCCTGTGAATCCTGTAAATCCTGTCAAAAAAGGACCCGGCCTGCGTGTCAAAATTCCTCTTGCCGATGGCAATCCCGATTCGCGCGTCTACGCCTACAACGTGGTCGTGGTCGGCGACGATCCGCAGACGCGCTTCTTCAAGAGCGAATATTTCTCCGGCGTCAATTCCGCAGTCGGTCATGAGCCTAACGGCGGTGTGACGACCGTGGAGATACCGTTATCCGAGCTTCCATCCGGGAAAAAGCTCACCATTGCCGTCAGCCCAGTCAGCTCGCTCGGCACGAAAGGAAAATCAATCTCGACAACTTTCAGAGCATGAAATATGGTAAAATAAACGGCGTAAAATGTTGAAAGGAGCAAGAAGATGATGAATGTGAAATTGTGGAATTGTGGAAATAGGAGGACTTCAGACTTCGGACACCAGACTTCAGTTGTCAGAAGTCGGAAGTCCGAAGTCCTGAGACTGGTAATATTGGCTGTTTTCATATTTGCATATTTCCTCACCCCCACAATTGCATATTGCGGCGAAGCAGCCACGCCTGCTGCGCCGTCTGACAACCCCGGCTATGCGAGCGACGAGGAGAAGGTCGCAGTGGCGATGGACTTCGGCACGCCCCCGCCTGCGGATGCGCCGTACCGCGACGCGTCGCTCGATGTCGAAAAGCGCATCGACGATCTTCTGCCGCGCCTGACGGACGAGGAAAAGATGCACCTCCTCCATTTCACTACGGGCATGACGGCGGGGCACATTCCGCGGATCGGGCTTGCAAACTTCCGCACTCCCGACGCGGGCGGCGGAGTGCGCGCGGAGAAGCGTCCCGGCGTAACGTACTTCCCCGCGCCGATAGCGTTCGCAGCATCGTTCGACAAGGGGCTTGTCCGCGAAATCGGGCGCGTCATGGCCGAAGAGACGCGCGCGGCGTATCCGCCCGGGCTCGACTCCAGCGGTGTAGCCCGGATGCTCCTCGGGCCGGGCTCCAACATCGCGCGCACGCCGCTCGGCGGACGCAACTTCGAGTACGGCGGAGAAGACCCGCGGCTTGCCGGCGAAACCGCCGCCGCCTGGATCGAGGGCCTGCAGTCCGTTGGAGTCTCGCCGTGCATGAAGCACTACTGCTTCAACGACCAGGAAAGCGACCGTACGATAATCGACGTGGAGTGTTCAGACCGCGCCGCGCGCGAGATATACATACGCCCGTTCGAGATCGCCGTCAAGAAGGCGGACCCGTGGGCGTTCATGTCCAGCTACAACAAGTACCGCGGCAAATGGGCGAGCCACAACGCCGCGCTGAACGACATCCTGCTCAAGGAATACGGCGCCACCGGGGCGCTGATTCCCGACTGGGGCGGCGTCCACGGCATGCCCGAGGCGATAAACGGAGGGACGAGCATCGAGTCATCGACGAAGGAGAACGCGAATCGCGACAGGGAGGAGCTGAAGCTGCTCGCCGAAGGAAAGATCGACCGCGCGAGGTTCGACGATTCCGTGCGGCGCGCGCTCAGGCTCTATTTTCGCGTAGGCGCGTTCGATGAAGGGAGCGAGGCCGACCGCGCGTTGCAGGCGAAGTGCGAGAGGGCGTTTCGCTCAGAAGAGCACCAGGCGGTCGCGCGCCGCGCGGCGGAGGAAAGCTTCGTCCTTTTGAAGAACGACTCTCTTCTGCCGTTCGGCGGGCGGACGGTCGCGGTCATAGGGCCGTATGCCGATGTCCGGCACGCGATGAGCGACAAGGACACGAACCTCAGAAAGCACGGCGGTTCGGGCGCGGTGAAGGCCGCGCGCGAAATCACGCCGCTTGAGGGCTTCAGAAAGGTCTTTGGCGCGGACAACATCCTGACCGGCGCGGACGCGGCGGCGAAGGCGGATATCGTCGTCTACTGCGGCGGCATCGACCATGAATACGACAAGGAGTTCATTGGCTGGGGACATATCGCCCCGGGCGACAGGCCGGATATCTTCCTGCGCAAGCTCGGCGCGAAGACGCAGGAGGAGGAGATTCTCGAAACCGCCAAGGTAAACCCCAATCTGGTAGTGCTGCTGAACGGCGGCGCGCCGCTTTCGGTGGAACAGTGGCACGAGAAGGCGAAGGCGATCTTCGCGGTCTGGTACGGCGGGGAGTTCGGCGGCGAGGTGATCGCGCGGATGGTCAAGGGCGAGATAAACCCCTCCGGGCGGCTCCCTTACACGTACGCGAAGAAGCTCGGCGACTGGCGCTCGATGAGCCTCGGCGAGAGGAGTTATCCGGGAGTGTGGCCGAAGCCGCCGGTCAAGAAGGGCAAGGATCTGGTTGGCGACCCGCATCAGGAATATCTCGACGGCATCTGGGTCGGTTACAGGGCGTTCGACAAGTTCGGGGTCGAGCCGCGCTATCCGTTCGGCCACGGGCTCAGCTACACGACCTGGGAGGTGGAATGTTGCCAACCACCTTCGCCAAGGCTACGGCGGTCAAGATGTGAAAATGTTGCCAATACCAATGTTGCCAATGATCAATCCTCACTTCGCCAAAGGCTACGGAGGATAAATTGGGAATTGGGGGTTGGAAATGGCAACAATTCCACAATGGCAACACTTGTAAAAGTTCGCGTCACGAACACCGGCAAGATGGCTGGGCGGCGCGCGGTTTTGCTCTTCGCGTCCAAGCCGCAGCAGGAAGACGCCGAGATGCCGAAGCGCGAGCTTGTCGCGTTCGACAGCGTGAATCTTGGCCCCGGCGAATCGACGACGGTCGAATTCAAGGTTGGCTTCGAGGAGCTGAAGTACTGGAGCGAGGCGAAGAACTCGTGGCAGATGCCGAAGGGCAGGGTCGTGTTCAGCGCGCAGTAGGTTTCAAATGAGCCTGCTGCAAATTCAAAAAAAATGTGAAAAAAGTGTTCTAGAACAGTATTGACTTGGGTTAAAATTATGCTATAATAAAGTCGTCTTAAGGGGGCGCTATGAATCAAGTCAAGGTGAAAGCGGTAGCCGACATCTTCACGATTGAGGGTGGCGGACGCGGCGCAAAAGCGCCGCAGAACGCGCGTACACACGCGTACGCGGCTGGCGCGGCAGACTATCTGGTTGTCGATCTTCGAGAGCGCGGCGCTTGCCGGACGCAAGATGACGCTTGCTGTCGAAGACGGCAAACTCGTCCTCGACGTTTACTCAACCGGCCTGATGATCATATTCAGGTAACGCTGTAGAATGTGAAAATGTGGAAGTGTTGCCAATACCGGCGTTTCCAATTCCAAGTGGCGGCAGACAGATGCGTCCACTCATTTCCACATTTTCATAATTCCATATTTCCACAATTCCACAATTTCACATTCCCCCGGAGGGCCGCATGAATCTGACCAGACGAGAGTTTGTGAAAGGGGGGCTGGCGGCGATAGGGTTCCTGGCGCTCCCGGACACACCCATGTTCGCCGCGCCGGCGGGCTGGAAGCCGAAGGGCAGGAAGCCGAATCTTGTCCTTGGCGTAATGAGTGATTCGCATCTGCGCGTCGGCTATGACGCGGTGACGCCGGGGCGGGCGTTCCCGCTCAAGTACGTCCACAACGCTTTCAAGCTCTTCAAGAGCCGCAACATCGACGCGTTCGTCCATTGCGGCGATGCGGCGCATCGAGGGTGCGTGCGCGAATGGGAGTTTCACAAGGAGCTTCTGGACGATGTGTTTGGCAAGCGCGGAGGGCCGGAAAGGATTGTCATTGTCGGCAACCACGAGCTTTTCGAACACGCCAAGGTCTGGTGGCCGGACAAATGGCGGGAGCGCATGATCGGCGCGGACCTGCCGAAGAACTACGAGCGCGTGTGGGGCGTTCCGTTCGAACCGGTCTTCCACCGGGAGGTGAAGGGCTACCACTTCTTCGGACGCCACTGGGGGACAGCCGAGGCGCCTCAGGCTGAATTCATCAACAAGATGGCCGGCGAACTTTCGCTCAAGGGCGCGAAGCCGTTCTTCATCCTCTCGCACGCTCGCAACCATTTTGCGACCAATGTGCAGCTGAGGGCGTTTCCGAACGCAATCGCTTTCTTTGGACACTGGCACCAGTCGAACGCCGACTGGAAGTCAATCTACTACGACAGCTTCGGGAGATTCTTCCCTAACATTCAGATCGGGGCCTGTCGCGCCGAGGACGGCGGCAACGACCTCGACCACGACGGCGAGGCAAGTGCGGGTCTCAGGCCCAAGGCGGACAAGGGTGAAGAGAAAATCCACAAAGCGGGTTTCCCGTCGCGGCAGGCGATGGTCGTGAACGTCTACGACGACATGGTGGTGTTCGAGCGGCACGAGGTGGGCGAAGGCGGCAAGCTCGGCCCGGACTGGGTGCTGCCGCTCGGCGAATGTAAAATGGGAAATGTAAAATGTAAAGTTGGGGAAAATGGGAAGAAGAGCCATCCGTTTTCGAGAGAGGGTTTGCTGAAGGTCATCGGGAGCCCGGAGTTCGGCAAGAAGGCGAAGCTTGTCGTCGAGAAAGGGACGCAAGGGGCTATCAAAATCAAAATCCCTATGGCCGACGGCAACCCCGATTCGCGCGTGTATGCCTACAATGTGGTTGTCGCCGGCGACGATCCGAAAGCGCGGCTTTTCAAGAGCGTCTTCTTCAGCGGCGTCAACAGCGGCATAGGCCACGAGCCGAACCGCGGCGTGACGACGGTGGACGTTTTGCAGTCGCAGCTTCCAGCAGGGAAAACGCTTACCATAGCCGTCCGGCCTATCAGCTCCCTCGGCACAAAAGGCAAGGCAATCGCAACAAAGTACAAGGCATGAAGAACATGAAAAAGACATTGGTATTGGCAAGCCTGATGGCTTGCACATTTGCGCATTCCGCCGAACTCTACATGGCTGGCGATTCCATCATGGCGGACCGCAAGCCGTCTGAATGGCCACAGTATGGCTGGGGGCAGGCGCTCAAGTCGTTTATGAAGGAACCGACGGCGCTCCACAACTTTGCCCGCAGCGGATGGAGCGCGAGGCGATTCCGCGAGTCGGGCCGCTGGGAAGATTGCATCGCGTCACAGCTCAAGCCCGGCGACTGGGTGATCGTCTCGTTCGGACACAACGACATGAACAAAAGGCGCAACAAACCGCCGAAGAACGACTATTCGACGATCGACGAATACAAGGCGTTCCTGAAGGGCTTTGCGGACGATGCGAAAGCCAAGGGCGCGAACATCGCCTTCGCGACATCCATTGCGCATTCGATCGGATTTTCCGAGACGAACGGCGTGATGCATGTCGACGGCGGCGCGGCGGGGCTTGGTCCGTACGTCGATGCAATGCGCGAGCTCGCGGCGGAACTGAAGGTGCCACTTCTCGACTTGAACCGCTACGCCGAGGAGAATCTGCCGAAGCTGGGCATGGAGAATGCGAAAGCGCTCTACATGACCATAAAGCCGGGCGAGCACCCGAACTATCCCGACGGCAAGAACGACCCCGCGCACATCCGCGACACGGGCGCCTTCTTTTACGCCAGAGGCGCGGTGGAAATGGCGCGCTCGCAGGGTCTGCCCCTCGACGGACTGCTGAAGTCCCCAATCGGAATCTCGTACGAGAAGTTTACCGACGGGATGCTGTCGAAGACGAAGCCGGCCGGTTGGCTCGAACGCGCCTGCCGCGTCCAGGCCGAAGGGCTCGCCGGCCACCCAGAGGCGCTGAGCTATCCATACGACACATGTCTCTGGGCGGGTGAGATTCCTCGCATGGGCAGGCACGGACAGGACTGGTGGCGCTACGAACAGACGGCCTACTATGTTGACGGCCTTCTGCGCCTTGGCTACGCGATGGGTGACGAGGCGTTCATCAAAAAAGGCGAGGCGAACGTCGAATGGACGCTCGTCCACGCCGCGCCTGACGGGCATCTTGGCCACCCGAGCCTCTGGGACGCGGCCCACTACAAGCTCAAGGACGGCTACGATATGTGGCCGTTCGCCGTGTTCTTTCGTGTGATGAAGGCGAAGTACGAGGCCGCGCCGGATGAACGCATCCTTCACGCGCTCACACGCAACTACCTGCTATACAGCAAGGAGAAACTGGCCGCTGCACGAAACATCGTCAATGTCGAGGGGATGCTTTGGACCTATGGGCGCACCGGCGACAAACGGCTTCTCGAGCTCGCCGAGGAAGCGTGGAATTGGCGCAAGCCTGTGCCGCCAAAGAAGCGAGACGAGCTTTCGCCGGAGAACTGCATAAGCGACGCGCCTATTCACACGCACGGCGTGACGTGGTGCGAGGAACTGAAGGTGCCGGCCTTGCTGTACGCCTACACGGGCAAAAGAGAATACCTAGACCAGGCCGTGAACGTCGAGAAGAAACTCGTGCGCGACCACATGCTGCCCGACGGCTGCCCGAGTTCTACCGAGTGGGTGCGTGGCAATTCCGTACATTGGGGACACGAAACGTGCGACATCGCGGACTACTCGTGGTCGCTAGGCTACTTCCTTGAAGCGACGGGCGATGCGTCCTACGCCGACAAGATAGAGCGCTGTGTCTTCAACGCAGGTTTCGGCTGTGTTGATGAAAGCTACCGCTCGCTTCAGTACTTCTCGAACCCCAACCAGTTCATCTGCACCACAAACTCAGACCACAATCCGCAGAACTACGGCACGACATGGATGCAGTACCGTCCGACGCACGAGACCGAGTGCTGCGCGGGGAATGTCCACCGCATTCTGCCGAACTATATTTCGCGCATGTGGCTCAAGGATAAGGACGGCGAGCCTGTCGCCGCGCTTTACGGTCCGTCAGAGGCGGACTTCGGCTGGGCGAAGATAAAAGAAGAGACGCGCTATCCTTTCGACGGCAAGATAACGTTTCGCTTTGCGGTGAAGGAGCCGGGCGAGCATTCGTTCACCTATCGCGTCCCGGGGTGGTGCAAGCGTGCGGACGCCGGCACGTTCGTGACAGTCCGCCGCGAGTTCAAGGACGGTGAGACGATTGTGCTGGACTTCCCGATGGAGGTAGTGTTCGAGACAGTTCCGCCGCGGTTTGTGGTGGACTACGACGATCTGAAGCGGGGCTTGAAGCGTCCGGCGAAGCGCTTCGCCAATGTTCCGCAGGGCACGGTCGTGACGCGCGGTCCGCTCATGTTTGCTTATCCTATTCCGACCGAGCGCACCGAGGATACCGAGGAACACTCGAACATGAACGGCAAGAAGAGCGCGAATCCCGATTTCAAGTGCTGGAATCTCAGGCCTGCCGGTTCGTTCAACTACGCGCTTGCCGCGCACAGTGCCGAAGTTGTCGGCGACGCGACGGCGGGCGATGGCTTTTTCAAGAGTCCCGGTGCAGTCAAGCTACGCGTACTCGTGCGCCGCATCGAATGGACGCTTGACGAGAACCGCTTCACGCCGGATCTACCTGAACACCCCGCCATTACCGGCGGCGAGATCGAGACAATCGAGCTTGTGCCATACGGATCGACGATGCTGCGCCTTGGCGCGTTCCCTGACGTTTCGCGCTAGCGCAGCGTTTCATGGCTCTTTCTGCCGTAAAAAAGTGTTCTAGAACAGTCTTGACAGACCGCACACAATATCCTATAATAGTGGCGAACTTCGGGGGAAAATAAAACATGCAATAATCAGCAAAGCAGTACAGCTGGTATGAAAAAAATCCTTATACCCGCCTCAGGCTGGATTGTCGCGGTAGCGTTTGCCGCGTTGTGGCTCGGCTTGCGCGATGCAGCTTCCAGCTGTGATTCACAGCCCGATGCATCGCAAGCGAGCAGCGTTCGCGAGGAAACGGAGATGTCCGGACAGCCTCCTGCCGTCGCTGATGATGCGGCCTCATGTCCCAATCCCATAGTCAGGGCGCTTCGGGACGCGCAGCCGCGCACGGGTGAAGACGCTGTCGACAGGCACGACGTTCTGCGCGAATTCCTGGCGGACGAGTCTTCATACGTCATGGAGAATTTTCCCGAAAGCAGGACGCTCGCGGCGAAGTTCGCGGAGAGTGCGCAGAAGCTCAAGGACGAGGCGGAATCTCGCTACGGCAGCTCTGACAGGGCCGTGGAGTGGCTCGCCGAGGAGCGTGCGTTTCTCAAGCGGAAACTTGAGCACGACCAAAATGACGGCCTTGGGAACAGGACTTTGGTCTCTGTCAGGCCGGCCAAAGGATATTTCGACACGCCGGACACGGCACGGTAGAAAGAAGAAAAGGAACGCACAAATGAAAGTTGCAAATTCCATCCGTCGCAATCGCAAAGGCGGTAATGTCTTAACGGCCTTCGCAGTTTTTGCGATTTGCGCCCTGCCGTTCGCGCAGAGTTACGGTGCGCTCCAGATAAAGTACATGGCTGGAGTGAGCCCGGAAAACATGGCCGAGGTGGACGCATACCATCTTCGCGAGGAGATGGAAGGCTGGGCGGCGGAGATATGCCGCTCCTACACCGCCACGGCGGAGAGTCCGCACGGCAGCACGGCCGCAGTGGATGACGAGGTAATGTACTTCAGCTTCGACTACGAAGGTGTGGCGGCGACGGGCGGCAACATCATCTGGCTGAATCTGCCGTATTTCAGAAAAAACCCGCATGACAGCCGTGGCGCGCTGGTCCATGAAATGGGCCATGTCGTGCAAGGGTGCCTCTCGCGCTATCTCACTAGACAAGCCGGCGAGGACAGGGAAATAAAGCTCGACAAGACAATCAGGTTCGACAACGGCACGGTGGAGAGCCTGACGGAGAGCCTTGCCGAATGGGTGCGCCGCTACTGCTTCGCGCCGGCCGAGGAGGTTCAGAGCAGGGAATACGAACTGGCAAAGAGCGGCTATGCGTTCGACGATGTCGGTGACGGCGCGGGCCTGATCGCGTATCTCCGCCGCACTTACGGGGAGCAGATACTGAACGACCTGCTAATCTACTGCAGCACCAACAGGGGCGACAAGATCGATACAATGTGGCCCGCCCTCACCGGCCGCACGTATGATCAACTGCTTGCCGGTTGGAGGCAAGAGGAACGCATAACCGACGCAATCGTCCAGTGGACGGCAAACGGAACCAATGACGGCATCAGGCGCATCAACTACAACAAGTGCACCAGCTTCAATTTCAGTTCTCGCACGGGAAGTGTGAAGTCCGGCATTGAGGACGGCAGCTGGACCGTCGCCATGCGCGGCAAGTTCGAGCCGCAGCCATCGGGCGCGGGGGACGCGGTGTTCGCACTGGGTTCCGATTTCCGGATCGCGGCAACTGCGTCGCAGAGCAGCCACACGATGGTGGCGGTAAAGGAAGGTACTTCGGTCAAGGTCTATCTCGATGGCGCCGCAAGCATCTCTTTGCAGATGACAGCCGACGCGGATCTTTCTCGCAACGTCTCTATTGGCAGTGGCTTTGAATGCCAGGACTACAGGATGTTCGACCGTGCGTTGAGCGCAAACGAGTTGCGGCAGTATTTCGACGCGTTTTCGTCGTCCTACGATCCGCTGGCGCCGACTGTCGCGCGCTGGCTGGGACAGGCCGGCGGTGGACTCACCAACGAGGCGAACTGGGAGTGCGTCAACTCCAACGGAGACATGATCTCGTCCTTGCCTGCGGCCGATACGGCAGTCGTTGCGTGGGGCGAGAAAATGCCGGACGTCCCCGAGGGGACTGCGCTCCCCTGCTCGTCATTCATGGTAAAGCGGTGGGTAACGCTCGACAAAGACACGGATCTTCGCGGGCTTGCCGTGCCCGTCACGATAGATGCAGACGCGACGATTCGCACCGACGGGTACAAGCTTATGGCGAAAGACGTGACAGGCGAGACGATGCGTCTTTACGGACACCTCGCGTACGACAGGCTTGATCTCTCGGGCGACCTGATTCTCTGCGGCGGCAGCATTCTTGAAATGCCTGCCGGCGACGGCGCGACGCACATAGGCGGAGCGCTCGAAATCCAGGACAGGCAGCCGATATTCATCAAACTCGCCGGCGGGGAACTGCCGGTTGGCGAGCACACGATACTTACGGCGGGCGGCGGGTTTCCTGACGACCTCTCACTGCTGCGCATGACGGGGTTGATGGGCCGCAAGACATGTACGTTCACTGCGGACGGCAACACGCTGAAGGCTGTTGTTGCAGAAGGGGGCATGTGCCTGTGGACCGGCGCGGCGGGTGACGGAAAGTTCTCCACAGCCGGCAACTGGGCGGATGGCGTAAAGCCAACTGTTGGCGGCGGCGAGCCGATTGTCTTTTCGGTGGAATCCGCGGCGACTGCCACCAACGACATAGGCAGCCTTTCCCCGGCCTACATTGATTTCGCGCAGGGGTGCTCGCCAATCACCATCGCTGGTGAAAAGTTCTCGCTTCCCTTAGGCTCCGCGATTACGCTCTTATCGCCGGTTGCCGTGGTGTTCACCGCGCCTGTAGAGTTCGCCGGCGACATCCGCACGATTGGTGACGTGTACTTTGATGGCGGAGTGACCGCGCCAGACATCCACGTCGACCAGACGGACATCTACGGCAACTATACGCTTACATGTTCCGGCGAATGGACGCCGAAGGGCAGGTACGCGATACACGGCGGATCGTCGCTGACGGTCGACAGCTGCCTTTCGTCCTACAAGGACGACAACCGGCGCGGCATAGCGATACTTGAAGGCGGCGCATTCACCGCGCGGGTTTTTCGCGTGGCGAACTATGCACATCTGGTCGAGGTCAATCACGGTGTGTTCACTGTGACGGAAGAATGCAAGTGCGACTACTATACGAAGATGTCGTATATCGACAGCTGCACGGGAGAGTTTCGCATCAACCGCCTGAAAACCAACACCAAATGGGACTATGTATATTTCGAGTTCAATGCAAGACACGCCGACTGGGATGACGTGAACGCGGCGACATCGAAGGTTAACGTCGTGATGGGGCCCGGCGGCATGGGTTTCAACAAGCAGAAGCTCGTAGTCTGGAAGAATCGCGCGCTCGCGCTTGGATGCACCGCTGACTGGACAATGGAAAGAGGCGCGAGCGACGAGGCGATTGTTTTCTCTGCCAATGAAGACGGGGCAGGCGCGGTGCGCCTTTTGTTCAACACGGCCGACCACGATAATCCGTCAGTAAAGCATACCGTGACTATAGCCGGGCGGATAGCGTACCAGAATGTAGGTGTCGCGGCATACGGTGGAGGTACTTTGAAGTTTGCCAATACGTCCGGCGGGCAGTTCGGTTCGGGCCTTGCCGTTCTCGACGCCACCACGCTCGAATACGCTTCGCCCGATGCAAAGGCGGGCGGCGGCGATGTTTATCTCGCGCCTGGTTCGACTCTCGCCTTGCCATCCGCCGGATCGGGCGCGGTGTCGGTCGCCGGTAGACTCGCGATTACGAACGGCGTGGGCACGGTGCATGTGCGGCTCGGGGATGCGAACGCTGCCGTCCGTCCGGGCACATACAGCATTCTTTCCGCCGGCGGCGGTATCGCGAGCGACCTCGTGCAGCGCCTGTCGCTTGTCAATCCGAGCCCGTATTGCGCGGCGACATTTCGCAGCGACGGCAATGCAATAAGCCTTGATGTCGCGCTGGACGGCAGCTGCACGGACTGGATCGACGAGTCCGCCGGGACAACAGGTCTGACAGGCAGGTGGGCGGGAGAGGTCGTCTACAATGACGGCGTCGCGTTTCTTGAAGGAGAGAATATATTCACGCCGTACAACGCTTCGACAGGCAATGTCGTGACGGTCGAGACGACTGCGCAGTTCTGCGAATGCAATAAAGATGACGTGCTGGACGCGACCGTCCAGGCCGCGGTGCGCCTCTCCA
>JAZQBR010000301.1:0-11834 GCA_045545855.1 Kiritimatiellia bacterium | reverse complement strand
TAGTATGCTTCTCCGCTACAGTGAACTTGTCGAGCCGTCGCCCGCCTTCGACTCGCTCTGCACCGACTGCACCGAACTCATCAAGCTCCTCACCGCAAGCGTCAAGACGGCGAAGGAGAAATAGAAGTTTGCACCTGCGAAGCACAAGCGTCGCGTGTTCTTTGTCCGGCATCTTGCGAAGGTTCCTGAATCCACGTTTGCAACGTATCCGGGCTGCATTGTCATTGCCGCAGGCGGACTGAAACCGGTTGACGCCGATGCGTCCTTGTTCTCGTTTGAGGATGTGTTTCGTTATGATGCGAACGGTCTTGCTCTTGACCTTGATGTCGTATCTGCGCGATTCTGGTTCAAGGTTTTCACACGGATGGACTATCTCCAAGCGGCATCATCAGTTTGTGCCAGCCATTTCAAGTGCAATATCAAAAAGGTGGCAAGTCTAGATGCGGACAGGTTATTCGTGGAAATATTCAAACTTCTGCCGCCCGATAAGAGGTGATGTAGCATGACTGCATCAGAGAACTACAATGCTGCATTCGCTCGGCTGGCGAAGTCGAAGTTCCGTAGCCGATTTTACCTTGCAGAATCTGACCGCGCTTACATTGTGAGTAAAGGCATGGAGACGATACGGCGGCATTGCGAGGATTTTATTCGCACGCGTCTGGCACCTGCCAATCCTCCCAATGACGGGAAACAGACTCCGATGCGTGGGCATCCAGTTTTTGTTGCGCAACACGCTTGCGCCTGTTACTGTCGCGATTGTCTCGCGAAGTGGTGGAATGTGGCGCGCGGGGTTTCAATCAGTCACGATAGGCAGAAGGTGATAGTTGATTTTCTGATGACTTGGATTGGGCGAGAAATCGATTAATAGAATGAAAACTATTACCTTTGGGGAACATCTATTGTTTACTATAGAGAATAAATAATTCACCTTGTTGTTGACTTTCGGCATACGGAAATGATACAATATACCCTCGTAAGGAGCAATAGTACTTGTCATGGCAACAAATTACAATAGTCTATGGAAAAAGTTGATAGACAAAGGTATGTCCAAGACAGACCTGCGCATTGCGACAGGTATGTCTTCTGGTACGCTTGCACGTCTATCAAAATGCGAACCCGTCGAAACTACTACCCTAGAAAAGATCTGCCATGTGCTGCAATGCAACATAGGAGACATAGTGGATTTCGTGCCAGATGAAGAAGTCAAGTAGCGAAGCCGAATGGAAGAGAGACGGCATGAAGGAACTGGCCGAAATAATCAAGGAATAAAATCATGACTACCAAGGAAGTTATTGACGCGATCTTCAAGGATCCGAACACTCAATACCAACTTTCGGAGTTCGACGGTCTCGGCAAGCCAATCGAGAAGATTCTCACCATCTACCCGAAGACGATCACATCCGGCAAGGATGCCGGAAAGACGAAGTATTATCTCAAGAGCTTCGTACCTTTCATGTCTGGCACTGAGGAACTTCAGGTCTATGTGGAGGGCGGCAAGTCAAATCCTGAAGAGATTGTCCGCCAACTGTGGGTTTACAAGCTCATCCACCATTACCACTATTCCGTTGACGAAATCAGCCTTGAGGTTTCGGTCAACTTTGGAACGGAGGTCGGTACGAAGGCCGCCGACATTATCGTCTACACCAACGATGTCAAGGACACTCCAAAGATCGTCATTGAGTGCAAGAAGCCAAAGCGCAAGGATGGAATTGAACAGCTCAAGAGCTACATGAACGCCAAGGGGGCACCTGTCGCGGTATGGTCCAATGGGCTGGACAGGGTCATTCTCTACCGCCCTTACCCCAACAACTACGAGGACACCCTCTCGGACATCCCCGCAAAGGGGCAGGAACCGAAGGACGTCCTGCAAGGCTCCCGCGACCTTTCTCAGCTCAAGAGCGAATTCAACTTCAGGCACATCATCGAACAACTTGAGGAACTCGTTCTCGCCGACAGCGGGAAGGACGAGTTCAACGAGATTTTCAAGCTCATCTTCGCGAAAATCTGGGATGAGAAGCAAGCCGAGGAGGTTCGCCCCGACCACAAAGTGGAGTTCCGTAAGGCCCCCGACGAAGCTACCACATACGACCGTATCAACGGCCTTTTCCATAAGGCCTGCGAGGAATGGCAGGGAATTTTCAAGGAAGGCGAGGACATCGAGCTTACCAAGCGCCATCTTCAGGTGTGCGTGGGGCCGATTGAGGACTGCCGCCTGATGGGGTCGAACCTGCGCATCATGGACGATGCATTCGAGTATCTTCTCCCCACGGAGGCGAAGAAGAAAAAAGGCCAGTTTTTCACGCCACGGCCCGTAGTCGAGATGTGCGTACGAATGCTCAACCCCAAGCGCAACGAATACGTCATCGATCCTTCCTGCGGTTCAGGCGGCTTCCTGCTCCACGCGATGGAGTGGTGTTACCCGGCGAACGATTCCAGAACCCGCGCCGACCGCAAGAGCAACTACGCCTCGAAATACCTTTGGGGCATCGACTTCGAGACGCGCGCCGCCAAGACCTCGCGAGCCCTTATGCTCATCGCCGGGGATGGGCACACTCGCATTTTCGGCCCCGACGTTAGCAGCATCGAGCCGAAGTCCTGGTTTGAGAACAATTCCGGTAGACGTCTCATGCAGGGTTTGCGCGACAGCAGGCTTACGGCGGTGAGGATCCCCGAGAACGAACCGCTCAACGACGACGAGAAGGCCTGGACGTATTTCGACGAGCTGAAGTTCGACGTCGTCCTCGCCAATCCACCGTTTGCCGGCGAGATCAAAGACCGCCAGATGCTCGCGCACTACGACCTCGCCAAGCCCGCCCTGAAGCGCGCCGGCGACGGCAAGGCGCCGAAGGAGGAGCGCGACGTCCTCTTCATCGAGCGCATCCTCAAGATGTTGCGCCCTGGTGGCCGGGCCGCCATCGTGCTTCCGCAAGGCAAGTTCAACAACTCCTCGCTTGCGTTCATTCGCGAATGGATCCTCAAGCGTGCGCGGCTGCTGGCCGTCGTTGGATTGCACGGCAACACCTTCAAGCCCCATACCGGCACGAAGACATCCGTCCTTGTCGTGCAGAAGTACACAAAGGAGCAGCTTGCCGAAATCGAGAAGGTGGAGAAGAACGTAGAGAAGGACTGCCCCGACTATGACGCAAAGGTGAAGGAGCTTCTCGAAACGCTTCCGCTCACGATACCGGATGACATGGTTCCCGACGACATCTTCGACGTGATGAACGAGTTCTACGGTGAGCCTGAAAATGAAGATGAAGACGAGGCGGGCACACCGGCGACGCCGGAAGAGCGGCTCTCCGATCTCATCGCCCAGATTGATTCATTTAAGACGAGCCGCAACGGTCTTGAAGGACGGCTTCGTGCGCTCGAGAACGACGTCGAGGCCCTCGAAAACGAGCAGGACAAAGAGATTGCGTCAATCCGTGAGAGGCATTCCGGCGGTGAGCGGACGCGACTCGTCAGGGAGGCGAAAAGCGCATACGGGACGAAGCTTCGTGAACTCAAGGCTCGCCAAAAGGAAGAGGTCCGTACCATCAAGGCCGAAATCAAGCGCATTGAAAGGGTGCTGCCCGAAATGGAGCGCGATGCGAAAATGTTGACGAATCGCGGACGGCTCGAACTCATGCGCGACGAAGGCGACGCCATTGAAGCTCTTCGCTCCCGCTGGGTCGCGGCCGAGGCGGCCAAGCGCCTCGACTACCCGATCTTCATGGCGGTGAGCGAACGAGGCGGTAAGAACAACTCCGGCGAGTATCTCTACAGGACGGAGCTGAACGGAGCCGCCACGCGCGACGCCAACGGACAGCTTGTCATCGACCAGGACCTCGTCAACTTCGACATCACTCCGACCGAACTGAAAAAGGCTAAGGAAATCCCCGAGGAGAAACTATGCATTGCCGAAGCCTTCGTTCGCTTCGCGCAGGATCAGAACTTCGACTTCTGGAGGGCTGACTGATGGTCTCGTTCCCTGTTCAGCTTTCTGACACGGTTAAAAACAATCGTTGGGCGGCCGAGTTTTATCGGCCAGGATTCTCATTTGAGCCGATTGATCCGTCAAAATGGTGCAAGATTCGCCAAATCACAAGCGACAGGCAATATGGCATGTCGCTTGTCATGAATCAAGAGGGCAGGGGGTTCCCGATTTATCGGCTCAACGAGATTGATAACTGTTTTCTTTCTGAGGCACCAGAGAAATGCGCCGATGTCTCCCATCGGGAAGCAGCTCCTTTTTTCATGAAAGACGGTGATGTTCTATTTTGCCGGACTAACGGGAACATCAATTATGTCGGGCGCACCGGAATCTGGTATGGAAGCGAAGAGATGGTCTTTGCGTCGTATCTGGTAAAAGTCAGAACAAAGCAAAATGAACTTAGCCCTGAATACTTGACCGTTTATCTGAACACAGCTTTTGGAAGACGACAAATTGTTCGAAGAGCAATGCCATCAAATCAGGTGAATGTAAGCGCATCTGAATTAATGAAAATTGACGTCTATGTTCCTGATACCGATATTCAAAAAGAAATTACCGGTCTTGTACGGAAGGCTTACAAAGTCCGCAAGGCAGCATTGCTTGATTATTATTCGGCTAAGGTGTTAATATCTTCTGTCCTGAAAGAAGATGAGTTGAAGTTCACTCACCCCTTGTCGTACACAGCGAACTTCAGCGATGTGATGCATGAAGGCCGCACTGATGCCGACTATTTTCAGGTTCCGTATGTGCAATTGGCAGAGCATATTCGTGGAAATGCTACAGGATTCGTTAGACTTACGGAATATTGTGATTTTCTGAGTCCAAATGCGAATCCCGACAAGACGCCAAACGAGGAGTTCTCCTATGTGGAACTCGCGGACATCAACGCGGGGTTGGGTGTGATTGATGTGTGCGAGAAATATCGTGGCGGCAATTTACCATCCCGCGCACGGCGACGAGTCAGGCCCGGAGACGTTTTGGCATCTTCGGTTGTTGGAAGCATCGACAAATCGGCTGTGATTGGAAAAGACCAAGAAGGCTTTATCGCATCGACTGGATTCTTTCACTTGAGACCGAAGGGCGTTCCGTCGGAATTCCTTTTGATGCTCATGCGCTCCACCATCGTGCAAATGCAACTGCGCCAGCAGGCCACGGGCGGCATTCTAAGTGGAGTGCCAGATGCTCGTGTGAGGTTCATTGTCGTGCCAAAAATTGACCGGGACGTTCAGAAAGAGGTTGCGGCAAAAGTTCGGGCTGCTCACAAAAAACACAAAGAATCATTAGCCCTCATTGCAGCTGCAAAGGCGCGCGTGGAGGACCTAATTGTGGCAGCTACGAAATGATATCGCAGGTTGTCGACGATGGCTAACGACTTCAAGGACATGGCGGACGAACTCAAGCCGCGGGAGCAGATGCGGCGATTTGCAAGCGCTGCTGATCTTCGCGACGAGGCATTGCTGGCGATTCTCTTGCGCACCGGTGCGCCCGGATGTGATGTTCTTGAACTTTCTCGACGACTTATTTCCGCATTCGGGACGGTGGGGGAGTTCGTTCGGGCCGATTGGCGAACGTTGCGGACCCGCATCAAGGAATACAATAGAACCCATCCTGGCCGGCGCATTCTCGGAATCGGCAGCGTGAAGCAGATGGAACTGGCCGCGGCCTTCGAGCTCGTGCGGCGCGGCTATGAGACGAAACCGGACGACGTCACCCGAATGCACATCGGGAGCGGCGAGGATGCCTATCGCGTCTTTCGAAAAGTGGCGGCGATGGGCGAAGACAAGGAAAATTTCTGGGTGTTGCCTCTTGACGGGCGAAACCATCCGCTCTGCGAGCCAATCAAGCTCACGCGCGGCACAAAGGATGCGTCGGTCGTCGATCCGTCCGAAGCGTTTCGGGAAGCTATACGCTGGGGAGCGTCTGGCATTGTCGTGGCCCATAACCACCCGTCTGGTAATCCAGAACCTAGCAAGGAGGATGTCAAAACAACCGAACACTTGATAGAAACCAGTAAAGTGCTGAGCATCCGAATGTTGGATCACTTAGTACTTGGTTCGCCGGAGTCGGCCAACGGACAAGGCTTTGTGTCCATTCGAAACCTTGCAGTTCTCAAATTCTAATGGGAGGCAGATAATGGCTGAAGAAACTTCTAAAGACATACTTCTTGCGCAAGTTCGTGAGTGTTTTGGGAAAGTGGCTTGGTCACATAAGACGCAAGAATGCCAAGCGTCAATCTATTACGACTACCACAAGTGGTTGATGTGGACAAAAATTCTAGTTGCCGGATTTGCGGCAGGTAGTGGGATTGTGTCTCTGTTTTCAGGAGTCGCCGCCAGATATGCAACTGCCATACTGTCGTCACTTGTTTTGATTATCGACTTGACTTTTAAGAACCATGCGTATGCCGACAAATCTGCACAACATCAAGCTGTCGCAACAAAATTGTGGCGCATTCGCGAGGCATATCAGACTTTGATTGCCGAGTTGATGTCTGAACAATGCAACCTGTCTGATATTAGAAAAAGAATTGAGCAGCTTGCGGATCGGCTTGAAAAGGTGTATGAAATTGCTCCTCGAACCTCCGATGCTGCATATAATGCGGCGTCAGAAAAGTTGCATTCTGGTTCGTGTTCTTGCACTGATGAAGAAATAGACAAATTGCTACCGCCTATGTTGAGGATCAAGCATGATTGACATTGCGGCATCGTTCAAAAAGTTTTGCTCTGAAATTCATCTTCATTCGGATGAGTTTGAGACATCTTTGAAAGAAATCACCAAAAAACTAAACAAAAAGTATTACGATACTGATTCGGAAAGAGAACATCGCCTTATTGTTGGTTCCATTGGCAGAGGAACTGCGGTTGAAGGAGTTAGTGATATTGATGTCATATTTGAACTGCCTCAAGAAGTCTATAAAAAGTACAATGCGTACGAGTCTAATGGGCAATCTGCTCTTCTTCAAGAAGTCAAGAATGTTATTGCCGAACGCTATCCAAAAACAGAAATCAAAGGCGACGGACAAGTGGTAGATGTCTTTTTTGACGCATATACGGTAGAGCTAGTTCCTGCGTTTAGGCAATCCGACAATAGCTTTAAGTATCCAGACTCAAACGATGGCGGCACTTGGAAAATTACCGATCCAATTCCCGAACAGGAGGCTTGTAAGGATCAAGACAAAACAACTGGCGGTACTTTTGTGAATGTTGCTACCATCTTGCGGACATGGAAAAACAATAGAGGATTTTATCTGGGCGGGTTGCTCGTTGATACCTTGGTTTTCAATTTCTTTGACGAGCATGCAGACATAAAGATAGTTGAATTTGGTGAATACTATGATTTATGCAAGCAAGTGTTTTCTTATATATCGAAGCAGGATCCAGAACAATCATATTGGTTAGCTCCTGGTAGCAACCAACAAGTTTACAATTGCGAAAACGGTGCATTTATTGGACGCGCAAAGCGCGCATTCTCAAAACTGGACAAGGCAAAGGATGATGAACGTGAAGAAGCATTGATAAGCTTATTCGGACATAAGTTCTCGACATCTGTTGTTCAAAAGAATTTCAGCATTTCCAATAGCCGTGGATTTGATTATCATTCTGCACCAAATGAGCAATTCATTGAGGATAAATTCCCTGTTGATATTTTAGGGTACGTAAAAATTGATTGTCAAGTAACGCAAAATGGATTTAGACCGTTCTGGCTTTCGAGTATTCTGCCAAGAAAAGTTAACAAGTGGCTTAGTAAGGACAAACAACTCTGTTTTCGCGTTGTTAGCACTGATATAAAAGAGCCGTTTGATGTGTATTGGAAAGTTCGTAATATTGGGAATGATGCAAAACAACGTCGAATGGAACGGGGTCAGATCTACAAAGATGATGGTCGCAGAGAGCGGCATGAACATACAGATTTTAATGGTAGTCATTACGTTGAGTGCTATATCGTGAAAAATGGAATTTGCATGGCTAGATCGCGAATACAAGTACCCATAAACGTGGGGTATATTGATCAAGAGCATTTGCTTCTAAACGAACTGGAGTAAATTCAATGTCAATCGTCAACGCCTTTACCTGCACCGAAGCATACGCCGTCCTGATCATATCGGGGCTGAAGCGGGTGGAGAACCGCAGTTGCCTGCCGGTTTCGGCGAGGGGGCGTTGCGCGATGAGCGTTTCCAAGAAGTTCTGCCGCGCCGAGTATGACGGCATCAAAGCGTGGTTGCGGCGATTTAACGGTGACAGGGTGGATGCCATCATCCCGACATGGGAAGAAGCGAGCCGTTGGCCCGGCAACATTGTCGCGGTGATGAACTACCAGGCGATAGATGCAGAACCCGAAGAAGAGCCTTGGCGGGTTCATGCGCAGTTTTGGAATGAGGGCTATCCCAACTGGTGGTTGCTCTCAAATATCTGTCGTCTGCCCACGCTCATTCCCTGTCGCGGCAACGTGGGGATGTGGAAGTTGCAGGAAAACAAATCAAATCAATTTGTTCTCACCACGAAGGATGGTTTCATATGAGTGAACACCCATATAAATTTCAGATAAACTTTCCTGAAGCTTCTTTGAATGCTCAAGCCCCGTGGAGTGATGACAAACTTGGGCGTAGATGCTTTGCTAATCATCTCACGCAAATCATCACGGGACAGGTGAATCCCTGTGTAATTACCATCAATGGCGAATGGGGGTGCGGAAAAACTTTTTTGCTAAAACGCTGGCAGTTAACTTTGCTTGCTAATGGCTATGATTCACTTTATTTTAATGCGTGGAACTCTGATTCGCTTGATAGTGCATCTTTGGCGTTGATTGGGGAATTATATGCATATCTAAAGGCACAAAAAGATTCGAGTTTGTTAGAGAGCATATCTAAGTTGCAAGAGGCGTTTTCTAGATTGGTAAAATTCTCGACTCTATCACGTGTACTGACACACAAGATAGAAGAATCTGTCGGTATAGATATCGCCTCTAGCACATCGCATTGTCTTGACGATTACAACAACGCTATTGGACAAAAGAACGCATTGCGAACATCCATTCAAAGCATTTCAATAAGAACATATGAAACAACTGGAAAACCATTCGTTTTTATTGTAGATGAGTTGGATAGGTGCAAACCTATATTTGCCATCGAGGTACTAGAAACTATAAAGCACATTTTTGATGTTCCACATTGTATATTCGTTCTAGGCATCGACAGGGATCAATTACAGAAATCCATACAAGCTGTATATGGCGAGATAGACGCACAGAAATATTTAGAGCGTTTTTTTGATTTCGAGATGCGCTTGGCGAGTCCAAGTGTTTCAACATATTTTAACCATATATACGACAGCTATATTCCTGCAAATCAGAATCTTCCCAGATACATTACTCCTGGCAGTAAGGATGGTCGCTTCAGGACTACTTTGATGCATATTTGCGAATATTTCCACCTGAACTTGCGGGAGATTGAAATTGTATTCAAAACTTTCTTTGCTGTCTTAAGTTTTGATGAGATACAGAAGTGTGGATACCCTATACTCCTAGCGATTATGATTGTCGTGCGGCTGAAAAATCCAAAGAAGTACGTTGAGTTCGTAAACTCAGTATGCAATCCAAGAGATGTCATCGACCTTCCGTTTGATAACAGCGGATATTTGCCAGAATGTTTCGGAATGGTCATGGCATCCATCTATAATACGTACTCTGGATCTCTTGACCAATCAAAATACGAGGAGGATATAGATAAACTGTATCATTCAAAACTTTGGGATGTTTCTAATCCACAAAATGATAATGATGTACCAGCTTACATTATTCCACGCTACATTAACGAAGCACTCGAATATCGCAGAAAAGTATTGTCAACGAAGCAGCACGCACAACACGATTTCAATCCTGCGCTATACTTCATAAAGCCAATAGCCGACTATCAGGTGCCGACCAAACGTGACAAGTTGGAGTTCGCCAAATATCTTGATATGATTGCATAGAGGAAGTTCCTGCATGAAAGTCACCGTCATATCATTCTCGTTCAAAAGAGGAATCCCGGACGATCCGACCGGGAATGGCGGTGGCTTTGTGTTTGACTGCCGGGCGATGCCTAATCCGTTCTGGGATGAAACCTTGCGCGGCTATACGGGGCGTGACAAGCCAGTGGCGGACTTCTTTGCCCGTTTCCCGGAGACGGTCGAGCCGTTCCTTGAAGCGACAGAGACGCTTGTCCGCCAGTCTATCGATCAGTACAAACGCGATGGCCGCGACCATCTTCAAGTCGCCTTCGGCTGCACCGGAGGTCAACACCGCTCCGTGTACTTCGCCGAGCGCATGGCAGAGCATCTTGCTATAATAGATGGAGTTGAGGTTGAGGTCATGCATACTGCAAAGCCACATTGGAAGACAGAAACAGGAGGGAACGAGCAATGAGTTCCAAAAAGTACATTCCACCGTACAAGGTGGGCGAAGAGGCGGTGAATCTCATCGCCGAGATATCCGCCGCCGTGGAAAGGTTCGACATCGAGATCTCCGGCGTCAAAGGTGTGCGGCTTCGCAAGACAAACCGCATCAAGACGATTCACGGTTCAACCGCCATCGAGGGCAACACCCTCACGGAGGACCAGGTCACCGCCGTTCTCGAAGGGAAGAAGGTCGTAGCCCCGCAAAGGGAGATTGACGAGGTCTTGTGCGCAGCGGCGGCATATGAGGCGATAGAAAGCATCGACCCCTACAAGATGAAAGACCTCCTCAAAGTCCACAAGCTGATGATGGGCGGTCTCGTCGAAACCGCCGGAGCGTTTCGCACGGGACAGGTTGGTGTCATAGATGGAGCGGGGAACGTCATCCACATGGCTCCGCCTGCCGCACAGGTTCCGAAGCTCATGAAGGATCTGTTCAAATGGCTGAACGAATCCGGGGCTCATCCGCTTGTGAAGAGCTGCGTGTTCCATTACGAGTTCGAGTTCATCCATCCTTTCCAGGACGGCAACGGCAGAACGGGACGCTATTGGCAGACCGCCATTCTTGGAAAGTGGAGAAACGCATTCTACGTCGCGCCCATCGAAAACATCGTCTGGGAGAACCAGAGCGGTTACTACCTCGCCATACGGCGTTCAACGCTTCTGGGCAATTCGGAACCGTTCATCGACTTCATGCTTGAGCGCATCCTGCAGGCAATCAAGGTCAAGGGTGAGGAACTCAAGAATGTCGGTGTAAATGTCGGTGTAAATGTCGGTGTAAAACTGTCCGCTCGTGAGCGCGATCTTCTGGAACTGCTGCGGCTCGACGGGACATTGACGGCTGCACGGATAGCCGAGACCTATTCAATCTCCACAAGACAGGCCGAGCGGCTTCTGACAGGTCTCAAGAAAAAGGGATTCCTCGTCCGCAAAGGCTCCGACAAGGGTGGACACTGGGAGGTCGTGAGTTGAACCAGGGTGGTGGAAAAACTAGCGAGAAAACTAGCGAGAAAACTAACAAGAAAACTGACAAGAAAGTCGTGGAGGATGGTGGGCGTTGGGAGGTTGTCTGACAAGCCGCGTGGGGGCGTTCACAGGGCCGCTGGCGTGTTGTCTCACTTGGGATGCGCCGTAATCATCCGAAATCCCATCTACACGAAAGGAGCATAAAACCTTGAAAACAATGGGCAAAACAACTAAGACGGCTCTTGGAAAATAGAGGGAATAGGTGGTGCGTCAGTCCGAAAAACGAATAGGTGGGGCCATCGCAAAACAATGTTTCCCCTATTTTCTGGACACTGGGTTCGAGTCGCGCCACCTCCACCATCCTTCGCACGGCCTGCCGGCCGTGGCTACGGATGGCAGGCCGTGCGAAGGATGGTGTCCTCCGGAGTCGGGGAAGCCCCGAAGGAGGACCAACGACCGATATG
>JAZQBR010000300.1:0-5596 GCA_045545855.1 Kiritimatiellia bacterium | reverse complement strand
AGGGATTTGTCATAGCCCTTTGCCTTCCTAAGCCCGCTTGGCCTCCGACTTCCTAGATCCGCTACGGTACCCGCCACTCCGTCGGCGGTGACTACAGCCGCCGCGACGCCGTTCGTGTAGACGACCTCGCTCCTGTCGGCGAAAATCTCACGCACGGCGGGGGCGTCAGCCCACTCTCCATCGGCCAGCCGGGAGTCGAGAATGACGGAGTCGCTAGCGGGCCGCCCGTCCAGGTATTTGACGACACGCCCGACAGGCGGCGTTACGTACGCGCGACCGGTCGTCCCGCCAGAGAGCCGCCGCCAGGCAGGATGGTTGTAGCGCAGAACGCCGGGGGTCGCGAGAGCGGCGGCAGGACGCTCCTCCTCTATCAGCAGCGAGCCCCAGGGCGCTGACGACGCTGCCGGAGTAGTGCCGAAGCGCTGGGTGAACGACACACAGGCGCTATCGACCTTCGTCCCGCCGTCGGCGCACTCGCACGTCTCGCGCACGACCGGCTTTGTCGAGCGGTCGTATGTTATCTCGACCTCCGCCGTCCTGTTTGTGTATACTGCCCCGCCGCAGGTCTGCGTCAGGCGCACAAGCGCGAAGGCCGACTCGCCGTCGCCGACGCCGTCAAGTTCGCCGATAGAAAGCTCCCACGTCGTCGCAGACGTCCGCGCGAGCGTCCCCGGGCCTGATTCAAGCGCCAGGTCGTACTCGACTCTCTCGTCGGCCGTAACCGCCGAAAAAGCGAAGACGAGCGGCAAAGCGACCGAATTGCCGGGCCCGAAGGCCTTCTGCGGCGCGTCCGGCACGACGTCGGCATACGGTATCACGCCTATGACTCTGTAGAGCGACACGCCAGGCTCGGCCTTGACGTCGAGCCTGAACGGCCCGCCGTATGTGCAGTACGAAAGTGAAAATGGGTACAGACCCGTCTTTGAGACTACTGCGTTGCTTATCGCAGACCCGCTCCAGCGAAAAGGGTTCACGCCGCTGAAACCGCACGAACCGACACCGGCTATTCCTAGCGTCGCATTGTCGTCGGCCCCGACGTCAAAGGTGTAGTTTTCGCCGGCAATCAGCTCCATGTAGCCGCCGACCCCTGTCGCGAACCCGCCCCCGGCCCCCATTGAGCTCGGGTACTCGCCCACAAACAAGGTGTGTGGACCTTTCAGGAAGGAATACAGCAGGGCTGGGCCATTTGTTACGCCGCCCCAGCAGTCCGACGTGACGCAGCCGTTTGTGCATATTTCAAAGCCGTCCTCGCCCGCGACAACATGCAATGCGTCGGGCAGCGCAGCGCCTTCTTCGCCGTCATCGCCGTCATCTCCACCGGCTGGACCAGCCAATGCCGCTGCGGGATGAAGCGCGCCGGCCCGCGCGCTAGAGACCGGTACGCGGACGCGCGCGCCAGACGAAGCGGCGCACCCGACCGCGCCGACAGCCGCCCAGTCGATACCGCCGGAGGGCGACGTCAGCAGAACTTCAGCAGCATCGGGATGACGCGAAAGGCCAATTGCGGTTCCAGAGCCGCATTCCAGCGTCAAGCCTTGAGAGTCCAGAACCGTATAGACGATCTCCGCGCCAGAGTCGGCGCCAGAAACGTCCAGCACCACGTCCATCCCGCCGACGACCAAAAGCAAAAGCCCGTCGGCCACCCTCTCGCACGTCTTGACAACCCCGAGTGGCGACAACACCTCCGGTGGCTCCGCGAAGGTGTCGACAACAGCGTATTCCACCGCAGACGCTGCGGCGAATACCGCGCCAAATGCCCACGCGAGCAGTTTACGCCAACTGTTTATTGCATGCTTCATTTCTTTTCTTCCTTGTTATGCGTTATCGTTTCGGCACGAACCTGATTAGTCCGTCATAACACATAAACGCAATTCACGAAAAAAGTTTACGATTTATTTTTAGATTTTTTTCATCCTCCGATTCCGACTCCACTGCTGACTGCGCTACCACAAGGCAGTCAACCATCATTTTCCGCCAAGATTTTATCATTTAGGCCCTGTTTTGTCAATGCGCGCCGACTTTTTAGAGTTCACATGAAAGACCGCAGCAGGTGTACAGACTTTCGACCTTTTCTATTCGCCGGTTCATTCTGCTCTTCACCTGGCTGACAAAAGACTTGCCAACGCCGTACTTTCGACAGACCTCGTCGACAGGGGCGCCGTCAAGCACAATCGCCCTGTAAATTGCCTTCGCCTTTGGGGATATCGCTGTCTGCGACATGACGTCTTTCACGGCTGCCATTCTGCACGCCGCGCTCCATTTTGCGTCGACAATCTCGCCCGGTTCATCGCCTGAGGCAGCGTCCGGACATTCGCCCGCCAGCATCAATCTGTCTCGCACGCGCTCGCCCGTCCGGAAAAGAGTAACGAGTTCATTGCGCAGCAGCGTCGTCAAATAGGTGCGGAATTTGACATTCGGCAGGCGGCGGTATTTGCCGGCACGCAGAGCGCAAGCGAGCTTCACCAAGACCTCCTGCACGATATCCTCGGCGTCTTCTCCACCGCCGCACAACTCTACAAATCGAATCATGGGCTTTCTATACAGGTCGATAAAGCGGTGCCAGAGGCGCTCGTTCTGCGCACGCCCGACGCCGGGCCCGGACATCGAGTCGATGAGTGCACACTCTGTTGTCGGGAACAGGTCAAACATCAACCTCGCCCTCCCTTCGCCAACGAGCCGCTCCTAAGACGCCAAAGCCGCGCGAAAACGTCCGTATCGGTTCCGGCAGCCTCGCGAACGACAACCACGAACGACGCGAAGTCCGCCGGCAAAAGACGGGTCAGCTCGCCAGCGAGCCCATCGTCCCCGCAGACGGTGGCCACGGCTGCGAAATTGGCGGCAATCGCCAGGCGGCGCATTTCGGGCGCGCGCGCGAAAAGCGGCGAACAGATATAAGCGCGCATGACCATTAGCGTTCGCGCGCGAACGGATTCGTCGGCGTACGCCCATGCGCGGCGGTCCGCGTCGGCCCAGGGTTCTTCGCCGCGTCCGATCGCCGCAAAAATGCGCCAGCGCCCAATCACGTAGAACGCGCGGGCCCAAGAGCCCTCCTCCGGGCCGTCCTCGAAGAAGGCTGCGTCGAGCAACGCCTCCACCGCTCCTTTTTCTGCGCCCCATCGCGCCAGCAGACCGATCGCGCACTGGCTCCAGTCGCGCAGATCGTCGGCGCGAAAGCAACGGCATTGAGCGAAATATGTGCGCACCTCGTCCGGGCAGCCTGCAGACGCGCACAACAGTCGCAGCGCTGTCGCGTGGCGCTTCGGCGCTAGCGCGTCGGCCATCTTCAGAGCATCGCGCGCGGCTGACAGCCTATCCCCGTACAGCCTGTCGCCGTCGACCGCAAGCTGCGTGAGAGAGCGCCCGCGACGCTCAAGCCTGGCCTCTGCAATCGCGAGATCGGCCTGCATCATAAGAGAGAGCCACGGGTCGACACGCAAACCGCTCTGCGCCAGCCTGTCAACTAGGCGCCTCAGCACGCGCAGATCCTGCGTCGCCCAATCGTCAAGAACCGTCTCATAGGCCCACTCCGCATCTATTCCGGAGCTGGTGACATACGCGATAAATCCGCAAGCCAAATCCGCAAGACGCTTCGCGTCATCGCCGAACTCTGCACCAGGCGTACGCATCATCTTCTGGCGGCGCACTTCGCCGGCCACAAGCAGGAGCTGCGCCGGATTGGCGGCAGACGCCGTCTGGTCCGCCTGCCGGTCCACCCAGGCGTCCAACCGCGCGAGAGTCTCTTCCGGCAGCGCCCGCCTGTAGCCAAAGAACGATTTCGTGCGTTCAAGGCTGCCGGAGAGCGCGGCGGCGACGTCCGGGTCGAACGCGGCAGCGCCGGCGAGCACGACTCGCCGGTCAAGCTCGTCATACGCCGTACGATCGTCCCAGAGCCTCGCGGCGGCGTGCGCCGGGGCGATGCCGGCGGGCGCAGCAACGGCGGAGACCGCCTCGCGGACGGGGACGCGCGGACGAAGCGCGACAAAGAGCGCTGCCGCCAAAAACGCGAACGCACCCGCCGCCGCAACCGCGAGTCTGCGCCGACGATCCCGGCGCGCGCATAATATCTCCAGCGGAATATACCCTTCTGACATCCGACGGGCAAGCACGGCAAGTCCACCGCCGGGTATGCGCATGGATGGATCCGGTGAAAGAAGGCGGTCCAATGCTTCACGCCATGGGCAATCATAGTCGACAAGAAGATCCAGCCACAGTTCCCGCTCTGAAGGGTCGAACCAGTGACCGGTAAGCATCCTGAATATCAGAACGCCGAGCGACCAGGCGTCTGCGGCAGGCGACAGCGCGTCTGACGGCGCGCCGCGGCACACTTCAGGCGCGCGGTACATTACCGTGCCCAGGCGGGAGTCTGTTATGAAATCCTCGACAGGCACCAAGTCTGCAAGGCCGGGGCCTACCGTGTCGTTGCAAAGCCGCGAGAGGCCGAAATCAGACAGTACGGCCCGGCCATCGGGACCGACAAGTATGTTGTTCATGGTCACGTCGCCGTGGACTATCCCCTGAGAGTGTATATAGTCCAGTCCCTCGCATATGTCTGCGAACCAATCAAGCAGTGCCTTTTCGCCAAGGCCGGTGCGACAAGCCTCGACCAACGTCTGCGGCCGTCCGTCGGGCGAAACAACGAAATCCATGACAAAATAGGGGACGCCAGACACTGGCTCGATATCCAAGTCGTGAACGCGCACGACACGAGGGCTGTCAAGCCGCGCCAAAACGCGACTTTCAGAGAGAAACTGAACCCGGAGGCTATCAACCGCCCGCGCTGCAGCGACTAGCGCCTTAAGAGCCCGGCGCACGCCGAGCTTTATATGCTCCACCTCATAGACCTCGCCGAGACTGCCACCGCCAACAAACCGGCACACACGATAGTTGCCTATGACATCGCCTGGCTTTGCAAACTCATGCTTTGACTCATCCATATCACATAATTCTCCATTCCCAAGCTTGAATGCACTCCACAACAAATTGTGTTTCGATCATGTTCATTTTTTGCGCGTATTGTACCATTTGACCTCCTTCATGTCAACGGCCGATGGCGCTTTGGCGGCGCCGCCGCCGAAAGACACCATCCCCTTCACTATATATAAACGCATTATGAGCGAAAACATGTCAGCCAAATTTCAACTTTTTTCACGCCCCTAAAATGGCCTTCACTCCGTAATTGCGGATTCCGCATTCCCCGGTTACCGGTTCACAGCCGGAAGCAAATTTGGTATAATACCGCGCGATGAAAAAAGCATGGAGCATACTGCCGGATGAATGGAAGCCTATTTTGGCCGAGCGCGGGCTGAGACCCTTTCGCGCAGACCAGATTCTGCAGGCGCTGTACCGCGACTGGATTGCCGACTGGGATCAGGCGACCACCTTGCCAAAGGATTTTCGCGAGACGCTCAAAAGAGAGTTCCCGATAACGCGAACGGAGACGCTCGACGTATCGCGTTCGAGCGACGGTACGCTAAAGCTGCTGCTTGGTCTGGAGGACGGCAACACTGTCGAGACCGTGCTGATACCGGCTACAGGGCGTTTCACGCAGTGCATTTCGACGCAGGTCGGGTGCGCGATGGGGTGCGCGTTCTGCGCG
>JAZQBR010000299.1:0-3484 GCA_045545855.1 Kiritimatiellia bacterium | reverse complement strand
AATTCTGTCCCCATTTCGATTCCTGCTGTCCGCGGCGGTAGCGCTGCTCGCGCTTGCGGCTGTTGCAAAACCGAGGCTGTTCGTGCTGACAAGTCGGAGGCCAAGCGGTCTTAGGAAGACAAAGGGCTATGACAACTCCTTGGCTCACAGAACGACATGGCTACGATCCGACTTAATTCTGTCCCCATTTCGATTCCTGCTGTCCGCGGCGGTAGCGCTGCTCGCGCTTGCGGCTGTTGCAAAACCGAGGCTGTTCGTGCTGACGGACCTCGCAAACGAACCGGACGACGAGGAGTCGCTCGTGCGGCTTCTCGTCTACTCAAACGAGTTCGACATCGAGGGGCTTGTCGCGACAACGTCGTGCTACCTTAAGAAAAACCCTCGCGAAGACCTCCTTCTAAAGGCGATCGACGCCTACGCCGAAGTGCGCGGGAACCTCGCCGTCCACGCGAAGGGATATCCGACCGCGGACGCTCTCAGACAAGTGACGGCGAGCGGGCAGCCAGGCTACGGCATGACGAGCGTGGACGCCGCGACGCCAGGCTCGAAGCTTCTCGCGAAGGCGATAATGAAAAAGGACGAGCGTCCGCTCTGGGTGACCGTCTGGGGCGGTGCTAATACGCTACTTCGCGCGCTCAGGGACGCGGAGACGGAGAACGGCGAAGCCGAGTTCGCGGAGGCGCTTGGACGGCTGAAGGTCTACGAGATATCGGACCAGGACGACGCCTCTGCCGTGGCGCGACGCGTGTTCCCTGAAGTGGAGCATATCGTCGACCCGTGTCCGGCGGGCGACAACCGCACATACGGCGCGGCGACATGGCGCGGGATTTCAGGCGATCTGCACGGTCGCGAGAGGTTTCACCTCCCGTATCGCGCACTTGTAGAGAACAGGTGGCTTGAGGAGAACATCCGCTCAAAGGGTCCGCTCGGCAGGTGCTACCCGCCGTGGAAATATTTCATGGAAGGCGACACGCCGTCGTGGCTCGGACTCGTCGACAACGGGCTGCGCTGGGACGTCTCGCCCGCGTACGGCGGCTGGGGCGGACGCTACGAGTGGCGTACACCGAAAGGCGAGACGCATCCTGTCTGGGCGACGCCCGAGGAGAAGGATGTCATTGGCCATCACCGCGTCGGCGGCAACTCGATCACGCGCTGGCGCGAGGAGTACCAGCTCGACTTCGCCGCGCGCATGATATGGTCCGTGACTCCCGACTACAAGGGCGCGAACCACAATCCCGTCGCAGTCGTGAACGGAGACGCGTCCAAGAACGTGGTGCGCCTGAAAGCGCCCGGCGGCGGCAAGGTCGCGCTCTCCGCCGAGGGGTCGTCCGATCCAGACGGAGACAGCCTGAAGTATAAATGGATCGTCTACGAGGAGGCGAGTACTGTCAAGGGCGCGCGCATCGCTTTCGACGGCGCGGCGGCGACACTTGATCTGTCGGGCGTGTCCTGTGACGCGAAGGGCGAGGTGCATGTGATCCTGCGCGTGCGCGACAGCGGCTCGCCCGCCATGTTCGCCTACAGGCGCATCGTCGTAGATGTCTCTAACGATGTGCAGGCCCTTCCCCCCGGCGACGCCGCGCCGCTGGACTCGCGGACGCGTTGGTACTCCAGATGCACGGGCGAGGACGGGACGGTCATGGAAGCGGGCGACGTGGAGCTGCCGCACAGCTGGGGCGGATACTGGGGAATGCGCGGACACCGGCACGGCAATCTGCACGGCTCGGCGCTCTATACGACACTCTTCGCAGCGAGACGCGAGAAGGGGCGCCGTGCGTTTCTCGTCTTCGAGGGCGCGGGGCAGTATCTCACGGTCGATCTCAACGGCAAGCGCCTTTGCCGGCGCGAGCCCGCAGGGCGGCTCGTCACACATGTCGACGTCACCGACGCCCTTTCTGACGACGGCGCCAACTTCCTGTCCGTGACATGCGATCATCCGTCTGGTATTCGCGACATGCCGTGGATATGCGGTGGATGCTCCAAGGAGAATGGCTTCTGCGAGGGACCCGAACCGCTCGGGCTCTTTCGTCCGGTGCATTTCATCATGACGGATGAAGTGCGCTTCGTGCCTTTTGGGCTGCACGTCTGGAATTCGGACGACATGAAGACTGTCTATGCCGATGTCGAGATCGCGAACGACGGTAGTGAAGATGCCGGGCGTACGCTCATAGTGTCGTGCGAGGAGCTTGGTGTGTACGAAATCCGTCCGCTGTCGGTCGGGTCGGGCGAGAGTAGAACAATCCGTGTGGAATTTCATCCAAAAGCGCTCAATACTTGGTCCGCGGAGACGCCAAAGCTCTATACGTTCGATGCGACGCTTGTCGACGCCGCCGGGCGCGTATGTGCGACCGACAAGGCGACGACGGGCTTTCGTTCGATACGCTGGCCGCGTCCGGGAAGTGCGGAGCATCGTTTTCTCGTGAATGGAAGCCCTGTGTTCATTCACGGTACGTGCGAGAGCGACCACAGGTTCGGTTCCAGCATGGCGTTCGGGCCGGAGGAGATCGCCGCACGCGCTGGACTGGTGCAGAAGCTCGGCTTCAATGCGTTTCGCGACGGACACGAGCCGCATGACCTGCGCTATTCGAGACAGTGGGACAGGCGCGGCATCTACTGGTGGCCGCAGTTCGGCACGCACGTCTGGTTCGACACGCCTGAATTCCGTCGCAACTACAAGAAGATGCTTGCCAAGTGGGTGCGCGAAAGACGCAATTCACCGTCCGTCGTCTTGTGGGGACTGCAGAACGAGTCGGCTCTGCCTGAAGATTTCGCGCGCGAGTGCCGCGATCTCATAAGGCGGCTCGACCCGCTGTGCGGCGAGGAGGGTCGGCTGGTCACGACATGCAACGGCGGACGCGGCGCGGACTGGAACGTTGTCCAGAACTGGAGCGGGACTTACGGAGGCGATCTTTTCCGCTACGGCGCTGAGCTTTCGGGCGAGAAGCAGCTTCTGAACGGGGAGTACGGCGCGTGGCGGCATCTCGGGGCCCATTCAGACCCGGACGCGCGCTTTGACAGGAAGGGTCCGTGGAGCGAGGAGCATGCCGCGCAGATACTTCATCAAAAGCTCATGCAGGCGTGGGCTGCGCGCGACAAGGTGTGCGGCCAGTTTCTGTGGACTCTCTTTTCGCACGAAAACCCCGGCCGCGTCAACCAGTGGGAGAGCCGCTTTGCGCTTGGCCGCGTGGGGCCGGTAAACCACAAGGGTCCGCTCACTCTCTGGGGCGAGCGCACGGAGGCGTACTATCTCTATCTGGCGTACGGGGCGCTTCTGAAGACGGGCGGACTGGACGCCTGGATGAAGCGTCCGCTTAGCGACATGCTCTCCGAAGGCCGCCGCCTCGCAGACAGCGAGGGGGTCGTTCCTGCGAAACTCTCACCGGCGGCCGAGAGCGGACGCAAGTATGTCTGGCGCGTGAACTGCGGCGGCGACGAGACGGTCGACTCGTGCGGGAACAGGTGGCAGGCGGACGGCACGGGCTTT
>JAZQBR010000298.1:0-11940 GCA_045545855.1 Kiritimatiellia bacterium | reverse complement strand
TACAGACGCCCCGCGGGCAAAAACGCCACCCCCCCGGAGGGGGTAAAGCGACGCTCCCTCGCCACATCGCGCGACCCCCTCCGGCGGGGTAGCGCGACCCTGCCGGGCGGGGTGCACCCTACCCCGCCGGACGGGGTGGCCCGACCCCGCCGGGCAGGCAAAGGCCACCCCCTCCGGCGGGGTCGAGCTTCTTGCCGCACGGACGCGCCGGTAAAAGGAATTTGGGGGTGAGCCTGGCGTTGCGGGACGCTCCCGCCGAGGATGCGCCACCCCGCCGGCCGACAAAGCCGAAGCAGGTATCGGCGGCCCCACATGAAATCAAGGAAGCGAGGAATGAGTTACAGAGGGTATGGCCTGTGCCGCACATGCGAATATGATGGATGTTGCGAGGGCCTGCCGCATTGCGGCGGACGCTATTGGGTCAACGCATGGGGCGATGATAAAGTGCATTCGCAACGACTTCAGCGGATGGCGACGACGCGAAGCTCTACATGGCGCTCGCCGTATGTCGAAACCGAAAGCGTGAACATAACGTCTCGTGGTTTAAGGGCGTCGCGGCGAAACGTTTCGGCGCGATCTCCATGGTTCCACCAAACAGCACGTGGTATATTGCCGCCTCTGAAGGAGAGCTGAAGGTGACGCCCGTCAGAGCCAATCGGGCGGACGTCTGAGAGAATCACGCCTGAAAGAGCGAAGACAGGCTCGGGGTTCCCCTCGCCAAACGGCTCAAGGCTGACGAGGCTCTCGGCGAACTCCAAAGTGAGGTCGCGGCCTTCAACCCAGGCGTCAATAAAGGCGCAACCTCTCGCCTCCGGCGGAATCGCGGCGGCCTGGGCGGCGCACGCCTCGACAAAGCGTTGCCTAAACTCGTCAATTCGTCCGTCGGCGACCGTAAGACCGCCGGCGGCGGCGTGTCCACCAAAACGCGTCAGCACGTCGCCAGAGGCTGCGAGCGCGTCGCGGACATTGAAGCCGTCGGGAGCCCGTGCGGAGCCATGGCCGCGCACAACTACGCAGACCGGCGCGGCGGCGCCTTCGCCGCCAAGCCGCTCCAGTACGCGCGCCGCAACGATACCGGCGACACCTTGGTGGCCGTCAGGCAGGTCTATCACCTGAGCGGCGGCACCCGGCACGACCTTTGAAAGAGCCTCGTCCGTCATGGCCTGCTCGATGTTCTTTCGCTCGGTGTTTTTGAGATCGACGATGCGGGCCAGTTCGCGGGCATCCTCGCGATCGGTCGCCAACACGAGACGCAGGGCGTCCATGCCGCTTGCGAGGCGTCCGGCGGCGTTAATGCGCGGACCTACCAGAAAGCCAAAGTCGCGCGAGCATAGGATCTGCTGGCCACTGCGCGAGGCGCGGTCGAGAAGTTCGCGCAAGCCCGCCGGCGCGTACTTGCGAAAGAGTTTGAGAGCTTCGGCGACGAAAATGCGATTCTGCCCCTTGAGCGGCATTATATCCGTCACAGTCGCCAAACCTGTCAGGACGACGAGAGGCCCGCCGACGCTACCGCCGCTGTAGAGGCCCTCGGCGCGCGCGCGCGTCACGACTGCATTCGCGACCATGAAAGCTACGCCTGCGCCGCAGAGCCCCTCCAGTTTTTCTGGCGCGGCGACTTTGGGGTTGACGATCGGGCAGTCGGGGAGCGTCTCTCCCGGCAGGTGGTGGTCGGTGACTACGACCTCGATGCCGCGCGAGCGAAGAGACGCGACTATCTCCACGGAGTTTATACCGTTATCGACAGTGACCACAAGGCCGACATCCGGGTGCTCTTCAAGCATTCTAGAAACCGAAGCCTGAGTCATGCCGTAACCTTCAGTGAGGCGTTTCGGGATAAACGGCACGACATCGCACGAGAGGGCCGAAAGCGCCTTGACAAGTATTGCCGTGGCGCACACCCCGTCGCAGTCGTAATCACCAAACACGACAACCTTCGCGCGACGCCTCACGGCGGCGAGAAGCGCGGCCGCCGCCTCATCGACACCAGGCAACTCGCTGGGGGCCGCCAGAGAGCGCAGCGAAGGCGAGAAATATTCTTCTGCGGTCTCGCCCGTGACGCCACGTATGGCGAGTAAACGGGCCATAAGCGGCGGGTAACCCGCCGCTATCAGACCGGCGACAACCTCTTCGGACGCGCCCCTCTCTTTCCATTCATTAGACAAAGTGCCCATATTATATCAAAAATCCGCGCCGGTTTGCACCTGAATAGCAACGATATTCACAATTCGCGTTCAGCGCGCGCGCTCTACGCAGGCCCCGAGAGCCGAAAGCTCGGCCTCGACGGCGACATATCCACGGTCTATCACCTCTGCGTTTCTGATCGTCGAAGGCCCTTTCGCCGCGAGCGCAGCTATCACGAGAGCTATGCCGGCGCGTATGTCGGGCGAGCTGAAATTGCCGCCGAAGAGCTGAGATGGCCCGGTCACGACAACGCGGTGCGGGTCGCACTGAACAATCTTCGCGCCCATCTGTCGAAGGTTGTCGACAAAGTAGAGACGCGACTCGAACATCTTCTCGAAGAAAAGGCATGTGCCGCGCGTCTGTGTCGCAAGAACGATCAGCACCGACATCAGGTCGGACGGAAACGCCGGCCAGGGTCCGTCGGCGACAGACGGTATGACATCGCCGAGATCATAGCGCATCTTGAGCCGCTTTTTGGGGACGTATCTGAGTGTGCGCTCGCGCGAGTCGATAGACCATGTCACGCCGAAGCGGCGAAAAGCGCCCTCTATGACGGCGAACGGTTCGGGGTCGACGCCCGTCAAAGTCAACTCGCCGCCTGTCACGGCAGCGGCGGCGATATACGAGCCGGCCTCGATGTAGTCGCAGCCCACGCGCGCTGTGCATCCGCCCAGGGCCTCCACGCCATCGACGACGACGAGGTTTGTGCCAGCGCCGGCGATCTTCGCGCCCATTGCGTTCAGCATGCGCGCGAGGTCGGCTACATGCGGTTCGCTCGCAGCGTTATAGATGACTGTGCGGCCTCGTGCCAGAACGCTGGCCATAAGGATGTTCTCGGTCGCTGTGACACTCGCTTCGTCGAGGAGTATCTTCGCGCCCCTCAGCTCGCCCTTCAGTCGCAGAGCCTTTCGCCCGGCGACAGCCTTCGCGCCGAGCGCCCTAAAGCCGGCGAAGTGCGTGTCAAGGCGGCGATGGCCTATGGCGTCGCCCCCCGGCGGAGGCAGCGAAGCGCGGCCGGCGCGCGCAAGAAGCGGCCCTGCAAAGAGAAAACTCGTGCGTATGCGCGCGGCGAGCTCAGCCGATATCTTCGCCGTCTTGAGACGCGGGGTGGCAAGCGTTATCACCCCGGCCTTCGCGTCGCGCGTCACTTTGGCGCCAAAGGACCGGGCCGCCTCCACCATAGCCGCGACATCTGCTATGTCGGGTACATTCTCGAGCGTAACGGGCTCTGCGGTCAAGAGAGAGGCGGCAATCATAGGCAGCGCCGCGTTCTTGTTGCCCGAGACGGCATGGACGCCCGAAACGGTCTTGCCGCCCTGTATCTTTAGAAGCATTGGTCAGTCTCGCGAATAGGTATCGAGGCGGCGAGTCTCGCCGAAAACAATGATTTTGTCGTCTGCACGCAAGACTTCCGTAGGCTGGGGGATGAGAACCTTACGGGGCTTGCCGGGCGCATCGTCGGCGCGGCGCACACAGAGAACCGACAGCCCGGTGGTCTTGCGAAAGTCGGACTCTGCAAGAGACTTGCCGACAGCGTCGCGCGGCACATCGATCTCGGCGATCGAGAAACCCTCGGAGACTTCGAGAAAATCGACCGCGTTGTGGTTCACGATGGCCTTGGCAAGGCGATGGGCGCTGTCGCGATCGGGATAAATAACCGAGTCGGCGCCGATGCGCCGGAGGATCTTGCCGTGCAGCTCGCTCGTCGCCTTGGAGACTACGTTGGGCACGCCCAGCTCCTTGCAGTTGGCGGTGGCCATCATCGAAGCCTCGATATTGCTGCCGATGGCGACAACCGCCAGGTCGCACTCGCCGAAACCGGCCTCGTCAAGAACGTGCGGCTGGGTCGCGTCGCCCTGCAAGGCGGTCGCGAATTCGCTCGCGTTCTGCATAGCGGGGCGGTTGCGGTCGATGAGCACGACCTCCATGCCGGCGTTGGCGAGCGATTCTGCGAGCGCGAGGCCGAAACGCCCGGCACCTATTATGCCAACACGTTTCATGACTCAAGTTCCATCCTGCGCGCCTCGCGGATCAATCCCTGTGAATACGGATGCTTGGGCATCTTGAAGAACGCGGCGGGATCGTCGGTGGTCTCGACCACGCGGCCATCCTTCATGACGGCGAGCTTGGTGGCCATCTGCGAGACGACGCCGAGATCGTGAGTGATGAGCAGCACCCCCGAGTTGGACTGGTGCAGGTCGCGCATGAGGCGCAGAACCTGTGCCTGTATCGTGACATCAAGCGCGGTCGTCGGCTCGTCGGCGATAACAAGATCGGGGCCGAGCATAAGGCCCATTGCTATCATGACACGCTGCTGCATGCCGCCGGAAAGCTCGTGGGGGTACGCGCGCGCGCGGACGATTGGGTCGGGTATGCCAACCTTGCCGAGCCACTCGAGGGCCATCGCCTCAGCAGCCTTCTTCGACATATCCTCGTGCAGAAGTATGGTCTCGACGAGTTGATCGCCAATCCGGTGAAGCGGCGAGAGCGAGCCCATCGGGTCCTGGAATATGACGCCTATGCGCTTGCCGCGTATGCGGCGCAGGGCCGGCAAAGGCATGGCAAGGGTGTCTTCGCCGTCCAGCAGTATACGGCCCTTGGGGTAGAAAGCCGGCGGGCTGGGCAGGAGCCTCGCCACACTCATGGACACGGTAGACTTGCCGCTGCCCGATTCGCCCACAATACCGAGTACCTCGCCGCGGTCAAGAGTCAGGTTGACATCCTGCGCGGCGGGGGTCACCTCGCCTTCGTCGTTTCTGTACGACACGCTCAAATCTTCTATCTTCAGCAACATCGGGGATATTTTACCATATTTTCGCGTGGACTGCCAGTGTGCGCGGCAGGAAAGGCGATTCAGCGAAAGCCGAGTAACTTGTGCAGTTGAACCGACAGCGACCAGCGCGGGAGTCTGGCGAGCACAGCCTTGGCAGTCGCGAAGTCGATGGAGCCGCCGCGCTCGCAGGGCGAGATGTAGTAGTCGGTCGCATCAATCGCGCCCTCGACAGCGCGGCAAAAGTCGGCGGCAGCCTCTGACGAGGCGACGACACGCACCTCGTCGGCATGACGCAAGGCGAGCGAATCAGGGTACTCCGCCTTGGGGGAACAGGCGACATAGTCGACGAACCGGAGCCAATCGACGTCGCGCGATCCGTTCGTCTCGACCCCAATCCAATACCCGCGCTCCTTGAGGGCGGCGACAAGCTCCGGCATGCCGTCCGCCACGGTCGGCTCGCCGCCGGTCAGTATGACGCTCTTGGACTTGCAGGCGGCGACCTCCGCCAAAAGCTCATCCAGCGTAGCGCTGAAGCGCTCCGCGACATCGGTATCACACCAGGGGCAAGCAAAATTGCAACCGGCAAAGCGCACGAAGACGCACTGCCGGCCGGTATTGCGGCCCTCGCCTTGGAGGGATTCGAATATCTCGACAAGTCGATATCTCACAGCTTCTGAAGGACGCCGCGTATGGAGCGCTCGCGGGCCTCGACCGACTCGCACAGGCGAAACTGCACGCGCGCGCGGTTGAGGTTTTGCTCGGGCTGAGTCGTCTTGAAATACACGTTGCCGGCGAGATAGTCCTGAAAGAACCTGAGGCCGAGCTCGAACGGCAGCAGCCTGATCGAGTCGTAAAGGTACTCGCGGTCGCCGTCGGTCAGAAAGGCGCCGGCCTCGCGCATATAACCCTTGCAGAAGGCTGTGGCAAGATCTTCGTCGAAGACAACCTTCGCCAGATTGGTCTCCTCCTCGCCGGCAGGGTTGCAGATGGAGCGCAGCGCGTCGCCGAAGTCGAGGTGGATGAGGCCTGGCGAGACTGTGTCCAGATCGATCATCGCCGTACCCTTGCCGGTAACATCGTCGATCATGATATTGTTCACCTTGGGGTCGCCGTGGAACATTCGCTTGGCTAGCTCGCCGCGCCTTTCGGCGTTCTCCAGGCAGAGCGCGAGGTCTCGCCTCTCTTCAATGAACTTTGCGAGACGCTTGGCCTCCATCGACGCGCCGAGAAGATCCTTCGCGCCCGCAGTCGAAAGAGTCCTGTCATAGGCGGCAAGATACCCGCTCGTTATGTGAAAGCCCGGCAGCGGATCCTTGATGGAGTCGGGCGACATGTCGCTGATGAGGTAGTGAAAGTGCCCTAGAGCCGCGCCGCATTCCATCGCGTGCTCGGGGCCTTGCGCGACGTCGAAAGCGTGCGCCGACATGATTCGCGTTATAACGCGCCAGACTTCGCCCTTGTCGTCCACGACATAGTCCTTGGAATCCTTGGCCTTTATAATGCGCGGCATCTGCCAGACGCGATCGTCGCGGCCCTTGCAGGCGTCGTCTTCAAGCTTTTCGTGGCAGTGCTTGGTGACCTCGTGCATATTCTCCATAATCACCTCGGGCTGCGGGAACACATTGCGGTTGACGCGCTGCAGGATGACCTGTGTCTCAGAGAACGTGTTGCGGTATATGGCGAGGAACGTGTCGTTGATGTTGCCGTTGCCGAAAGGCTGAAGCGAGACGAGCCTTCCCTTGATATTGAACTTGTTTATAAGAATCGAAAGTTCCATTTTTTGTTGTTCCTTGATGACTTTACATTTGGGGTTCAGGTGCAAATTATACCAAATTTTGCGCACTCGCGCGCGCACTAAATTTGGTGGTTCTGCATTTTGGCGAGCCCATTGCCGACCGGGGCGCTCTGTATCAGCAGAAGAGGCGCGCGGCCGCCTTGTCTATGCGGCGGCGGCAGAACTCGCCCAGAAGCGGCAGCGAGAGCGGGGCCGAGCGTATGACCTCGGCGGTCTCGTCACGCGTCTGCGACCAGGCTTGGCGCACATCGTCGCACGCGCCTACGGATATCCGCGAACAGTAGGCCGTCGCGAACATCGTGTCGACGGCTTCGGCCAGACTGCGGCGCCTGACGCGCGCGAGCAGCTCCGCGACCGGGCGCGAAGCCGCGGCGAACAGGCCGGCGACGAGAGCGCCTGCCGCGCATGCGGCAAAGGAGCCTAGACTGGTGCGGGCCGACATGACCACCCAGACTAGAAGGCCGGCGGCGGCGGCGGCGAGCAGTATGCAGCTCCATGCCGCGAAAACGAAGCGGGCCATCGCGCGCGCGGCGGCGTTCACCACGCACATGCGCATCGACAAGCCTGTAAAATCAGAGAGCGCCTGGGAATATATGTTGTCCCTGCGACGGGCCGCCGCGTCTCGCACGGTCGCGAGAAAGTCGCCGCGCAGACGGTTGAACTCCGAAAGGTCGACTCCTTCGTCTGTGCGCTCCCTCTCGGGGCCCGAGTAGACCGTGAGTATCTTAGGCAGATCCTTCGTCGCCAGAACGCGCGCGAGATTCCAACAGACGGTGCCGTACGTGCGCGCGAAGTCGTACGAGCGCGAGAACATGTCGCACTTGTTGAGCAGGACGCGCAGTTTGAAGTCCATGCCCTTCAGCGCCCGCGAAAACACACGCACCGTCTCGCCTGTCGTGCCGGGCTTCTCGGGGTCGAGAAGAAAGAACACCATGTCGCTGGATTCGGCGAGAAACCTGACCGCGCCCTCGAAGTCGTAGGTGCGTGATATGTTCGCGTCAGCCGAGTCGATCATACCCGGACTGTCAATAAGAGAGACCCCCTTCAACAGCTCGCGATTGCGAAACTTTACGACGAGATGCTGCAGAAAATCGCCTCCGAAGCGGGTGAGGGCCGAGAACTCGCCCGGCAGTCGCGAAAGCGCGGCGGGGCCGACAACATCCTCCTCGGTTTCGCCGTACATAATGATGGTGAAACCGTCATCCGTCGGCGCGAGGCCTACATCCTGCACTTTTTCGCCGCCAAGAAGCCAATTCACAAGCGTAGACTTGCCCGAGGAGTGATTCCCGAGAAAAATCATGAAAGGCGCGCCGCTCGCGGTCACAGTACGGCGCTTGAGCGGATAGTAGTACCTTTCTGCGACGGGGGCGAGTCGACGGTACTCTTCGCCCAGTCGTCTTTCAAACGCCTCCCAGTCGCCGATGTTGTCAATCTTGCCTTTCATGCGAGTCTCCTTGTTGCGGTGGTATGCGCCGCGCGGTTCGGCCCGTATCAGCCGAAAAACGCCTTGTACAGGGCCCGCACAGCGACATCACGGTCTTGCCGGCGTATGGCTATCATGAAGCTCACCTCGCTGGAGCCTTGATTGACCATCGAAACGGAAATACCGACCGAGGCGAGCGCGAGGCAGGCTTTGGCGAGCATGCCGGCCGTGTAGCACATGCCTTCGCCGACAATCATGAGAATCGTGATATCGCGCTCGACGGCGATGAAATCAGGCTTGAGTTCGCGACGGATCGTCTGTACGACCTTGTGCTCCTTGTCCTTGGGCAGGTTCTGGCCCTTCACGACAACACACTGCGAATCGACGCCGGAGGGCATGTGCTCGTACGAAATGCCCTCGTTCTCGAAGACTTGCAGCAGCCGGCGGCCGAAACCGACCTCGCGATTCATGAGATACTTCTCGACGACGATGTTGCAGAAGCCGTCGGCCGCCGCAATCCCGACAATAGTACCCGGCACGACCCGGCGCGACTGCTGAATCATCGTCCCGGGCTCTCCGGGATGGTTGGTGTTGCGTATGTTTATCGGTATTCTGGCGCGCACGGCCGGTATGACGGCCTCGTCTGCGAATACGCCAAAGCCGGCGTAGGCGAGCTCGCGCATCTCGCGATAGGTCATCGTAGGTATCCCTTCGGAAACCTCGGGGACTATGCGCGGGTCGACCGGGTAGACCGAATCGACGTCGGTGAAATTCTCGTAGACGTCGGCGCATACCGCAGCCGCGAGAATCGAGCCGGTTATATCGCTGCCGCCGCGCGGGAATGTCGCGACGCGGCCGTCCTTCGTGTAGCCGAAGAAGCCGGGGTAGATGACTATGCCGTCGAAGTTGGAAAATGCGCGCGCGAGTGTCGCATAGCTGGAGGGGTCGAGCGTAGCGTCGCCGAACGGCCCCGTCAGCACCATGCCGGTCTCGCGCGGGCTCGCATAGCGCGCCTTCCTGCCGCGCGCCTGAAATGCCGCCGCGACAAGCTTGGCGCTGTTGTCCTCGCCTGCCGCTTTCATGAGGTCGACAAACTCTGCGCTCTCGATTGTCGAGACCTTGGCGAGTCTATCCATGAGATCCATTTCAATCGTGCGGATGATCTCGTCGCCGAGCTTAAGCGTCTGGGCCATCTCGGCATAGCGCTCGACTACGGCGCCAAACTGGCGGTCCGTGTTCTCTCCCAGCAGGGCGACGTTCGCGAGGTCGATAAGAAGGTCGGTCACCTTCGTGTCGCCTTGATGCCGCTTGCCTGGCGCCGAGACCACGACGATGCGCCTCGCGGGATCCGCGAGCACGATGTCCATAACCTTGTTGAGCTGGGCGGCGTTTGCCAAAGAGCTGCCGCCGAATTTGCAGACTTTCATTTATCGGTTTTTCTCGTTCTGTATTTCTGTATTTGGGACTTTAAGCCTTGCTGCCTTCGGCGCGCCGCTCTACAGGATGCGCAGCGCGACCGGTTCTCCGCCGATAACGCCGCTTTCCTTGATTTCGGCGAGGGCGGCCGCAAGATCGGCGGCCTTTGCCGCGTGGGTGAGCACAACCACCGGCACGGGTTGGTTGCCGACACCGCCAGCCTTTTGCGAAGCGGCCGATATCGACACGGCGTGACGGCCGAGTATCGAGGCGATAGTGCCGAACGCGCCGGCCTTGTCCTCGACGAGAAAGCGAATGTAGAACTTCGAGCGGATCTCGCCGGAAGGCCTGAGAGAGATCTTGCCCTCGGCGTAGTCCGGCGTACCACGCTTGTAGCGCGTCTCGCCATGCGCAAGGTTGCGGGCGATATCGCCAATGTCGCCTACGACCGTCGAGGCGGTCGGCGCTCTCCCGGCACCGCGCCCGTAATACATCGTGTAGTCCGACATGTCGCCCTTGACCATGACGGCGTTGAACGCGTCGTTGACATTCGACAGCATGTGGGTAAACGGCACCAGCGTCGGGTGCACGCCGACCTCGACCTGATCGCCGTGGCGCGCCACGCATGCAAGAAGCTTGATGCGGTAGCCGAAATCGGCGGCATACTTGACATCCTCGCCGGCAAGGTTGCGTATACCCTCGACGTCGACTTGATCTACGCGCGGCTGGAAGCCGAACGCGAGAGAAGCCAGTATGCACGCTTTGTGGGCCGTGTCGAAACCGTCTATGTCAAGCGACGGGTTCGCCTCGGCATAACCGAGACGCTGCGCATCCTTGAGAACAGTGTCGAACGCAAGGCCCTCGTTCTCCATGCGCGTGAGAATGTAGTTGCATGTGCCGTTCAGAATGCCGTGGATCGTCTCTATGTCATTGCCGGCCAGTCCTTCGCGCAGCACACGTATGATCGGTATGCCGCCGCCAACCGCCGCGCCGAAATATATGTCGACGCCGTTTCTCTCGGCTGCGTCGAATATCTCGGCGCCATGCTCCGCAAGAAGCTTCTTGTTTGCGGTCACGACGCACTTGCGGTTCTCAAGCGCCTTCAGCACAAACTGGCGCGCAACGCCCGTGCCACCTATCGTCTCGACGATAATCTGCACGTCAGGGTCGGCCAGCACCGATGCCGCGTCGGTCGTCAGCACACCTGCCGGCACGTTGATGCCACGATCGGTGGTAATATCCAGATCGGCGATCTTCCTCAGCGCAATATCCACGCCAAGGCGCTTTGCCATGACGTCACGATGCTTCAAGAGGCCGTCGGCCACTCCTGCGCCAACGGTCCCGAAGCCCAGTATTCCAACTCCGATCTGCTTCATCGTTTATCCTCTTTTGTCAGAAAGTCGTATATTTTACTCTTATTATGCGCCACAAGTCAATGGCAAATGCGTAAAATTTGCGTACCCGCAAAAAACGAAAGAGTCCGCAGGCTCCCCCGCAGACTCTTCCCGCCGACCATTGTCGGAGCGAGGTTACTTGACCTCGACTTCGGCGCCGGCCTTCTTGAGCTGCTCGGCGATCTTCTCGGCCTCGTCCTTGGCGATGGCTTCCTTGACCTTCTTGGGGGCGCCGTCGACCATGTCCTTGGCGTCCTTGAGGCCAAGACCCGTAATCGCGCGGATCTCCTTGATGACCGCGATCTTGTTCGCGCCGGCCGCCTTGAGGATGACGTCGAACTCGGTCTTCTCTTCAGCGGGGGCCGCACCGGCGGCGGGGCCGGCGACTGCGACTGCCGCAGCGGCGGAGACGCCCCAGGCTTCCTCGAGGGCCTTGACGAGCTCGTTGATTTCGAGAACCGTCTTGCCAGACAGCTCCTTGATGATTTCTTCGTTAGTCATTTTCGATTTCTCCTTTTTAGTTCAACCTTGGCCGTGTTTCATGCCAAGGAAATTTCGTTTCAAGCCTCGGCGGGCTTCTCCTCGGCTGCGGCGGGAGCGGCGTCGCCGCCCTCCTTCTTGGCCTTTTCGGAAAGGACGCGGGCGAGGCGGGTCGCAGGCTCCTTGAGGAGCATGAGAAGCGTCGCACGGAGCTGATCCTTGCCGGGAACCTTGGAGAGGGCCTCGACCATCGCGGCGTCAACGATCTTGTTGTCGTAGTCCGCGCCCTTGACGGACGCCTTGCCGTTCGAGTCCTTGACGAACTCCATGATGGCCTTCGCGACGGCCGTAGGCTCGCCGTGACCGGTGACGATCGCGGAATTGCCCTTGAACATCGCGTTGACCTCTTCGCTCCACCCCTTCTCCTTGGCGACCTTGCCGAGGAAGGTGTTCTTCACGACGAGGAGACGAAGTCGGA
>JAZQBR010000297.1:0-10559 GCA_045545855.1 Kiritimatiellia bacterium | reverse complement strand
TGTTCAAGGCGCTCGGCGCCACGCCGCCGAAGTACGGGCACCTCTCGATGATCGTCAACGCGCAGGGCAAGCCCTACTCCAAGCGCGACGGCGCGGCGTTCGTGGGCGAGTACCGCGAGCAGGGGTATCTGCCGGAGGCGCTCTTCAACTATCTGCTGCTGCTCGGCTGGAATCCCGGCGACGATCGCGAGGTGCTGACGCGCGACGAGATGGTGAAACTCTTCGAGCTCGAGAAGGTGCATGTAACCGCCGCGATGTTCGACCCGAAGAAGCTCGCCTGGATGAACGGCGAGTACATCAAGAAGATACCGCACGGCGAGTTCGTCGCCGAGCTCAAGGCGCGCGCGGCCACCGTTGCGGGCGCGCCGCAGGCCGGCGCGCCGGACCGCGGCGAGGCGTGGTGGGATTATCTCGCCGACCAGCTCCAGCCTCGCACGAAGTTTCTGAACGATATACCGTCTGCTGTGCAATGCTTCGTCTCCGACGACTATCCCTTCGATGAAAAGGCTGTCGAAAAGCGCCTCAAAAAGCCGGGCGTCAAGGGGCTTCTTCTCGACCTCGCCAGCCGCTTCGAGACGGTTGCCGACTGGTCGGCCCCGGCCCTCGAGGCTGTTGTCAAGGAGTTGTCGCAAGGCGGCGGCATGGGCCCGTGGGTGCACCCGATACGCGTCGCGATTTCGGGCCGCGGCGAGGGCATCGGGCTGTTCGAGATGATGCAGCTTCTCGGGCGCGAAAGGTCCCTCGCGCGCCTTCGCCGCGCTGCGGAGACTCTTGCTGCCGAATAACCGCCTTCTGGCAATCATAGGAGCGGCGAGAACGTGAAGACATTGCTGGTTGGCTACCGCGCCCAGGACCTGTACGAGAAGGGCAAACACGGGAAGCTCTCTACAGCCTCCTGGCTGGAGGGCGATGTCACTTGCCACACTCTTGACATCTACCATCGCCACGCGATCGAGAAGGCCCATCACCTCAAGACCGTCTGCACTTCTCGTCTGCCGGAGGGCCCGTGGGATCTAGTGAAGTTCAAAACCGGCCCAAAGCTGATGAGCGGCGAGCTGGCGCTGGATCTTCTGCAGGAGATACACCTCTTGAAGCCGAAGAAATTCGAGTTGGATTTCGACGGCAGGGAGCGCGACCGCAACGACCTTCTCGCGAAGATAAACGACGACCCGGGCAGAGTGCGCGATTTCAGCGCGAAGTGGAAGGCGAGCGTCCCCGGCCTTGCGCCGCTCGAGTTCACGAGCTTTCCCGGCTGCTTCTGCCACAGGCGGCTTGACGAGGGCGGCCTTGCCCTTGCCGAAGTCGTCTCGCGCGAGCTTTCGTCCGCCGCCGGCGCGGCGCCGCGTCCCGTCAGGCTTCTTGATATGGGCTGCGGCAGCGGGCTCGTAGGGCTTCTCGTCGCTAAAGCCGTCCCGGGCGTGTCTCTCGTGATGGTAGACTCTCACGCGCGCGCGGTCGAAGCCGCGAAGCTTAACGCCGCCAATCTCGGCGTCGAGGCCGAGGTGATACTTGCCGACAACGGCACGCCCGCGCGCATGGACGGTTCGTTTGATGTTTTTGTCGGCAACCCGCCGTATTACTCCGATTACCGTATTGCCGAGGTGTTTCTCGCTACCGCCGTTCGCGCGCTCAAGCCCGGCGGCGTCTGCTACACGGTAGTCAAGAACGAGGCCGGTTTGAAGCCGGTTCAGGAAAGATTTCTCCCTTCGGCCGATATTGTGCGAAGAAGGGGTTACTCGGTTCTGCGCTCGACACGCCCCTTGCCGTAATTCATGCCGGCTGCCGGCTGCACGCCGATTCAAATGCGTTGGCCGCAACCCCCTTGCGCCAGCGCGGATTTTTTGGTATAATATTCAACATTCTGCCCATGGTGGGCAGGGTGAAGCGAATGATTCGGGGTATTCCATCCCCGGACAAAGCGGATTAATCGTAAACAAAGATTAAAGGAGAAAACAAAATGGATATGCCTACATCGGCCCTCACGGGCATTTCGCTCAAGGACATGTTTGACGCCGGTCTTCATTTCGGCCATCAGACGAAGCGTTGGAACCCGAAGATGAAAGGTTACATCTTCGACAAGCGCAACGGCATCCACATCATCGACCTCACCCAGACGGTGACGCTTCTCGACGAGGCGGCGCAGTTCCTGCGCAACGTCGTTCTCGACGGCAAGAACATTCTGTTCGTCGCGACGAAGAAGCAGGTCTCCGAGATGGTCAAGCAGAGCGCGACGTCGGTCGGCCAGTTCTACATTACCGAGCGCTGGCTTGGCGGCACGCTCACGAACGCGAAGACGATCCGCTCCTCCGTCAAGCGCATGCGCCAGCTTCAGGCGACGGCGAAGGCCAACGGCGGCGAGCTCTCCGAGCACAAGCAGGAGGCTTCGATGCTCCGCCGCGAGCTGGCGAAGCTCGAGAAGAATCTGACCGGTATCGCCGACATGGCCGAGCAGCCCGGCGCGATCGTCGTCGTCGACGTCGTTCGCGAGGCCAACGCCGTCAAGGAGGCCGTCAGGCTTCACATCCCCGTTGTCGCGATTGTCGACACTAACGCCGACCCCGAGCCGATCGACTATGTCATACCCGGCAACGACGACTCCGTAAGGGGTGTCGAGCTGATTCTCGGCGGGCTCACGAAGGTGATCAAGGGCGCCGCTGACGAGTACACCGCGAAGGCGGCCGAAGAGAGCCGCAAGCGCGAGGCCGAGCGCGCCAAGCGCGACGAGGCCGAGAAGGCGGCGCGCGCCGAGCGCAAGGCCAAGGCCGCCGCTTCGAAGGACGGGGCCAAGAAGAGCCCGGCCGCGAAGAAGTCCGCCGTGGCAGTCAACGTGAAGGCTGCCGCCCGCGCCGCCAAGGAGGCTGCCGAGGCCAAGGCCAAGGCCGATCTCGAGGCGAAGCGCCAGGCTGCGGTCGCCGAGGCCGAAGCCGCTGTCGCCGCCGCCGCCCCTGTTGCGGAGTAATCAACACGTTTTAAGGAAAGGTCCAGAATAAATGGCTATCACAATTCAGCAGATCAAGGAGCTTCGCGAGGCGACCGCCGCCGGCATGGGCGCCTGCAAGGAGGCCCTCAACGCCACAAACGGCAATATGGAGGAGGCCGTCAAGTACCTTCGCGAGAAAGGCCTTGCCGTCGCCGCCAAGCGCGTCGACAAGGAGTCGAAGCAGGGCATTGTCGCCCTCGCCGAGGCCGCCGACAAGAAGACCATGGCTCTCGCCGAGGTCAATTGCGAGACCGACTTTGTCGCCAAGACCGACGCTTTCGTCAAGTTCGTCGACGACGCGGCCAAGGTCGCCCTCGAGGGCAAGGATATCGAAGCGACGCTGAACGACGACTACAAGATGCTTCTCACCAAGACGGGCGAGAACGTCAAGATCCGCCGCAGCGAGCGCTATCAGCTCGATGGCGCGGGAGTGCTCTCGGGCTACATCCACATGGGCGGCAAGATTGGCGTCCTGGTCGAGCTCGCCTGCGACAAGGCCGATGCGCCCGAGCTGGCCGAGGCCGCTCACATGGTCTGCCTGCAGATCGCCGCGAACTCCCCGAAGTACGTCAACCCCGAGGATGTTCCCCAGGCCGAGATCGACGCCGAGCTCGAGATCAAGCTCAACGCGCTCAAGGAGCAGAAGGGCAAGCTCCCGCCCGAGCAGGCTCTCGTCGGCATCAAGAAGGGCATGGCCGCCAAGTTCTGCACTCAGATTTGCCTCGTCAAGCAGGACTATGTCGCCGACGGCGAGCTCACTGTCGAGAAATATCTCGCCGGCGTCGCCAAGACGGTCGGCGCGCCCATAACCATCAAGCGCTTCTGCCGCATGCAGCTTGGCGCCTAAGGCGGGGCCGCAAGAAAAACAACTTTGTGCGCAGGCCGCCAAAGTCTGCGCTCACCACGAAAAAAAGGAATCACAAAGATGATCATTCAGGAAGTCAAGGCACGCGAAATCATCGACTCCCGCGGCAATCCCACGGTCGAGGTCGACGTAATCCTCGAAGACGGCACGCTCGGTCGCGCCGCTGTCCCTTCGGGAGCCTCCACAGGCGTCAACGAGGCGCTGGAGCTCCGTGACGGCGACCCCAAGCGCTATTTGGGCAAGGGCGTCTCGAAGGCTGTCGCCAACGTGAACAAGGTTATCGCCCCCAAGCTCGTCGGCCTTTGCGCCTGCGATCAGCGTGGCATCGACCAGCTGATGCTCAAGCTTGACGGCACGCCGACAAAGTCCAAGCTCGGCGCGAACGCCATCCTCGGCGTCTCGCTCGCGGTCGCCAAGGCGGCCGCCAATTATCTGGGCATGCCTCTCTACCGCTACATCGGCGGCACCAACACCTATACTCTGCCGGTCCCGATGATGAACATCATCAATGGCGGCGCCCACTCCGACGCGCCGATCGCGTTCCAGGAGTTTATGATCCGTCCAGTCGGCGCCAAGACCTTCAAGGAAGGCCTGCGCTGCGGCGCCGAGGTGTTCCACAACCTCAAGAAGGTCCTCAAGGCTCGCGGGCTCTCGACCGCCGTTGGCGACGAGGGCGGTTTCGCCCCGGCTCTCGACTCGATCGAGGACGCGCTTGATTGCATCATCGCGGCTATCAAGAAGGCCGGCTACAAGCCAGGCAAGGATGTCACGATCGCCATGGACTGCGCGTCCAGCGAGTTCTTCAAGGACGGCATCTACGACTACACCTGGAAGGAAGGCAAGAAGGGCAAGAAGCTCGACTCGGCCGCTCAGGTGAAGTATCTGGAGGAGCTCGTCAAGAAGTATCCGATCGACTCGATCGAAGACGGCATGGCCGAAGGCGACTGGGACGGCTGGGTGGCCCTCACGAAGGCCATTGGCGACGAGTGCCAGCTCGTCGGCGACGACCTCTTCGTCACCAACGTCAAGTATCTTGAGAAGGGCATCAAGCTCGGCGCCGCCAACTCGATTCTCATCAAGGTCAACCAGATCGGCTCGCTCAGCGAGACGCTCGACGCGATCGAGATGGCCCACCGCGCCGGCTACACGTCCGTCACCTCCCACCGCTCCGGCGAGACCGAGGACGCGACGATTGCCGACATCGCCGTCGCGACCAATTCCGGCCAGATCAAGACCGGTTCCATGAGCCGCACCGACCGTATCGCGAAGTACAACCAGCTCCTCCGCATCGAAGAAGAGCTTGGCGCGAAGGCCGTCTACGGTTACAAGAAGGTCAGGTAACGATCTTCCGGGGCCGAATGGCCTCATGATCGAAAAAGGGCGGTCCGTCGAAAGGCGGCCGCCTCTTTTTCAGCCGCGCTTCTGTCAAGCGGAGGACGATGAAATGAATATACTTGTCTTGAACGGACCGAACCTGAATCTTTTGGGGCTCAGAGAGCCGGAGCTCTACGGGAGCCGCACGTATGCGGATCTAGTCGAGTTTTGCGGACGCACGGCTGCGGAGTGCGGCGCGTCCGTCGAGGTGCGCCAGACGAACCACGAGGGTACGCTCGTCGACTGGATACAAGCGGCGCGCGGCGGCTTTGACGCGCTCGTCCTGAACGCGGCCGCGTACACCCATACTTCGGTCGCCGTGCTTGACGCTCTCAAGGCGACGCGCATAAGGACTGTCGAGGTCCACCTCACCGAGCCCAAGGAGCGCGAGGAGTTTCGCCGCGTCTCTTATGTAGGCATGGCGGCCGAGAGAACGTTCTCCGGGCGCGGTTTCGAGTCGTATGCCGACGCGCTGCGCTATCTCGCCGGGAAGGGGGAGTAAGGGCCATGCCGCTTTACCTCTACGAAGCGAAGGAGCCCGCGAAGGGTTGCCCGAAGTGCAGCGCAGGCTTCAGCGTCACGCAGTCGCTCAAGGATGAGAAGCTGACCAGATGTCCTGACTGCGGGGCCGCGATCTACCGCGTCGTTTGCGCGCCGGGGCTGGCCCATTCAAAAACCGATCTTCATTACCGCGCCAAGCGTGCGGGCTTTCACACGCTCAAGCGCGTCAATAAGGGCGAATACGAAAAGATATACTGAGAAAGAGGACTGAATCATGGGTGAATGCAACCACAACTGCGCCGAGTGCGCCTCGAAGAAGGATGGCTCGTGCAAGGGCGGCACCGATTTTAGAGCGCCCGCCAACAAGCGCTCGAACATAAAGCGCGTCATTGCAGTGATGAGCGGCAAGGGAGGCGTCGGCAAGAGTCTCGTCACGGAACTTCTGGCCGTTGCGGCGTCGCGCCGCGGGCTGAAGACGGCTGTTCTCGACGCCGATATAACAGGTCCGTCGATACCCACGGCATTCGGCGTGACCGAGAGGGCGACATCCGACGGCGAGGGTATTCTCCCGTGCCGCAGTCAGGGCGGCATAGGTGTGATGTCTCTTAATCTGCTTGTCGACAATCCAAAGGATCCTGTCGTGTGGCGTGGGCCGGTAATCGCCGGCGCGGTCAAGCAATTCTGGACCGATGTCGCGTGGGGCGATGTGGACGTGATGTTTGTAGACATGCCCCCGGGGACGGGCGACGTGCCTCTCACGGTGTTCCAGTCGCTGCCGGTAGACGGCGTTGTCGTTGTCACTACCCCGCAGGACCTCGTCTCGCTCATAGTCGAGAAAGCGGTCAGAATGGCCGACATGATGAAGATACCCGTAACAGGGCTTGTGGAAAACATGAGTTCTTTCAAATGTCCGGACTGCGGCAAGGTCCACAGGATATTTGGCGGAGATGGCGCCGGCAGGATGGCGGCCGCCCACGGCATTGCGGCGACGGCGTCGCTCCCGGTCGATCCGGCTCTCGCCGGGCTGGTCGACGAAGGGCTCGTCGAGTCGGCCGACGTCTCCGGGCTCGAGAAGATTCTTGACGCGGCTCTGGCCGCCGGCACGAAAGGAGAATAAAAATGGCTGAACTGATAGTGGCCCTTGACGTGCAAACGCGCGCCGAGGCGGTTGAAAAAGTGAAGGCGATCGGCGACGGCGTCGGCTTCTACAAGATTGGCCTCGAGCTCTTCACGGCAGAGGGCCCGGATGTTGTCAAGGCTGTCAAGGACCTAGGCAAGAAGGTCTTTCTCGATCTCAAGTTCCACGACATACCGCGCACGGTCGAAAGAGCCGTGCGCTCGGGTGGCAAGCTGGGCGTGGATTTGATGACGATTCATTCCGTGGGCGCGAAGGCGATGATAAGGGCGGCCGCCGACGCGGCGGCGGAGTTCGGCGCGACGGGCCCGAAAATACTCGCAGTGACGGTGCTAACCTCGCTCGACCAGACCGATCTCGCCGATGTTGGCATCGTCGGGCGCACGCCCGCCGAGCAGGTCGCCGCGATGGCGCGTTTCGCTACCGCCAACGGCGCGCACGGTCTCGTCTGCTCGCCGATGGAAGTCGGCGCGCTCTCGAAGATGCTCGCGCCGGGCACGCTTTTCATAACCCCTGGCGTGCGCCCGGCGGGCGCCGCGACAGGCGACCAGAAGCGCGTGGCGACGCCGGCGGACGCCGTTCGCGACGGCGCGACACACCTCGTTGTCGGCCGCCCGATATTGGCCGCGCCAGATCCTGCAGCCGCGGCGCGCGCGATTCTCGCCGAGATGTCGGCCGCAGTCTAGCCGGGCTCTTGGCCGCAGGGCGTTGCAACCCGGCGGACAATATGGTAAAATAACATTCATGCCTCGCGACGGTGGCTGCGCGCGGCAGACTGAACAAGCCACACCCTTCAAAGGAGAGTGAAATGGACGCAAAGGCATGGGAGAAAGTCGACGAACTGATCGACAAGAATCAGACCAAGACAATCAAGGACTATTTCGCCGAAGACCCCGACCGGGCGGCGAAGTTCTCGCTGGAGGCGGCCGGATGGTTTCTCGACTACTCCAAGAACCGTGTCGACCGCGAGATGATGAGGGCTCTCGTCAAGCTCGCCGAGAAGGCGGACCTCAAGGTCGAGATCGAAAAGATGTTCACCGGCAAGAAGATCAACGAGACCGAGGGGCGCGCCGTTCTGCACACCGCGCTCAGGAATATCGACCCGAAGGCGAAGATCAAAGTCGACGGCAAGGATGTCATGCCGGGCGTCAGAAAAGTGCTCGCCGCCATGGGCGACTTCTCCGATCAGGTAAGGCGCGGCGCGTGGAAGGGCTTCTCGTCAAAGCGCATCAAGTATGTCGTCAATATCGGTATCGGCGGCAGCGACCTCGGCCCCGTAATGGCCAATATCGCCCTGACGCCCTACACCAAGCGCGGCATGAAGTTCTTCTTCGTGTCGAATGTCGACTCAACCCATCTCGCCGAGACGCTGCGCGAAATCAGGGCCGACCAGACGCTCTTCATCATAGCCTCCAAGACGTTCACCACACAAGAGACGATGTCCAACGCCGAAGCCGCCAAGGCGTGGTTCTTGGCCGAGGCGCGCAAGGCCGGTCTCTCGAAAAAGGATGCAGAGGCCGCCGTCGCCAAGCACTTTGTCGCCGTCTCGACGGCCGAGAAGGAGGTCGCCGCCTTCGGTATCGACACCAAGAACATGTTTGGCTTCTGGGACTGGGTCGGCGGACGCTACTCGCTGCCTTCGGCGATTGGCCTGTCGCTCATGATATCCATCGGCCGCAACAACTACAAGAAGCTCCTCAAGGGCTACTATAAGATGGACCGCCACTTCAGAACGGCCCGCTTCGAGCGCAACATGCCGGTCGTGCTCGCTCTGCTCGGTATACTCTACTCGAACGGCTATGGCGCCGAGAGCTATTGCGTTCTGCCGTACGACCAGTACCTGTCGCGCTTCCCGGCGTATCTGCAGCAGATGGATATGGAGTCGAACGGCAAATGCGTCGACAAGCAGGGCAACCCCGTCGCCTACACGACAGGCCCGATCGAATGGGGCGAACCTGGCACGAACGGCCAGCACTCGTTCTACCAGCTCATCCACCAGGGCACCCACCTCATACCCTGCGACTTTATCGGCTGCTCGCGCACCCACAACCCGATAGGCGACCTGCACGACAAACTGATGGCGAACCTGTTCGCCCAGACCGAGGCGCTCGCGTTCGGCAAGTCCGCCGACGAGTGCCGCGCAGAGGGCGTGCCCGAGAAGCTCGTGCCGTTCAAGACTTTCGAAGGCAACAAGCCTACGAATACGCTTCTCTGCGACGAACTCACCCCCGAGACGCTCGGCGCGCTTGTCGCGCTTTACGAGCACAAGGTGTTTGTGCAGGGCGTTATATGGAACATCTACAGCTACGACCAGTGGGGCGTGCAGCTTGGCAAGGTGCTCGCGAAGGGAGTTCTTACAGACCTCGTCGCGAAGAAGCCATCCGGGCGGCATGACGCCTCGACGAACCAGCTCATCGCCCGTTATCGCAAAGCCGTCGGCAGATAACGAGCGATTTTCTCAAGTGACATCCGCTTGACCGTGGTGTCGGCGTCTCGGCGCGGGAGGGGCCGACCACCGGTCGGTCTGTGTATTTGAGAATGGCAACGGCAAAATGGAGACGCGGCATCTTGCCGCGTTGAGAGGGGGCAGCGCGACAATTATGAACGCCCCTTGAGGCGGGGAACGAAATCGTGTATAATATCACCCTCAAGGAGCAATGCAATCATGTCGCTGAAGATCTACTGCGCGAGCCGGTTCGAGAACCTGGCGCGAAAACTGAAAGACTGCCTGTTGTCGGACCGGCAGGGTAAGGATCCTTTTCATTTCAGCAAGGTGGTTGTGCCTAACGCAAATGTCGCGAAATGGTTGCAAATACGCTTTTTCGCCAAGGAGCCGAACCTTTGCGCCGGCGTGAATTTTCCGTTTATGGAAAAGGAACTTACCGGATTGATGGTCTCTCAGCTGCCGCAAGGCGAGAGCTCGGACGTCGATCTGCTGCCGGACCGCGCCTACACGAAGGCTATAGCCGCCATTTTGCTGGCCGGCCCCGGGGATCAGCCGGAGTTCGATATGCTCGCCCCGTTTCGCGAATACATCACGGCCGATTCTGCCGGCAAAGTTGCGATTGCAGAACAGAATCAGGCGGCCATGGTATGGCAGCTCGCAGAGAAACTCGCCGATCTCATGGACTCCTACGAGGTGTACCGGCCTGAGATCGTCGAGTCGTGGCTGACCGGCTGCAAGTGTCCGTACGATTTGCGCACAGGCGAGGCCGCCGAAGCCGAGGCGGCGCTTGCGCGCGCGCTATGGGGCGAGAAGGGGCGCTTCAGGCCGTCCGGCAAGCGCCTGTCGCTGCGGCAGCTCTTCAACCGCGTAAAGACCGGCGCGCCCGGCGGCAAGCCCAAGACCATATACTTTTTCGGGCAGTCGACTCTCTCGGTTCTTCAGGCGCAGATTCTGGTCTGGCTCGCAAAGACCCACGAAATAACAGTTTTCTATCTCAACCCGTGCCGCGAGTTCTGGGGCGACATCGAGACGGTAAACGAGAAGCGCAAGGCGCTCTTTAAAACAGGCGGCGCGAGCGGGGGCGACCCCGAGGACGATTTCGTCTGCGAGAACGAGCTGCTGCGGACTTTGGGCGTCGCGGGCCGCGAGACGCTGCGCATGCTGGTGGAGCTAGAGGAGACGGCCGATACAGCCGAGCGGATCGGCTTTGACTGGGTGTCTGTCGACGACGGCGAAGAGCGCGGCACGGTGCTCGGCA
>JAZQBR010000296.1:0-8534 GCA_045545855.1 Kiritimatiellia bacterium | reverse complement strand
CGAACTTCGCGCCGGATTCGAACACGACGGATCCGACAGTGTGATCCTCGGCGATCTTGAGCGTCGCGCCGTCGCTAACGGTGACGGCGACTGTCGTGCTGTCGTTCGCGAGCACCGTCGTGCCGCCAACGCAGTCGAGCTTGTAGGTTCCGATCATATCTTCCGTGAACGTTCCCGTCCCGACCTTGCGGATCGTGAACTTGTCGCAGCCCTCGATCCAGCCGTTGTCGTAGACATACGCCTGATACGGATAGTCTCCTTCGTGAGTCATCGACACGACTGCATTGTTGTTGCCGACGATCATGACGACGCCCGAGCCTGTCGCCGCTTCCGCAACAAGATTGATTCCGCGTCCGCCACTCCTCGCGACGCACCTCAGGCCTCCGAAGGTTATGGTGCCCTCTGCAAAGGAAAGGAACAGGGAACCCTTGTACCAAAAGTCGGTTGCGTTTGAGAAGCCCGATTCTGGCGTAAGAAACTTAAAATCAACATTAAAGCCGTCTTGCGCCATTTTTACATTTCCCTTAAACCCGGAATTGTCACCGGAGAATGTGTAGGCTATGCCTTTTCCCCATATTGAAAGCTGTCCAGACCCAGATATATTGCCAGACACATTCATTGTTCCGGTGTAATCCCAATCGCCAAACCAAGCGCCGTTCACCATGTCAACATCGACATCAATGTCTGCTGTTTTTCCGTTTATGCAGGATAACCCGACACCATTCATAATGATCGAACCATCGCCGGTAATCCCCTGTACGCGAATCTTGTCTCCGCCATTGTTCACGAACGTAACGTTGCATCCATTCGCAAGGACCAGAGTTCCAGTATCTGGAACAGAATCGATAAGAATCGTAGTGTCGGAAGAGATTGTCGCGCTTGCATCCTGCTGCGGGATTCCACGAGACCAATTGGCTGCGATCCCCCACTTTCCTTTCGCGCCGCCGATCCAGTAGTTCGGCGCAGAAGAATCCATCGCGCTCGCCGCCGTCAGCGTCAGAACGCCGTTTGCGACAGTCGCCACCCAATTGAAGTCAGTGTTCCCCACGGCAACATCAACCGCTTCCGCATCGATTGTCGCGTTGGGGAACACCGCCGCAGTTCCGACAGCGGCCTCTTCTATGGACGATCCGTCGAGATGGAGCGTTCCCGACTTGTACGTAAACTTGCTATCAAGCGCGACAATCAGACTGCCGCCGTCGAGGACAACAGCAGATCCATCGGAAAGCGGCCAGGCTGCGATAGTCGCGTAGTCCGACGAATAACCGGTGGAGACAACGACATCCCCGTTGATCACCGTATCGGAATTGAATGCGTTGCCGTAGAGGGAACCGTTTTCGCCGAACACGATATCGCCATTGAACACGGCATGTTCATAGACGCGCATGAGGCCGTTCGTAACGAAGACCGTTCCGTTTACATAAACAGTCCCCGTCCCATCGCCCTTCACCCATGTATCGGTTTCGCCGACGCCGTCGTAGGAGAACTCGACATTGACGTTTTCCGCGACCGTCATGTCCTTGTTGGACTGGCTCTGGAGCCCGACGTGCTCAAGCTTCAGCGTGCCGTGTCCGATGATACGCTCGCGACAAAGATTTGGATGCTGGTCGCTCGTTCGCACTTCTGCAACAGCTCCGCGCAAGGCCATTGTCTCGCAAGGTCTGTTGCTCCCCCGATAGATCTTCATCAATGCATCCTCGCAAAATACAATCGTGTCATAAGTCTCCGGGGTAGAACTGTCGTCCCAGCTGGCGTTCTGATCAATCCAATTGCCATCCGATCCAGCAATGAACGAATGTATCTTGCGCATCGAGGCGATATTATCAATATCTGTCACTGTCGCAATGACCGCGCCCTGCGCACTGTCGTAGGCGAGCGTGTAGCCGAAGACGGGGCCAGTCAAGAAAATGCTTTCTTCGAGCCTGTCGCTCTCATACTCGAAGACAGGGGCGACGGGCGTCTTGAAGACGACAAGCGTATCGTTGACGGCAATGAGGCCAGTATCAACAGCAGCAGTCATATCGACGGCAATTGCACCGTGGGAGCCGATGCTGACACTGCCCGAGAATTCATGTCCGGCGGAAATGGCAAGTACACCCTCGCGCACATCGGTAAGTCCATTATACGTATTGCCGGAGGCGAGCGTCAGCCGTCCGCAGCCGAGCTTGACAAGTCCGCCGTCCATTTTGCCTTCTTCGACACCGCTCAGGAGCGGCTCGTTGACCGTGATGGCGTATCCCTGCGTATCGAAGAACGCGCCGCCGGCCTTTACGTTCACCGTCAGGCCATCTTTCGCGGGAATGAAGTTGCCGTTGCTCTCCAGCGCCTTGAGCGTGCCGCCGTCAAGATTGATGACGCCGGTGCCATTGCATTCAAAGAACTTCACGGCAACAGTACCGCCAACGCCGAGATTAAGCTCCCCGGAAGCTCCGCTTTGCTCGCCAAAAAGTATGCGTCGAGTTGAGAAGCGTCCTGTGCCGGAAACGGATAGCGTTCCCTTAGTCGTGTCGTTGCGTCCCAGAACGAACGCACCATTATTGCCGTCTGCAAACATATCGAACGAGCCACCGGTCATCGTGTATGAACTCGCCCCGGAGCCGCTATGCCCTACGGAAGACCAGCAGTTGCCAGGAATCGAAATCGTTCCACCGCTCTGGACGAATTCACCATAACTGGTGGAGCCCTTTCCAAGTTGCAAGGCGCCATTCGCCGAGTTGTCGTCGGTCAGTGTAACCGTCCCCCCGGATACAACACATCGACCTGCATTAGATCGTGAACCCACGTTGAGCGTCTTCGCCAGCACAACGGCATCACCCGACACTTCGAGAGTTCCCCTGGCGGACGTACCGTGTCCAACATATATATTCTGCACGGCAAACTCACCCCCTGAAACGGAAGCGGAACTTTCATCCCCGAAATTTTCCACAATATAGACATCCCCATCCGCCACGAACGTTCCACCCGTCATTTCAAACGTGCCACTCCCGTAGCCCCAGCCGACATACATACCTTTCGAGGTATTCGCAAACCTGCCGCCCTCAAGCAGAAAATACCCGACACCTCTTGGAGATGCACTCTTCGATCCGCCGACGACTACGTAGTCGTCCGTTGCCGTCACGTTGCCGCCCGTCTGCCAGTAATATCCGACGCCCCCTTCAAGCCCCAGCGCGAACGGTGTATATGTCCAGTTGCCGTTGATTGAACTAGCTTTCTGCAGGGAATACTCCCCTTTCTCAACCTTGAGCCGCCCGGTTTGGTTGTTCCCGTCGGCAATGCGAAGATTGTTATTCGACAGATAAAGACCAGCTCCGTCGCTGCCGTCTGTCGTCCAGATCTGCCAATCATTCTCGCCGGCATAGGCACCCGCCGTACTCCCGACCCAGACAAATCCGGATTCTGTTTCAGCAGACGTAAACGTCGTTGTTCCAGGCGTCGTGTACGATCGATCCGCCAAGGCGGGAAGCGAAGCCGTTGCCGCCGCGATAGCGAAGAATGCCGCTTTAATGATTGTATTTTTCATAATTGATACCTCCTTTGATCGTTTAGAAATTGACTCTTGTCGCCTTGCCCGCGTATTCGATCGTCTTTACGTCGCCCGGTTCGGTCGCAATGCGGGCGCGGAACGTGCGCGAATACTTGTAGGAACCTTCCTGCGCGGCGAGCGTGAGTTTGCGGGCCTTGTCGTCCCAGCGCATGCGGATCGCCGCGTACTCGCCCTTCTGGTATCCGAAACCGTCTCCGGCATCGTCGTAGAAGAGGAACTCAGCGTCCGCCCCGGGATAGACCGCGATGTCGACGGGCTTGGAGTCCTGCTGCGCCGCGAAGTCGACGTTCCCCTCGCCGAGCGGGATTATCGAGCCGGCGCGCACGAAGAGAGGAATCGTGTCGAGTCCGACCTCGATCTCGATCGTCTTGCCGCCTTCGTGTTTTGCGGCGGCGAAGGGGCTCGCCGCCCTACCGGATTCGGCGGCGAACTCCCACCAGTCGGCGCCCTTCGGGAGATAGACCTTGAACGGCTTCTTCGCGTTCCAGTCAACTCCGCCCGCGTACTTGTCGTCAAAGCAGGCCGCTTCGTCGGTGTACATCGCGTGGGCGACGGGAGCGACAAGGATCGACGGACCGTAGAGGAACTCGCCGGAGAACGTCCGCGCCATCGGATCGTCCGCGAAGTCGTAGACGAGCGCGCGCATGAAAGAAGCGCCTTCAAGCCACATCTGCCCGGCCAGGGAGTATGTATAGGGCAGAATGCGGTAGCGAAGGCGAAGAGTCTTGAGAAGAGCCTCGTAGACGCTCTCGCCGGGCTTGCCGTAGTGGTAGATCTCGCGCCAGACGCCCGTGCCGTGCGAGCGCGTGAGCGGATTGAACGCCGCGAACTGGAGCCAGCGCGTGTAGAGTTCCTGGTAGCGCGGGTTGTTGAATCCCTCGCCGCCTTCGCCCCTGCGGCTGTAGCTGCCGGCAAAGAAGCCTCCTGCATCGGAATTGAAGTTCGGGTTGCCGCACATCGTCATTCCGAGCCCGGCCGCGATCTGCTTCCTGAGGAGGTCCCAGCGCGAGACGACGTCGCCGGACCACGTGTTCGCGCCCGTGCGCTGCATGCCGGCGTAGACGGAGCGCGTCATGATCGTCACACGCTTCGCGTTGTCCTTCTCAGCGAGCTGGTGATCGTACACGCCCTCCACCGTAGCCAAGGGGAAGGCATTGCGGTTCGCGCGCCAGGGGCCGAACGCGGTCCTGCAGTCCAGATCCTTATCGAACTGCTCGCCGCGCGCCACATGGTCGGGGTCGGTGGAATCCATCCACCACGCATCGATGCCGAGGTCGTAAAACTTCTTCAGGTACTTCCAGTAGATGTCGCGCGCCTCGGGCGAATAGACGTCGTAGCACCTCGCGCCCGACTTCGGCGGCCACGTGACGAAGTCCATGCGCATATTCTTCTCCTTGAACTCCGCGAACTGCGGCGTCTTCGGACCGAACCCCGGCCATATCGTGATCATCATGTGCGCGCCCCTGTCGTGAACCTCCTTCACGACGTCGGCAGGCGCGGGATTCTGAAACGCCGGAATGAGGAAGTCCATCGCGTTCCAGTTTTCGTCGCCGCCCCAGTACTGCCAGTCCTGAACGACGCCGTCGAGCGGAATGCCCATCTTGCGGTGCGTGTCGAGAACGTCGAGAAGCTCCTTCCACGACGTGTAGCGCTCGCGGCTGATCCAGTATCCGTACGTCCACTTCGGGAGAAGCGGAACCCGACCCGTGAGCTCGCGCATGAGGCGGTTCACGCCGTCCGCGCTGTCGCCGAGAAGGACGTAGTAGTCGATCCCCTCGCCCGACTCGCTCGCCATCCTGAGTCCGTTGACCGTGTCCTCGTAAGTCGTCGGCGAGGCGTTGTCCCAGTACACGCCGTAGCCCTTCGACGACTGCCAGAACGGAATGAAGTCCTCGGTGTTCGACTGTATCATGCGGCGCTTCTTCCCGCGGCGGTCGATGTCGCGGTCCTGCCAGATGCCGAGTCCGTACACCGCCTCGTACGCGTCGAGCTGCCACAGCTGCTCAAGGCCGTCCGCCGCCTTTTCGGAAAGTAGCACCTCGCCGTCCGGACGCTTGAACGTGAGAAGTCCCGTCTTCTCGTCGCGCTCGACGACGACCTTCGGGCTCGTTGCGTCCTTCGCCTTCATGGTGACGACGGGATAGCGCTTTACCTCCGCCGCGCCGGGCGTCTTGCGGACGACGTGGACGATCCTGTCGGAGAGGAACTCGACCGTCGCGGCGACCTTAGCGGGACGCGCTGCGAAGTGCGCCTCGAGGCTGTGGGCGATCTCCGCCGGAACCTTCACGACCGCGCCGTGCTTCTGCTCCGAGAAGCCTTCGCGCTTCAGCTCTCCGTCGCCGAAGTAGCCGATGTGCCGCCACGTCTTGAAGTCGGGCGTCTCGACGAAGCCGAAGTCGTGCGGGTTCAGTCCGAAGCAGTCGTACATGAGAACCCACATCCCGTCCGCGCGCCGCCAGCAGCTCGGCGCCTCGTGCGCCTTGCGCTCGGGGGCGGGATACGTGCCGGCCTCCTCGAACGGACCCTTCAGGCTCTTCGAGACGCGCTCGAAGATTCCGCCCCTGCCGCGCTCGTGGCTGACGTAGAAGAAGTGGTACACGCCGCCGTCGTCGCGGACGATGTCCGAGTCGATGACGTTGTAGCGCGGGAAGCCCCTCTCGTCCTTGGGCGCGGTGAAGAACTCGAACGGCGCCTCAGCGAAGCCCGTCATGTCGGCGTTGAGGTGCGCGGCGTAGATGACGTTGCGCGTGGGACCTGCAAAACGGCAGGTGAAGTGGAGGAGGAAGCTCCCCGTCTCGTCGTCCCAGACGGCCTCGGGTGCCCAGGCGCACGCGAGCTCGCTCCAGGGTATGGCGTTGCCGTGGACGTCCTTCATCGGCGAGTCGCCCGCAATCTTCGTGAGGTCGAGGTTGACGTGAGTCCACTCGATGAGGTCACGGCTCTTCATGAGCACGAGCGCGCGGTTGTTGCCCCAGTCGTAGCGGCGGCGGTCGCGCTCCCACTGCGTCTCGCGCAGTCCGTCGCGCTGACCGAACACGTGAAGGTCGGTCGCGGCGACGAGGAAGGTTCCGTCGGGCGCGCGTACGATGTGCGGATCGCGTATGCCCTTCTGAAGGGCAACCGCGCGTCCGTCGACTACCGGACGGTCGCCGTTGACGGCGCGCCAGGCGCGTCCGTCGTCCGAGACCGCGAGATGCAGGGAGTGGTCGCAGTCCTTGTGGTACGCCATCACGTAGGCCTCGTCGGCCTTCGCTCCGAGCGCCGCCGCGATCGCGACCGCGGCGAGAGCCGTCTTTAGAATTGTCGCTTTCATTGTTGTTTCCATCCTTGCTCTGAATTCAATGTTGACTGTTTCCTCTGTCCTGGCGTCTTCGCTCCGCGCCTTTCGGTTCATTCATCCACCTTCCGCTTCGCTGATGCGGTAATTATAGCATTTTCAAGAAACGCAGGCAATATATGCATCCCCCCATTTGGGGGAGTCAACCATAACTTTAGGTTTTTTCCGCGACAGCGGAGGAAGTAGATAGCAAGGAGAATGGGGGGTGCGGGGGGAAAGGGGAAAGGAAGGAGAAACCCCCGGCGAAAACAGGCTTAGAATGAGTTTTTGTGGTTGCAATCAGCGCTTAGGATTTGCCGTGCACATTGCGTTCAAGAACAATAGGCATGCCACACCGTGCGGACACGGTGGTGCAATGTGTCGAAGGAGAATCGGCCGGAGCTTACTTCGCCTTGCGGGGGCGTCCGCGCTTCGATCCGGCCGTCTTGGCGGTTGCCTTCGGGTCTTGTGCGGGCTTGAAATCTGGATGTTTTGCGATGGTGTTGAGCAGGATGGCGATGCGCCTTGCAACAGCTGTGAGCGCGACCTTGCGCGGCTTGCCGTTGGCCACGAGACGCTGATAGAACTCGCGAAGGATGTGATTGTTCCGGCTTGCGGATACAGCAGCCATGTAGAGCGCCTTCTTGAGGTCGGATCTGCCTCTGCGTGGCTTGGCCGTGTACTTGATCGTGCAACTCTCGTGGTCGAGCGGGGCGTTGCCGCACATCTTGGCGATGCTCTTGGAGTTGAAGTCGCCGATGTCGGGGCATTGCGCGAGGACTGTGCGGGAGAGGCACGGCCCCACGCCCTTGACCTCGCGGAAACGCCTGTCGAGCTCGCTAAGCCGCTCGTCGGACGCTATTGCAGCGTCGCACTCCGCTTCGACCTTGGCGATGTTTTTGTCAAGGCTCTTCAGCGCACTCCTGAGGTGTCGCGCCGTCTCCGGATCGAGGTCGTCCTCGAACTGGTTGGCGATGATCGCACGGGCCTTGAGGAGGTTCTTTCGCGTTCTGACTGACTTCTTGAGGCGTTTCTGGGCTTCGGAGCGAGGCTTTATGAAATGGAGTTTCTCGTCCTTGAGCGACGCCGCGTAGTCGCGGATCATCTCGCAGTCAATGGCGTCCGTCTTCTCGATCCGCCCCTGAGACTCCGCGAACTTGCGCGTCCCCCATGCATCGAGGCGCACGGCCTTGACGCCGCGCGCAAGGCATTCGTCGGCCAAAGGCTCCTCGTATGGGCCGGTGGCCTCAAAGCAGACTATGGCGCCGAGCTTCGCCGCCTTCTTGATCAGCTTTGTCCTGCAGGACCTGATGTTTCTTATGTGTTCTTTCCTTCCGTCTGGGTAGCATACGTCCAGCCAATCCTTGCCGACGTCGATTCCCACTATCTTTTTAGCCGTTTGCATGATATACTTTCCTTGTCTTCGAGCTATAGGGACTTAGTATCCCGTATGCCCTTTCAACCATACAGGCTGTGGCTCATGACGAAGCGGCGGTGCCCTGACTCCCCCGCGAGGTACATGCCTCTGGGGGGTAACGAGCTAACCGCCGCAGCCCAGGGACGATGGCCATCGCCGCCTGGGCATTCTTTTCGCCGTAGCCGGAGGCCTTGGCTATCTCGACACCTGTCGAGCAGGAACAGGGAAAGTATAGCAAAACTCGGTTAGACAGGGGG
>JAZQBR010000295.1:0-13667 GCA_045545855.1 Kiritimatiellia bacterium | reverse complement strand
GAACGAGTGCGTGCCCGTTCTGCGCACGGCAGTCTACAACCGCCTCGCGAACGACCCGGCGAAGCCTCTTCTTTGCCGCGCGACCGCCGGCACCTACGCCCCCGGCTCGACCTTCAAGCCCGTCACCGCCCTCGCCGGTCTCGCGACGGGCCACAGTGCAGCCGACGTCTACGAATGCATCGGCTACTACCAGATAGGCGAGATGAAGATACGCTGTTCGCGCACGTGGGGCCATGGCGGGATGGACCTCGCGCACGCGCTGAAGGAGAGCTGCAACCCGTATTTCTGCGCGCTAGGCATGTCATCGGGCTCCAACGCCGTCATCAGGGCGGCGCGCGAATTCGGGCTCGGCGAGAGGACGGGGATAGACTTCCCGACGGACGCCGCAGGCGTCGTGCCCGACGCGGAGTGGAAGGCCCGCTATTTCTACGACCCCAAGTGGCGGCCGGGCGATCTCGCCCAGATGTCGATGGGCCAGGGCCAGCTGCTGGCGACTCCTCTTCAGATGGCGAGAGTCGCGGCGGCGATCGGCAGCGGCCGGCTCGTGACGCCGCGCCTCAACGCCGCTCTGCCGCCGCAGTCGCGTCCGCTCGCGTTCCCGCCGGACCACCTGAGGGCGGTGCGCCGCGGCATGGCGATGGTTGTCGACGGCGGCACCGGGCGCCTCGCCGGCGAGGGCGTCGACGCTTTTGTCATCGGCAAGACCGGCACCGCCCAGGTCGGCGCCGGGCAGAACCGCCGCAAGAACACTTGGTTCATAGCCTACGCGACGCCTACGGCCGCTTCTCGCACAGCCGAGCCGCTCGCCGTCGCGCTTGTCGTAGAAGACGGCGAATCGGGCGGCGGCACCGCGGCGCCGATCGTCGCCGAAGTTCTCAAGGCCTATTACAACAGCAACAGCGAGGAGGCGCCCGCGATATGAGGAACTTCCTGCGCAACTTCAACTGGATATCCTTCGCGGCGACCGTCGCCCTGGTCGTGGCGGGGGCGATGGTGCTCGCATCGGCAGGCGCCGCGCGAGGTTCGGCGGTAATGGCCGGCAAGTGGCGCGAGATGGCCGCCACCGCAGCCTTCGGCTTCGTGCTGTATTTCGTCCTCGCGCTGATCGACTACAGGCGGCTCTTGGACTGGGCGGCCCTGCCGGCCTACGCGGGCGCGCTCGCGCTTCTCGTGATGGTGCTCGTCTTCGGCACGGAACAGTTCGGCGGCAAGCGCTGGCTGTGGTTCTTCCAGCCGAGCGAGATATCGAAGCTCTGCGTGATGGCGTTTCTCGCCCAGCTTTTCGGCGGCAGCTACGCGTGGTTTCGCGGGCAGTTCGGTTTCAGGGGGTTTCTCGTCGCCTGCGCGGCGGTGGGCGCGCCGTGCCTGTTGATATTGATGGAGCCCGATCTCGGCACGGCGCTGACGCTCGTGCCGGCGGCTGCGGTGATGCTCGTGTCGGCAGGCGTATGGCGCAAGGGACTCGTGGCTCTCGTGGTAGCCGGTCTTGTATGCGCGGCGACCGTGCTGGGGGCCGTCTACGAGGCCGAGAAGCCCGGCGTCTCGCCCGAGCGCCGCGCCAGGATACTCAGCCATGTGCCGCTACGCGACCATCAGATAGCGCGCGTCAAGACCTTCCTCTTCCCCGAGACCGACAGGCTCTCGTCGGGCTACAATCTGAGGCAGGCCACGATGACGATCGGCTCCGGCGGCATGATGGGCAAGGGTTACCGGCGTGGAGAGGCGATACGCCGCCAGCTCCTGCCGCCGATGGGCATCATGAACGACTTCATTTTCTGCGTCTGGGCAGAAGAGATGGGCTACGCGCGCGGTACGCTGCCGCTTCTCGCGCTGTATGCGGCGCTGTGCCTGTCGACCGCCTGGACCGCCGCGGGCGCGGCGGATCCGCGAGGGCGCCTTCTCGCGCTTGGCGTCGCGACCCTCATCTTCGCCCATGTCTACGTCAACATCGGCATGTCGATCGGCCTTGTGCCGATCACCGGCCTGCCGCTGCCGTTTCTTTCACTCGGCCGTACGTTCCTGGTGACGGTGCTGTGCGGCCTCGGTATTGTACAAAGCGTGTCACTGCATAAAGAGGAGAACTAACACAATGAACCTGTTCGGATGGCTCAAGCGCTCGAAGATGAAGCGCGAGATAATAATAAACTGCGAGAAACTGGAGACTCGCGTCGCTGTCATGGAAAACGGCAGGCTCGAGGAGTTCATGGTCGAGCATCCCGAGGAGGAGCGCCTCGTAGGCAGCGTCTTCAAGGGGCGCGTCCAGAATCTCGAGAACGACCTGCAGGCCGCCTTCGTCGACATAGGCCTCAAAAAGAACGCCTTTTTACACTACTGGGACATGACGCCTGACGCGGACGCTCTTCTGGACGAAGACGACTCGCCGAAAAACGGCAAAGGCCAGCGCAAGAACCGCCTCTCCGACGCGGAGATCGCGAAGCGCTTCCCGCCGGGATCGGAGATCGTCGTGCAGGTCACCAAGGGGCCGATATCCACGAAGGGGCCGCGCGTCGTCGCGAACCTCTCCATACCCGGGCGCTACCTCGTGATGATGCCCGGCGCCAAAGACTCCCACGGCGCGACTCTGCGCGGCGTTTCGAAGAAGATCGGCGACGCCAAGGAGCGCCAGCGCCTGAAGAAGATCATCGACAAGCTGCCGCTGCCCGAAAACGTCGGGCTGGTCGTGAGAACCGTCGGCCAGGGCGCGAGCGCCCGCGCCTTCGCGCGCGATCTCAGAAACCTGCTGTCGGTCTGGAACGAAATGCAGGCCAACATAAAAACCCACCGCACGCCGTGCTGCATCTTCCAGGAGCCCGACCTCTGCGAACGGGTCGTGCGCGACTGGCTCACCGAAGATGTCGACGCGATCGTCATCGACGACGCGACGAGCTTCGAACAGATGCGCGAGGTCACGGGCCGCATATCGCGCCGCGCCAAGTCGAAGATACGCCGCTATGACGGCGACGTCAACATTTTCGAGCACTACGGCCTCGAAAGGCAGCTCTCGGAGGCGTTCGCACGCAAGGTGCCGCTCAAGTCGGGCGGCTACCTCGTGATCGACGAGACCGAGGCTCTTATCGCCGTCGACGTCAATACGGGCCACTACAAGGGCAAAGGCTCCCAGGAGGACGCCATACTCGAAGTCAATCTCGAGGCCGTGGACGAGGTGGCGCGCCAGCTGAGGCTGAGGAACATCGGCGGCCTGGTCGTTCTGGACCTCATAGACATGAAGTCGCGAAAGCACCAGAAGCAGGTGTACCGCGCGCTCAAAGACGCGCTCCGCCGCGACCGCGCCCGCACGAACGTGCTGGAGATATCGGAGCTCGGCCTTCTCGAAATGTCGCGCCAGCGCCAGGACCAGTCGATACTGTCGATGCTTACGTCGTCCTGTCCCTACTGCCAGGGGCACGGCGTCGTAAAAAGCCCGATGGCGATTTCGATAGAGGTGCAGCGCCGCCTGACGTCGCTGCTGAAGAAAGCAGCCGCCGACAAGCGTCCGTTCGAGCCCAAGATCGTCATCGCCCCCCAGGTCATGCAGCGCCTGAGAACGGAGGACGCCGACATTCTCGCGAAGCTTCAGAAGGACTTCGACACCCGCCTCACGTTCGTTTCGGAGCTTCACCGCCACCCGGAGTCGTTCTCCATACTTGACGCGGCCACGTCGCAAGTGCTATACTCTCAGACATGAAACTGAAAGAACCCGTTTCGCTGGCGGCGGCGCTGGCCGCCTTCACCGTTCTGGCCGAGCCCGGGCCCGGGCTCGAGCGCCTCATGAAGGTGTCGGCCGACAGGATGGCCGCCGACAACATAACCGGCGCGCTCGTCGCCTCGGGTCATGTCAACGCGGTCTACGGGCCGTACAGGCTGATGTCCGAGAGCGTCTCCAGAATCGGCGGCGACTACACCTTCTCCCAGCCGACCATTGTCACGACATGCACGAATGACGCGTGCCGCCTTCACTGGAGCGCTTCAGGCAATGTCGTCTACCGCGACGGCTCGAAGGGCGCGAAAGAGATCGTCGCGCGCGATATGACGCTCAGGGCGTTCGGAGTGCCGGTTTTCTGGGTGCCTTGCTGGTGGCAGCCGCTCGATACGGACTACGGCTGGCGCGTCATGCCCGGCTACCGCAGCCGCTGGGGCGCGTATCTGCTCGTCAAGTACGTCTACGACATCGCCGGCGGCTTCGACGAGGGCGAGTGGGGCCTTCGCGGCAACACGCGCTTCGACGTGCGCACGAGAAACGGCGTCGCCCTCGGCCAGAGCGTGGGCTGGCAGCTCGGCGACTTCGGCCGCGGCAAGTTCAAGGTTTACTACGCCTGGGATCAAGACGCCGACCGCTACGACCGCCACTGGACCGACGTGAAGAAGTGGAACCACTCCAACTGGGGCAGCAAGGTGCCCGACGAGCGCTACGGCCTGATGGCGCAGCACCGCTGGGAGGCCACCGAACGCGACACTCTGCGCGTCAGAGCAGCGTACTACAGCGACTCCCACTTCCAGCGCGACTTTCTGCGCGACGCCAAGCTAGGCCTCGCGAACCGCTTCCCGTACCCGGAGCGCAACGAATTCGCCTGGGAACATCTCGAGAACTCCTATGGTCTCGGGCTGAGCGTGGCGGGTCCGCTGAACGAATTCTACGGCGGCGTCGCGCGTCTGCCGGAGATATACTTCGATGTCGCGCCTCAACCTGTTTTTTCGCTGCCGGCCAACTACGAGTCGGCGACGCGCCTTGGCTGGCTCGACCGGCGGTACGCGAAGTACGGGCGGGCGTCCACCGCGGCGCCCTATCGCTACAGTCCGGGCGAGTGGGCCGATTATTCGGCCTTTCGCGCCGACACGTACCACCGTCTCTCTCTGCCGTTCCGCGTGGCCGACATGGTCTCGGTTGTGCCGCGTGTAGGGCTGCGCGGCACGTATTGGTCCCATTCGGGGCGCGAGAACCTGACCGGTTACGGGCGCGCCGGGCGCGCCGGCGACGATGTAACGAGGTCGATAGTCGAAGGCGGCGTCACCTTCGCCGCGCGCGGCACCGCGTGGCTTGACGGGACCTGGCAGCACATCGTCGAGCCTTACACCGACCTGCTCGTCCAGGAGGCGCGCTACTCGGGCCTGCGCAACGGCTCGCGCGCGCTCTGGTTCGATTCTGTCGACGGCTCGGCCGACTACCTCGACCAGTTCGCAGGCCGCAGCCGCAACCTGCCGTACTCCTGGTACGGCGCGACCCCTGGCGTAAGAAACGCCTTCAGACGCGCCGACGGCCGCGGCAACCTGCGCACTGTCGTCGACATCGACTTCTATACCGCCGTTCAGCTCAACGACCCGTCATGGACCGAGGGCGGCGGCCGCCACCGTCTCGCGCGCCACCAGAAGAATCCGAACCACGGGCGTTCGGGCAAGGCCACCGCTTCGCCCGGTCTCAGAGCCGCATGGCGCCCGACCGAAGACGCCGCCATCCTCTCGCGCGTCGAGTGGGACGGCCAGAACGATTCCGTCGCATATGCCGACGTCGCCTGGCGCCAGAAGTGGCACCGCGATTTGTCGTCCACCCTCTCGTATTTTGCGCGCGACCAGCGCCGGTGGGATTTCTCGTCTTCGCCTTACGACCCCGCGGTCGAGACAGGCGACGACTTCAACTGGGCGAAATATTCGAGCGCCGGCCTCAGCATGGAGCACGAGATATGCGACGCGGTAGCCTGGGGACCGTTCGTCCGCTGGGACCTTCGCGAGAACGAGCTCGACGAAGCCGGCGCGTGGCTCGACCTCAGGACGGACTGCCTAGGCTTTCGCTTCAGCCTCTCGTACGAGAACGACTACCGCCGCATCGACGGGTCGGAACACGATGACGACTGGCGCTTCAGCTTCTGCATCTATCTGCGCGCGCTGGGGCCTGATTCCGGCACGGTGTTCGGCGACTAGTCCCCCGGGGCGGCGACTATGGCAGAGGGCGGCGACAGCAAGACCGAGATAGTCGAGGGGACGATTCGAAGCGTCGTCTACCACAACGACGAGAACGGTTATACGGTGCTGCATGTCGAGCCGCCGTCCGAGTTCGAGCTCGCGCGCGGGCGCGAGATTGCCGTCGTAGGCAAGGCCCAGGCCGTCTGGGAGGGCGAGGAGGTCCGCGCCGAAGGACGCTGGGTGATGGATAAAGTGCACGGGCGCCAGTTCAAGGCCGACTCGATAACCTGCGTCGCCCCCAAGTCGATTGTGGGCATAGAGCGCTACCTCGCTTCGGGACTCATAAAGGGCGTGGGCAAGGTTCTCGCCAAGCGGATAGTCGACACGTTTGGCGAAGATACGCTGACGGTGCTCTCCCACCAGTCTGCGCGGCTCGGCGAGGTGCCGAAGCTCGGGGCCGCCAAAATCGCCCAGATCCGCAAGAGCTGGCACGCCAACGAGACGATGCGCGAGAACATGATCTTCGGCCAGACATACGGCATCAGCATCGCGAAGATGACGAAAATCGTGCGCCGCTACGGACCCGACGCGATAGCGATCATAAAGGGCGACCCGTACCAGCTCTGCCGCGATATATGGGGGATAGGCTTCACGACCGCCGACAGAATCGCGCTTTCGGTAGGCATACCGCGCGACTCGCCGCTCAGGGCCCGCGCGTCGATATCGTATACGCTCGAGACCGAGTCGGAGGACGGCGGCCACTGCTGGACGTACGAGAACGATCTTCTGCTGCACGCGAACGAGCTGACCGGCATACCGGCGGAGGTTCTCGGCGCCGCGCTGGAGGAGGAACTCGCCTGCGGACGCGTCGTCGCCGAGAGCGCCGGCGACGGTTCGCCGCGCCGCATATACACGAAGCCGCTCTATTGGAGCGAGAAGGCGACAGCGAGCCATGTGCACCGTCTCATGCGCGCCGAGCCGCGCTTTCGCCCCGTCAACGCCGAGAGGGCCATCGAGTGGTGGGAGGCCCGCGCCGGCTTTACGCTCGCCGCAATGCAGGCCCAGGCGCTGTCGAAGTCGCTCTCAAGCCGCTTTTCGATAATCACCGGCGGCCCCGGCGTCGGCAAAACGACCATCATACGCGCGCTCGTTGAGATATACGGCGCGCGAAAGCTGAAGGTCGTTCTGGCCGCCCCCACCGGACGCGCCGCCAAGCGCATGACCGAGTCTGTCGGGGCCGAGGCGCAGACGATCCACCGCATGCTCAAGTGGAACCCCGTGACAAACCGCTTTACATACGACGCCGGGAACCGCTACGACGCGGACGTGTTCATTTTCGACGAGACGTCAATGATAGACATAAAGCTCGCGGCCGATCTGCTCTCGGCGATACCCGACGGCGCGGCGGTCGTGTGGGTCGGCGACACCGATCAGCTGCCGAGCGTGGGAGCCGGCAGCGTGCTGGGCGACCTGATACGCTCTGGCGCTGTCGCTTCGACGCGCCTGGACGCGATCTTCCGGCAGGATACCACCGGCCTCATAGTCGCGAACGCCCACCATGTCAACGCGGGCGAGCCGCTTGAGATACGCCAGGGCGACAGCGACTTCTATTTCATGAGGTGCGAAGACCCGGCTATGTGCCTGAGACGCGCCATAGAGTTCATGACCACGCGCATACCGAACAAGTTCGGCATGAATCCGCTGCAGGACGTGCAGGTTCTGACGCCGATGCGCCGCAATCTGCTGGGTACCGAGAATCTCAACGCCGAGCTTCAAAAGGCGCTGAACCCGAAGGGCGATTCGGTGACGCGCGGCGGCACCGTCTTTCGCGTCGGCGACAGGGTGATGCAGCTCAGAAACAACTACGACAAGGACGTCTATAACGGCGACGTCGGTTTCGTCACCGCCGTAGACGCCGCAGAGCGCAAACTCGTCGTCGCCTTCGACGGCCGGCCGGTCGCGTACGACGCGGGCGACCTCGACGAACTTGTCCTGGCGTACGCTACGACAATCCACAAATCGCAGGGCAGCGAGTATCCCGCGGTGATAGTGCTGCTGCACACCCAGCACTATGTCATGCTCCAGCGGAATCTGCTCTATACGGCAATCACGCGCGGGCGCCGGCTCGTGCTGCTGATAGGCGTGCCGTATGCGGTGGACCAGGCGATAAAGAACAATGCCGTCCGCGAGCGCCGCACAGGTCTCGCCGATCGCATCCGCGCCGCAATGGACGCGCACTGCGATATTTGATATAATGTCACCAGCGATGAAGAAGAAAGAGAGAAGAGATTTGGCTGCGGCGCCGGCGGAGCGCGAGTTCCCGCAGCCCGGCCGCACGCCCGCCGAAGATACGGCTTCGGTCATGAAGTTCTACGACCTGCCGGGGGCGTTTCCGCCGGAAGTGCTGCGCGAGGCGCGCCGCGTCGGCGAAAGGCTGGAGACTCCGGGAGAGAGGCTGGACCTCAGAAAGAAGTTCATCTTCACCTGCGACCCGGTGACGGCGCGCGACTACGACGACGCGCTTTCGCTCGACCGGGGTCGCGGCGGTTCGGTTGTCCTGGGGGTGCATATCGCCGACGTCTCCCACTTCGTGCGCCCGGGCGGCGCGATCGACCGCGAAGCATACCGCCGCTCGACGAGCGTGTATTTCGCCGACAGGGTTTTGCCCATGCTGCCGGAGGAGCTCTCGAACGGCGTCTGTTCGCTCGTGCCGGGCGAAGACCGCCTCGCGTTTTCGGTCTTCATGACTTTCGACAAAGACGGCAATATGACCAGGCGGACGTTTGCGAAGTCCGTAATACGCTCGAAGGCGCGCTTTACCTACGAGCAGGTGATGAGGGTCATTTCGGGCGGACGCAAATCGAAGGAGAAGCCGCTCGGCCGCCGCGAGCGCGATGTCGTGCTCGCGATACACGAGCTCGCCCAGAAGCTGCGCGCGCGGCGCTTCGCCGCCGGCGCCCTGGATATAGAGGTGCCCGAGGCCGAGGTCGTCCTCGATCAGGCGGGCGAAATGACCGGCATAGTCACGCGCCCTTACGACGAATCCCACCAGATGGTCGAGGAGTGCATGGTCGCCGCCAACGAGGCAGTCGCCGCCGAACTGTGGCAGAAGGGCGTCAAGATACTCGCGCGGCTGCACGAACCGCCGGACGACGAGAAGCTTCTGATGCTCAGGGCCGACATGCGCGCGCTCGGCGTGAAGATGGGCAATATCGCGAACCAGAAGGTCTTCGCCAGGTTTCTGCAAACGATTAAGCGCCATCCGCTGTACGCGACGCTCGCGGTAATGGTGCTGCGGTCGATGAAGCGCGCCGTCTACGACTCGACCAAGATGGGCCACTTCGGCCTCGCGAAGCGTTTCTACGCCCATTTCACTTCTCCGATACGCCGCTATCCCGACTTGACGCTCCACCGCCAGCTCACCGCCTATCTCGAAGGGCGCGACTGCCGCGTGCCGCCGAAGACGCTCGCCAAATGGGCCGGGCACACGAGCGAGATGGAGGAGCGCGCCGCCGAGGCCGAGCGCGCACTTCTCGAAATCAAGAAGTACCGCCTTCTGGAGGAGCAGCTCACGACGCGGCAAATCATGGAATACGATGCGATAATCTCGAAGTGCACGCCGTTCGGCTGTTTCGTCGAGCTGCCCGAGATCGCGGTCTCGGGGCTGGTGCATGTCTCGCTGCTGTCGCGCCGCTATGTAGAGTACAACGAGAGCGACCATTCGCTTTCGGCGCCCGGCGGCGGCTCGTGGCGCATCGGCGACATGCTGCGCGTGCGCGTAGCCAAGGTCGATTACCGCCAGCGCAGGCTCGATTTCGTCCCCTGCCGCAAGGAGCGCTGACGTGGGTTTGGTCAAGGAGAAGCCATGGAAAGATTTGAACTGGAAGATTCGCTAAAAGACGAAATCCGCGCACGCGTGACGGGCGAGGGGTTTATGAAGATCGTGCAGACCGTCCGCCGCAACGGCAAATCGTTCAAGATCGCGATGCGCCCGGTGGAGATCGGCGGCCGGCGCATGTTCCAGGCCGAGATGACCGACGACGGCCAGGTGCAGGTCAAGAATTTCGACGCGCCCGCGGCCGCCGCCGGACTGGAGGAGATCATCGCCCAGAAGGGTCCGCGCGAGCTTCACCTCATGACCGCCAAGGGCGACCTGCATGTGCGCGTCTCCCGCAAGGGCCGTGCGAGCGTCTCGCGCTCGGCCGAGATGGATCGCGTCGCCGTCGTGAAGCCCCACGACCGCGTGAAGAAGCTGCCGCTCACGAGCTTCGATTCGGCCGCATACCTGCGCGCCGCAGGCCTCGCTGACGGAGAGGGGCGCGTGCGCGCCTCGATGCGCGGCAAGTACGACCAGGTCAACGAGTTCTTGAAAGTGGCGGGCGAGACGCTCGCCGGCCCCAAACCAGAGTCCTTCAAGGTCGTCGATTGCGGCTGCGGCAAGGCTTATCTCACGGTCGCGCTCTATCTTTATCTGACCGAGGTCCTGGGCTGGCCTAACGTAACGGTCGTGGGCGTCAACCGCCGCGAAGACGTCGTCGCCGCCGCGACGAAGATGGCCGAGAGGCTCGATGTCGCCAGTAGCGTCAGCTTCGTTTGCTCCGACCTCGCCGCCTACGATACCGGCGACGTCGATCTCGTCGTCTCGCTGCATGCCTGCGACACGGCGACAGACGAGGCTCTCGCCAAGGGCGTCGAGTGGAAGGCCCGCTACATGCTTTCGGCCCCGTGCTGCCAGCACGAGCTGCAGAAGACTCTCGACGACAAGGGGGCCTTCGCCGGGCTTATGAGGCAGTCCATCCTGCGCGAGAGGCTTTGCGACATATTGACCGATTCGTTCCGCGCGCAGATTTTGCGCATACTCGGCTATCGTACTCAGGTCATTGAATTCGTCTCCAGCGAGGCGACGGCGCGCAACATAATGCTCAAGTGCGTCTGGGGGGTAAAGCCGGGCCAGCCCGGTCCGGTCAGCGAGTATCTGGAGCTGCGCGACTACTGGCACGTTACGCCATGGCTCGAGTCGCGTCTCGCCGGGCGCCTCGCGCGCCATCTCGAAAGGTTCGCCTAGCATGGACGTCTCGAATCTTGTCAGGCGCGCGGAAATCGTCCGCGGCCTGCGCCGGTTCTTCGACGAGCGCGGCTTTGTCGAGGTGGAGACGCCTGTCCGCATCCCCGCACCCGCGCCCGAGCCGCACATCGACTGTCCGCCGGTCGCGACCGGCGGCTATCTGCGCGCGTCGCCCGAGCTGCAGATGAAGAAACTCCTCGCCGCAGGCATGGACCGCATCTACCAGATTGGCCCGTGCTTTCGCGACGGCGAGCGCGGTTCCCGGCACAATCCCGAGTTCACAATGATAGAGTGGTACCGCCGCGACGCCGACTATATGGATATCGCCTGCGACCTCGTGGCGCTTCTCGCGCTGCCGCGCGAGCCCGCGCGGCTCTACGTGCGAGACGCCTACCGGCGTTTCGCCGGCTGGGATCCTTGGGAAGAGTGGAACCAGGACCGCTTCGACTTCGACATGGCCACCAAGGTGGAGCCGGCCATAAAGGAGATGGGCGGCGGGGTGTTTCTCGTCGATTATCCGGTCGAGGCCGCCTCTCTCGCGCTGGTGCGCGGCGATGTCGCCGAACGCTGGGAGTTTTATCTGGACGGCATTGAGCTCGCCAACTGCTTCAGCGAACTTTGCGACGGCGGCGAGCAGCTGCTCCGCTTCAAGAGCGCCAAGGCGGAGCGCCGTGCGCTGGGCGAAGCGGACTATCCGATTGATATGGAGTTTATCGCGTCTGTGCCCGCCATGCGCCGCGCCGCAGGAGTGGCGCTTGGCGTCGACCGCCTGGTGATGGCGCGTCTGGGCGCGAAGTCGATAGACGAAGCGAGGGTCATGCCATGATGGAACTTTTCGATACGCATGCCCACTTTGAGTGTCCGGAGGATGAGATTGCCGCGCTGCTCTCGCGCGCGGCGGCGGCAGGCGTCACGCGCGTTGTGGCCGTCGGCGGCAGCGAGACGCTGAACGAAGGCGCTCGCCGCGCCGCAGCCCTCGCCGCGGTCGAGGGGGGTGGCGGCGGACGCTTGCCGCGCGTCTATCTCGCCCTCGGCCTGGACCGCGACCAGCTCGGCCGCGAGCTGCCGCCGATAGACTACGCGGGTGTTGCCGCTGTCGGCGAGATCGGCCTCGACTACCACTATTCGCCCGGGACGCGCCGCGCCCAGATGGAGCTCATGGCGCGCCAGCTGGAGCTCGCGCGATCGCTTTCTCTGCCCGTCGTTATCCATACGCGCGAGGCTGACGACGATACGCTCGGCCTTTTGCGGGAGATACCCTCGCGCGGCGTCATCCATTCGTTCACCGGCGGGCCGCGGTTTTGCCGCGACCTTCTCGACCTGGGCTTCTACATTTCGATGTCCGGCATAGTCACGTTTCGCGCGGCCGGGAATGTCCGCGAGTCAGCCCTCGTCGTGCCGGACGACCGGTTGCTCGTCGAGACCGACACCCCGTTTCTCGCGCCCGTGCCGAAACGCGGCAATCCCAACGAACCGGCTTTCGTCGTACATACCGCCGCCTTCCTCGCGAATCTGCGCGGCACTTCGCCAGAGGCGCTCGCCGCCGCCACGACCGCCAACGCGCTGGAGGTCTTCGGGTGATACTCGCTCCGCTAAGGGGCGTGACAATACGCTCTTTCAGGCTCGCGTTCGCCGCCGCCATACGCGAGGCCGGGTTTACAGAGGCTGTGACGCCGTTCATACCGGCGAACGCCGGCGTCGACCCTCTCAAGGATAGGGAGCTTCGCCGGCCCCGCGCGCCAGAGGACGCGGCGGAACCCGTCGCCGTCACCCCGCAGTTTATCGGCAAGCACCCCGCCGCGTTGCGCGAGTCGCTTTTGCGCGTGAAGGGCGCCGGCTACCGCTTCGCCGATCTCAACTGCGGCTGTCCGTTCCCGATGGTGCGCAACAAGGGCCGCGGGAGCGGACTTTTGCACACGCCGGACGTCCTTGCCCGGATGCTTGAATCGGGATGCGAGGCGATGGGGCCGGGCGCGTTTTCGGTGAAGGCTCGATTGGGCGTCGATCGTCCGGACGAGCTGTTGTCGCTGATGCCGCTTTTAAACAGCTTCCCGCTTAGGTTTCTGGTTGTGCACGCCCGCACAGCCCGTCAGATGTACGAGGGCGAGTGCGATCTTGGTGCGTTTCGCGAAGTCGCGCGCGCGGCGAAGATGCCGGTTGTGCTGAACGGCGATCTCATGCCCGGCGCGTCTCTGCCCGAAATCGGCGGCGGCGCGGCCGTCTATGACATCATGGTAGGGCGCGGCTTTGTGCGCGGCCTTGCCGCGCGGCCCGATATTAGCGAGCTCGTCGTTCGCTACGCCGGCGTTTCCCGGGCCGAGCTTGGGGCCGATCGCCCTGTTCTCGGACGGCTCAAGGAGCTTCTCGCCTATTGGAAGGACCTCCCGCAGTGGTCGCGCCGCTGGTCCGTCGCGAAGCTCGCCCGTTCTCTCGACGAGCTGCTCTCGGTTGTCTCGCCTGCGAGCTGAAGATCTTATTTGTTGCAGAGATTGTTTTGCGGGGACTCCCGGCAATCGCCCCCTACCATGGGGTGGCCGCCGACACCTGCTTCGGCTTTGTCAGCCGGCGGGGCGGTGCATCCTCTGCGGGAGCGTCCCGCAACGCCAGGTTCACCCCCAAATTCCTTTTAGCGGCGCGTCCGTGCGGCAAGAAGCTCGACCCCGCCGGAGGGGGTCGCCTCTGCCTGCCCCGCGGGGAGTCGGGGGCC
>JAZQBR010000294.1:0-3700 GCA_045545855.1 Kiritimatiellia bacterium | reverse complement strand
GATGGGCGAGATGCTCTGTTCCTCGCTCCACGCCGAGAGCAGAAGGCTGAGTTTCTCGAGTTCCGATTTTATAAGTTCGATATTCATAGCTTGCGGACAAAAAATATTTCTTCAAAGATACGAAAAAAATATCTCTTGTCGTGCAACTTTGCAATAAAAAATGCCCGTCCAACTCATTTGTTGGACAGGCATTATTGTTTTGAATTCCGATTAGCGAATTACTTTCCCAGCTGGTCGCTGTAAACAGCACCCGGCAGATCGTGCATATTGTACTGCGAAGCCATCGAACGACCATACGCACCCGCCGACTTGATGGCCAGCAGATCGCCGCGCTGACTGCGTCTTAGGCTCACGTTCTCGTCAAATACATCGGTCGATTCGCAGGCCGTACCCACGACCGTATATTTGGTTCGCGTCGCGGCGCGCGTCCTTGCACACCGGGTCGTTGTACATGAAGACGACCCTGGGGTAGGCGTCGGCCGGGGCCTTGCGGTGGGCCGCCACCGAATCGCCGTCCGTCGCGAGTATCATGTCGCCGCGCATCATGAGCGCCTCGGCGCTCGCGACCCTGTCGCCCTCGGAGGACGCTTTTCTGAGGCAGTTCTCGAGCTGCTGTATCTTGCCGAGCTTCAAAAGCGCCTGCCAGTAGGCCGGAGCGAGCTCGCCCATGTAGGCCGCGCTCCTGTCCTCGGCGATGATGCCGGCCGCGGTGTCGTACGCCTTCTGGGCCTGGCCGGCCGCGAGGTACGCCTCGACGAGATAGCGCCCGGCGGGCCTGTCCCAAACCAGCATCTTGTGGCTCTGCACAATCGCCGAGAGCCCCGCAATCGCGCTCGCGCCCTGGCCGGTCTTCACAAGTCCCACGAGCTTGTCGAACGATTGCGGCTTTTCAATGTCAAGGCTCTTCACGTCGGCTATCGGATACTCGGCCGCCACATTGGTATTGCCTTTCTTGAACGTCACCGAATACGACTTGGAGCGCGGCTGCCACTTGATGTCACCGGTCTTCTGATCCTTGTCTGTGATGATTGTGCCCTGAATCGCCCACGCTGAGGCGGCGGCTACTGCGGCAAGGGCCGTGATTGCGAGTTTATTCATTTGAGTTGTCTCCTTGAAGTTATTGTCGTTTGTCGTTACTCGGCCGGTGTTTCGGCGCTCGCGGGGGCCGCCTCGGCGGCGGGTTCGGCCGCAGGCGCAGGCGCGCTCGCGGGTGTGGAAAGCGTCATGATTATATGAGCAGGCGCAGGCGCGCTCGCGGGTTCGGCGGCCGCCTGGACGGGCGCGGCCACAGTGCGCTCGGGCTTCTTGTCGCCGAGCAGCGCCTCGGCCTGGTTCACGTAGTTTCTCACGTCCTTGACGCTCTTGCCGGACGGGAAGAGCTGCAGATAGTCCTGACCGAAGTTCCAGGCGCGCTCGGCCTGGTCGGCACCCATCGCGACCAAGAGCGGCAAGAGCTTCGAGTACGCCTCCTCCAGGTTGGCGAGCTCTTCGGGCGCGAACTTGTCGAGGGGCTTGTCCTCGGCCGGCTTGTGGCCGTCGATGAAATTCTGTATTTCTGCCGCGACGATGCCGCGCGTCTTGGCGGCGGCCGCGTCCTTGCCGAGCGCGCGCTCGGCCTCGATGCGGCTGATCTTGATGTCGGCCGACATGAGATTGACGCTGTCCTTCTTCCACTGCGGCTCGCGCGCCCAGAAGCCGCGCAGGCGCTGGACGGCCTTTACCGCCGCGCCGTAGTGCTTGCCGCGCAGAGCGTCGTTCTGCTCCTCGCGGCCCTGCTCCATGGCCACCTTGACGGTGAGGTAGCAGGCGTTCGTCGCGATCGGGTAGCGCGAGAGCTTCTCGTCGGCGAAGAACTCGTCCAGCGACTCGCGCGCCTCGACGAGGTTGTTCTGGGCGTAGAGCGACTGCGCCTTGCCTATCCTGGCGCGGGAGATGACCGACAGCTGGTTCGTGCCGGCCTTCGCTATGGCCTTCTCGAACGCCTCGTCGGCGAGCGTCCACGCGCGCCCTGCGATCAGCGACTCGCCGGCCCTCACGAAGTCGATGGCCTGGTAGTCGGTGCCCGAGCCTTTGATCATCTCTTCGTAGATGCGCGCGCTCTCCTTGCGCAGAGAAGCCTTGCGCTCCTCGTCGTCAAGCGTGTTGGCGTATTCGATGAGATTGCGCGCGAGGCTCGGCATGGCCTTCTTGGCCTCCTCCGAGTCAGGGAACTCCTTTCTCAGGCGGGCGAGCGCGTCCTTTGTCTTCTCGACGTTGTTCATCTGGGTGTACAGCACGCCCAGTCTGAAGTATGCGGCCTTGGCGAACTTGCCCTTCGGGTACTGGTTGACATACTCTTCAAACGCGTCGATCGAAGCCTTCTTCGCCTCCTCGAGAAAGGCGGCCGGCTTCTTGACGCGGCTCCAGCAGTCGGCCAGATAGAACAGCGCGTTTTCGCGCACCTTCTGGCAGGCCGCCTTGTCGCCCTTGGCGACATTCGGGTCGGCCATCATCTTCGCCGCCGCGGCCGCTATTTCGCCGTACATCCTGACGCCTTCCCTGACGCGCGCGACACCGCCCTCCTCGTCGCCGGCGTCGATCTTCTTGAAGCCGTCCTTCTGGTAGAGGCTCGCGAGGCTGAGCCTTGCCGTAATCGCCTTGCGCGCGCTCTTCTCGGCCTTGATGTACTTGTCCATCGCGGCGAAAGCCGCGTCGACGTCGCCCAGCTTGTCGTAGCAGATAAAGGTGTTTATGAGCGCCGTCATGTAGTAGCTCGACTTCTGGTGGCGCGTCTCGATCATCTTGTAGTACTCGAGCGCCTCCTGGTAGTTGTGGGCCTTCTGGGCGTCGTACGCCATCGCGGCGGCCATCTGCGCGGCTGTCACGTGGCGGTCGTAGCACTTGAGGAACGAATCGTAGAGATTCTTGGCCCGGTCGAGGTTGCCGAGCTGCTTCTCCTTCGCCGCGAGCCTGAGCGTCGCGTCGCCCGCCTCGGTCATGAGCATCTTGTCCCTGGCGCCGCCGAAACGCTCGGCGAGATAACCCTCCACCGCGTCCGCGTCCATGCGCCAGCTCTCGATCTGCGCCTTGTCCTTCGAGCGCATGATCATGCTGATGTAGCAGTTGACGATGTTCTCGATCGCCATGATCGACTCGCGGCACTCGGGATAGTTCGAGAGAGCCGCCATGTACTCGTCGATCGCCCCCTGGAAGTCCCCTTCGCCGAGACGCTCCTTCGCGTTCTTGAACTGCATCGCGCGGACAGTCTCTTCCTGCTCCTTGGTGATGGAGGTCTTTATGTTCGCGTTATAGGTCTTCTCGGCAAAGGCCGCTATCGTCTTGGCGAGGTCGCCGGCCTTCGAGGCCCATGTCGACTGCGGGTACTTGATGAAGACGTTGATCGCGTGGTTGTAGGCACCGCCCTGGTTGCGCTTGCCGTTTTTCATCTTCTCGCCGAACATGAGGCTCTTTATGCGCTCGTCGTCCTTCTTGGGCTTGCGCGACTCGGCCAGCGCCTCGTTCCACAGCATTTCGGCGAGCATGTAGCGGCACTGCGGCATCGGCGACTGCTTGAGCAGCCCGAGCCTGCCGTCCGGGTCGGCGTCTTCGATCTGCTTGTGCAGGTCGGCGAGCTGCTCCATGTAATCGTCGATCGTGCTCTGGGCCTTGGCGACATTGCCCTTGAGGAGCTCGTAATAAGTCGGATCGTAGCCATGTCGTT
>JAZQBR010000293.1:0-14935 GCA_045545855.1 Kiritimatiellia bacterium | reverse complement strand
TGGCCCCCGACTTTCGTTGGCGCGGGCGACGACCCGAAGGCGCGGTATTTCAAGAGCGTGTATTTCAGCGGCGTCAATTCCGGCATCGGCCACGAGCCGGACAAGGGCGTGACGACGGTGGATATCCCCGTCGCCGAGCTTCCCGCCGGAAAGAAGCTGACCATCGCCGTCCGGCCCGTCAGCTCTCTCGGAACAAAGGGCAAATCAATCGGCACGACATGGAAGGCGTGAGATGAATATTTTCTGCGCACGGAAAACACGGAACCGCGCCTTCCGTGCGCGGAAGAAATTCAACAGGATTGCAGGATTGACAGGATTGACAGGGATGCCAAAGGAAAATCCTGTCCATCCTGTTCATCCTGTCAATCCTGTTGAAAAAACTGGTAAACGCAGCCGTTGCGCACGCAATCGGGATTTGGTAGAATACTGGCGTAAACTTCAAGGAAGGCGATACAAGAGGATGGCGTGATGAATATGACGAGGCGGGAGTTTTTGAAGGAGTCGCTGGCGGCGATGGGGTTCCTGGCGCTGCCGGGCGGGCTTTTCGCGGCGCCGGCGGGGTGGAAGCCGGCGAAGGGCAGGAAGCCGAACCTCGTCTTCGGGATTCTGAGCGACACGCACATGCGCTGTCACTATGACGGCGTGAAGTTCTACGAGCACAACGGCTGGACGTATGGCGACGCGGCGGTGGTGATGGCGCTCAAGTATTTCAAGAAGCACGGCGTGGACGCCGTGCTGCATCTCGGCGACATTACCGACTGCGGAATGGTTCGCGAAATGGAGTTCTACAAGGAGGCGTTCGACAAGGTGTTCGGCAGCGGGGCGCGTCCCGTGAGCATGATGGTGATGGGCAACCACGACATCTACGGCGGCGACGAGTGGGCGCAGGGCGTCGCGAAGTCGAAAGATCCCGCCGTCTACAAGAAGCTGCGCCTTGGCTCGCACAACCTCGGCGCGGAGATGGAGCGCATCTGGGGCGAACCTTACGAAAACGTCTGGCACAGAGAGGTCAAGGGCTACCACTTCTTCGGATTCGGCTGGCCACGCTTCACGGGCGAAGACATGAACGAGGCGACGCCCTACAGGGGGCGTCTCTACCATGATTCGCCGCAGGAGGGCAGAAACTACGTCCGGTACGTCCACAGCGGCTTGTGGATGGCGGAACTTGTGCGGCGCGAGCGCGAGGCGGGGCGGCTCGACCCGCAGAAGCCGTTCTTCACTTCGACGCACGCTCTCCACTATCCGATCGACATAATCGACAATGAACTCAAGTCGGTGCTTGGGCTTAAGAAGGGACAGTTCTGCAACGGCCTCGGTCTTCACGGCCACGGCCACGGGAGCGATGCGCACTGGCGATTTAACTGGGGTGCCGGATTGTGCTTCCCGCGCTTGATGTGCTCGACGCTCGCATACTGGAAGAACCACGGCGGCGAGGGCGAGTCGCCGCGCTTTGCCAATGGGTTCGGCGACGGGAAAGTGGTGAATCCGGGCGAATGCGGTCAGAAGAGCGACCACGCGCTGCTCGTCAGGGTATACGACGACATGCTGACGATCAGCCGCATCTGGGTGGGCGTTCTGCCGAAGAGCGCGCTGGGCAGCCTCGGAGAGGACTGGGTGATGCCGCTTTCGGGCTTCACGCCGGGCGACCATCCGTTCAAGAGAGAGAACTACGTCAAGGTCGCTGCCGCGCCGGAGTTCCCGCCCAAGACGAAACTGGATGTAGGCAAGACGAACGATGGCGGGCTAAGAATCAAGATTCCGAAAGCCGACGGCAATCCCGACTGCCGCGTGTACGGCTATCAGATTGTGGTGGCGGGAGACGACAGGAAGGCCGCGCTCAAGAAGAACTGCTATGCGCGGGGCTACAACATGGGCATGGGCCATGAGCCTGAGGGCGGCGTGACGACGCTCGAGATTCCCGTCTCCGAACTCCCCGCCGGGAAGAAGCTCGCCATTGGCGCGAGGCCGTGCAGCTCGCTCGGCACGAAGGGAAAATCAATAACGACGACATTCATAGCATGAAATATAGTAAAATATAACGCGTAAAATGTTGAAAGGAGTAAGAAGATAATGAATATGAAATTCTGGAATTATGGAAATGCCCGCGTCTCGCGTCCAATGTCCCGCGTCCTCGCGGCATTGGGTATTTCCATGCTGGCATACTTTCACACTTCCACAATTGCATATTGCGGCGAAGCCGCACCGCCCGAGCCGCCGCCCGTTAGGCTTGCGTACAACTACTGCACTCTGTCGTATACGTTCGCGTACTACAGCGATGCGGAATGGGATGCGGAGATCGACCGTCTCGCCAAGGCGGGCTACAACGCCGCGCTCGTCATCGACGGCACGTTCAAGGTGTGGCAGGCGACGTTGCGCGAACTCGGCTGCGACGAGAAGACGATAGCCGAGTTCATTCCCGACGAGTGCGCGAGGGCCTGGTGGCTCATGGACAACCTCTACGGCGAGGGAGGCCCGCTCGACCAGGCGACGATCGACGCGGACGGCGCGCGCGGCCGCCGCATCTGCGCGAAGATGCGCGAGAAGGGGATCGAGCCGATTTTGCAGGGCTTCTTCGGGATGTGGGTGGACGACAAGACTGGCTCCGTCAAGGTCGAAGGTCTCAAGATCATTCCGCAGGGCAGGTGGCAGTGCTATGCTCGCCCGCCCGTCATCGACCCGACGTGTCCCGCGTTCGCGAGGATCGCCGCTACGTGGTACCGCAACCTCGAGGCTGTGTACGGGTTCAAGCCGAAGTATCTGGCGGGCGACCTCTTCCACGAGGGCGGAAGGTCGAATGGCGTGGACGTGACGGCGGCGGCGCGCGCGGTGCAGACGGCCCAGCAAGACGCGTTCCCGGGCGTCACGTGGGTTGTGCAGGCGTGGGGGAGGAATCCGACACCCGCGCTCAGGGCGGGGCTGGACCCCAAGCTGACGCTCATCGAGGCGCTTGTCCCGCAGATGAATGTTTTCCACAAGGACGACTCCACCTTCGACCGCGAATGGGGCGAGTTCAAGTGGGTGTGGTGCGAGGTCCTGAACTTCGGCGGCAAGCACGGGCTCCACGGCAACCTCAAGACCTTCGCGCGCCTCGGCCGCGCGGCGAAGGGCAAGGGGGCGAAGACGTTCCGCGGCTACGGCGCGCTCTCCGAAGGCTTCTTTACGAATCCCGTCTGCTACGACCTTTTCGACGAGATGATGATGCGTCCGGCAGGAGGCGAGATGACGGACGCCGAACTCGCCGCGTGGCTCGACAACTGGGTTGACAAGCGCTATGGCCTGACCAACTCCCAACTCCCAACTCTCAACTCTCAACTCCACCAGGCCTGGCGGATTCTCGCCGACACGGTCTACGCCTGTCCGCGCGACCACGGCGGCCCGTTCGAGAATCTTATGTGCGCGAAGCCTGCGTGGGACGTAAAGCGCGCGAGTTCGTGGGCCCCGAAGGCGGGCCCCTGGTACGACAACGCAAAGCTCAAGGAGGCGCTTGATCTCATGACCGCCGCCTTCGCGGAATGCAAGTCGCCGAACCTTGCGCTCGACGTTTACGACGTGAAGCGCCAGGTCTTGGCGAACAGGTTCCGTGAGCTTTTGCCGCACCTCAAGACTGGCGATGCGGCGGCGCGGAGGGAGTGCGAGGATATCTTCGCGTCCATCTGCAGCGGGGCTGACAACATCGCATCCGTCCCGCTGGAGTTTCGCCTCGCGACATACGAAGATCGTGCGCGGAAGAGGGCTGGCGAGCGCGGTGTCAGGGCGTGGCGCAGGATGATCACGTCGTGGTCGGACGACGCGAAATACGGACGCTCCTCGCTCGCCGAGTACGCCGAGCGCGAATACGCCGAGCTGATGCGCGACTACTACATTCCGCGCTGGCGCGAGTTTCTGGCGAATTCGGCGAGCGACCAGAGGCCTGCGCCGGACCTGGATTACGACATGGGCGGCGACGAAAGTGCCGCGCTTCTTCCGGTAATCCCGCAGCCGACGGAGTGGAAGCCCGGCGGAGGGGAGTGCGACCTCGCTTCGGCGAAGGTCGAGGTGAAGGTCGATGCATCGTCCGGCCTTGGCGAAGAGGGCTACACGATGAAGATCGCGCTGGGCAAGATAGAGATCGTCGCGGGCGGCGAGACGGGCGCGGTGTGGGCGCGGCAGACATTGGCGCAGCTGAAGGCGCATGGCGCCGCGTCGCAGTGCGGCGAGATTCGCGACGTGCCGAAGTACCGCGTCCGCTCGTTCATGATGGACGTCGGGAGAATGCACCATTCGATGGACTTCATGTACGACCTCGCGCGCACGATGTCCTACTACAAGATGAACGTCCTGCACGTCCACCTGAACGACAACGCAGGCGGCAAGGACCCTAACAAGTACGCGGCGTTCCGCCTGGAGAGCGAGACGTATCCCGAGCTGACGGCGAAGGACGGACACTACACGAAGAAGGAATTCCGCGACTTCATGCTCTATTGCAAGTCAATCGGCGTCACTGTAGTCCCGGAGATCGATGTCCCCGCGCACTCGCTCGCCTTTACGCGCGTTCGGCCCGACTTCGCCTCGAAGAAGTATGGCGCGGACCATCTCGACCTCGACAAGTCCGAGGAAATCCTCGCGTGGCTGAAGCCGCTTTTCGCGGAGTACATGACCGGCGACGAGCCGACATTCATAGGACCATACGTGCATGTCGGCACGGACGAATACAACAAGGCGGAGGCGGAGAAGTTCCGCGCGTTCCAGGACGCCATGTTCAAGATGGTGATGGAGTTCGGCTACAAGCCGTGGGCGTGGGGCTCCCTGGACAACGCCAAGGGCGAGACGAGCGTTGTCGCAGGCCGCGACATCACGATCGACGTCTGGAACAACCGCTACTATCATCCTGAGAACGCGCTCAAGGCCGGGTACACGATAGTGAACATTCCAGACAAGATCGTCTATCTCGTGCCGTTTGCTGGCTACTACAACGACTACTTCGACTGCAAGAAGATATACGAGACGTGGGATCCGCGAATCAATTGGCGCTACCGCGTCCCCGACAAGTACATGGACCAGCTCGCGGGCGGCAAGTTCGCGCTCTGGAACGACCTCTGCGGGAAGAAGAAGGACGGCACGCCCTACACCGAGGCGGACAACTGGGACCGCATCCATCCCGCGCTCCAGACGTTCGCGCAGAAGATGTGGCGCGGCGGCGAAGGCAATCCGCCGTGGGAGCATTTCGCGGCTCTCGCCGATTCGCTCAACGAGCCGGAGGGTGTCAAGTCAACCCATGCCAGGAAACTCGCTGTGAAATTTTCGTTCGGCGGCGAGAACGGCGAAGAGTTTTTAATGGACGGCAAGCCGTTCCAGATTCGCGGCGGCGAGCTGATGCCGCAGAGGATTCCGCGCGAATACTGGCGGCACCGCGTTAAGATGTGCAAGGCGATGGGGCTCAACACCGTCTCCTGCTACTTCGCGTGGAACGGTTTCGAGCGGTCGGACGGTTCGTTCGACTTCAAGACCGGGAGCCGCGACGTGGCGGCATTCCTGAACATCTGCCGCGAAGAGGGGATGTGGGTTCTCTTCCGTCCGGGGCCATACATCTGCGGCGAGTGGGACTTCGGCGGACTCCCGCCGCGCCTCCTGAAGGACGACATGCTGATCCGCACGACCGATCCGCGATACCTCGCCGAGGTTATGAAGTATCTTGCCGCTATTGCCGACGTGGCCGAGCCGTTCCTCGCCAGAAACGGCGGGCCGATAATCCTTACGCAGATCGAGAACGAGTACGGCAGCTGGCCGTACAAGGACATTGCCTACCTGCGCCAGATCGGGGACTTCTGGAAGAAGCGCGGGTTCGGTCCGTTCTACATGGCCGACGGGTACCGCGACGAGCATTTAAAGGATCTTCCCTATCCAGACAGGGAGATCGCCGTCGGTTTTGATCCGGCGAAGAACGAGGGAACCTGGAATCAGGCGAGGAAGTTCAACCCCGGCGTTCCGTTCCTGTCCGCCGAAACGTATCCCGGCTGGCTGCGGCACTGGGGCGAGGGCGACTGGAAGCCGACGGACATATCGGGGACGATAAAGTGGCTCATGGAGAAGCGCCGCTCGTTCAGCCTCTTCGTCGCGCACGGCGGTACAAGCTTCGGCTTCACGGCGGGCGCGAACGACGCCGGACGCGAGGACGGCTACCAGCCGGACTTGACGAGCTACGACTACGGAGCGCCGATAGACGAACAGGGGCGGCCGCGGAAGGAGTACTTCGCCTACCGCGACATAATATTCAAGGCGCTGGGCGAGGAGCCGCCGGCGGTTCCTGACGAGATACGCGCCATCGGATTCCCCGCGACCGTGCCGCGCCGCTTCGCAAATCTCAGGAGCGGCCTTGTACAGGAGCGCACGTTCGAGACGCCGCCCTCGTTCGAGGAGCTTGGGCAGAACCAGGGGATTGTCTTCTATCGCACGACGCTTCCGCCCGGCGATACTGCGACGCTCTGGTTCGAGAAGATAGCGGACTATGCGCAAATCTATATTGATGGTCGCCGCGTCGCCACTGCCGACCGCCGCAACGGAAAGCCGTTCGTCTCCGTCCCCGAACGGGACAAGCCGGTCGAGCTGGAGATTGTCGTGGAGGCGATGGGTCACATCAACTTCGGCAAAGGCATGATGTTCGACAGGAAGGGCATCGTCGGCGACGTGAGGTTGGGCGGCATCGTCCTCAAGAACTGGCGCGTCGCTGCAAAACCGCTTGCGGAAGAGTCGATCGTCCGTGCGGAAAGCACCGAAAAGGACGCATTCGCGGGCGGACACTTTCGAGCCACGCTCAAGCTGGACAATGTTGCGGACACATACATCGACATGTCGAAATGGAACAAGGGCACGCTCTATGTCAACGGACGCAATCTCGGACGCTACTGGAAGATCGGCCCGCAGCTGAGCCTGTACTGTCCGGCCCCGTTTCTGAAGAAGGGCGAGAACAGGATCGACATAGTCGAATTGGAGCTGAGCGAGCCACAGCCGATACGCGGCCTCGCGCAGCCAATTGCATCACAGTTCAAGTAAAATACCAGGAACACGGCAAATGAATGGTAAAATCAAAGCTACATGGTGAAATACAAGGCGTAAAATGCAGGAAGGAGAAAGACGATGATGAATATGAAAATGTTCAAGAGCGGGAATATGAAAGGCAGCAAAATGTGGAAATGTGAAAATATCCAATATCCAATATCCAATAGCCAATACCCAATGTTGCCAATTGGGAATTGGAAATTGGCATTGGCAACACTGGCAACATTGGCAACATTCAGCGCGGCGTTGGCGAAGGAGGAAGCCGCCGCGCCTGGGTTCGAGAAGCTCGGCGCGATGATCGACGTCTCGCGCGGAAGGGTGTTTACAGTCCCCTACCTCAAGACGACTTTCGGGCGCATGGGCAAGATGGGCTACAACGCCGTCATGCTCTACACGGAAGAGACGTACAAGCTCGACGGTGTTCCCAAGTGGGGCTACATGCGCGGCGGCTACACGAAGGACGACATCAAGGAGCTGAAGGCGGCGGCCGATGCGAGCGGACTCGAACTCGTCCCCTGCATCCAGACCCTCGGGCATCTAGAGAAGTATCTCCGCTGGCCGGACAGCGCTGGCGTTAAGTGCAACAGATCGACGCTGATCGTCGGCGAGCCGAAGACGTACGAGCTGATCGACAAGATGGTCGCGTTCTGGCAGGAGGCCGTCGGCGGCAGGCGAATCCACATCGGAATGGACGAGGCGTGGGGCTTCTGGGAGGGAGTGTACCAGAAGCGCAACGGGAAGCGTCCGAAATTCGACATCTTCCTCGAGCATCTTCAGAAGGTCTGCGAAATATGCAACCGCCGCGGCTTCACGGACATCATGATCTGGAGCGACATGTTCTACCGCATGGGGTCGAAAAAAGGCGACTACTACGACGTCCACGCCACGCCATCCCCCGAACTATCGGCGAAGATACCCGAAGGCGTCCGTCTCGTCTACTGGGACTACTACCACGACGATCCCGCGTTCTACGGCAAGATGATCGACGGCCACATCGCGCTCAACGGCAAGCCGGTTCTCGCCGGCGGCATCCAGACGTGGAACCACTTCCTGCACCACCGCGACAAGACCCTACGCACGACCAAGGCGTTCATCGCCGCCGCCCGCGAGAAGGGCTGCGGCGAGATGTGGTTCACGATGTGGGGCGACAACGGCGCGTACTGCATCCCCGAAACGGCGGAAGAGGGTCTTTTCGCCTGCGCGGAACTCGCCGCAGGCCGCACCCCGGAGCCGACGGACGAGAACTGCGTGCGCTTCCGCGCCATCACCGGCAAGGACTACCGCGCGCTCGTGCGCCTTGGCGTTTCTTCCGAACCGCTTTTGAATGCGGGCTTCGGCCGGGAGGGCGATTTCCTCTACGACGATCCGCTGTACATGGCGAATCTGCGCAACGCGATGGAGAGGAACGGCAAGGAGTCCAAGGCGAAATTCGCCGCGTGGCGCGAGAAGATGGTCGCGGCGTCCGACGCGCCGGACGTGCCGGCCGCCGAGGCGTACAACCATGCGCTGCTGACAAGGCTCGACTATGAGCTCGCGGTGCTTGAGGCGTGGAAAACCAAAGACCGCGCCGCGCTGGAGAACGTGGCCGCGCTTCTCGCGAAGGCAGTCGAGGCCATGCGCGAGTTCTGCGCCCTGTACCGCAAGGACTGGCACGATACTTCGCGTCCCTTCGGCTTCGAGCTTGTCCAGAGACGCAATGCTGCCGCGCTGGAGCGCTTCGAGGAAGCCAAACGCCGTTTCGACGACTTCATGGCCGGACGCGCCGCGACGATCGAAGAGTTCGACGAGGCTGTCCGGCCTTTCGGCACCACCCAGAATCGCATAATCGAATGGTGAAACCGCGCCATACCCAATGCAGCGCGGGAGACAGTGAAACATATGGCCAGGAGAACCGGGCAAATGGAAATGACGAGGCGCGAGTTTGTGAAGGAGTCGCTTGCGGCGTTGGGGTTTCTGGCGCTGCCCGGCGGGCTTTTCGCGGCTCCCGCCGGGTGGAAGCCGAAGGGCAGGAAGCCGAATCTCGTTTTCGGCGTACTGGCCGACACGCACCTGATGGTCGATCGGCGCAACGGGAAGACCTTGTATTCCACAATGCGGCTTGACTACATCCGCAACGCCTTCAAGTACTTCAAGACGAAGAACATCGACGCGTTCGTCCACCTCGGCGACGCGTCGCACCGCGGCGACATCCGGGAGTGGGAGTTCCACAAGGAGGTTTACGAGGAGGTGTTCGGGAAAAGCGGCCCGCCGCGAATCGTCGTCGTGGGCAACCACGAGCTGTTCGAATGCGACAAGGAGTGGTTCCCCAACGACTGGCGCGGCCGCATGATCGGCGCAGACCTCGCGCGCCACTACGAGCGTATCTGGGGCCTGCCGTACGCCGAGACGCTCCACAGGGAGATCAACGGATACCACTTCTTTGGGACGCACTGGGGGGTTGACGGGCCAAGCGCCCAGCAGCACGGCGTGAAGATGTCCGAATACATCAACGCGCACGCCGAGGAGTTCGCGCTCAAGGGCGAGAAGCCGTTCTTTATCCTCTCCCACAAGATGACGTACTTCGCTTGCAACTCGAAGCTCAAGGCGTTCCCGAACGCCATCGGCTTCTGCGGCCACTGGCATACTTCCCTCGCCAACTGGCAGAGCATCTACTACGAGAGGAACTACAAGCTCTTCCCCTACATCAACTGCGGCGCCTGCCGCTACGACGGCGAGAACGGCCTCCGACAGGACGGATTGAAGGAGCGGCCGGACGACCTTCGCGACCCCGGCGACCACCACTTCGAGTTCCCTTCGCGACAGGGACTCGTCGTGAGCGCCTACGACGATATGGTCGTCATGGAGCGGCGCGAGTTCGGCGAAGGAGGGAGCCTTGGCCCGGAGTGGGTGTTCCCCGTCGGCAAGTTCGACACGAAGCCGTATTCGAAGGACACGCTTGCGGCGAAGATCGGCTCGCCCGAGTTCTCTGCAAAAGCAAAACTCGATGTCGCCAAGGCGGTCGTCTCGGTTTACGAGAGGAAGCAGGCGAAGGGCGAGAAGCCGCGCAAGGAATCGGGCATCAGGATTGGCATCCCCGAGGCGAATGGCAACAGCGCCTCGCGCGCCTTCGCCTACGACGTGGTCATCCTGGGCGACGACCCGAAGGCGCGGTATTTCAAGAGCGTGTATTTCAGTGGTGTCAACAGCGGCATCGGCCACGAGCCGAACCGCGGCATCACCGAAGTCGAAATCCCCGCAGCCGAGCTTCCCGCCGGGAAGAAGCTCACCATCGCCGTAAGGCCCGTCAGCAGCCTCGGTACCAAGGGCAAGGCAATTGGAACGAAATGGAGGGCGTGAAAATGTTGCCAATGTGGAAATGTTGCCAATACCAATGTTGCCAATTTCCAATTATTGGACATTGGTGTTGGGCATTGGCAATATTGGCAACAATGGCGACATTCGCCGCGGCGGTCCGCGCGGAGAATAAAGGAATGCGGGAGGCGGCGTCAGAAGAGGTCGGAGTGGGAGCCTGTGCGGGTCAATTCGAGCACGAGGATGTTTTCATGGATTTGATAGATGAGAAGCCAGTCCGGCGCGATGTGGCATTCGCGGTGGTCGGCCCAGCGACCCGAAAGCGCGTGGTCGCGGTTGGCCGCAGGAAGAGTCTCGCCGCTTTGCAGTTTTTCGACTACGGCATGGAGTTTTGCGATTGGGAGGTTGCGCTTGACGGCAAGCTTGTAGTCGCGCTTGAATGCGGTGGTATGCCTGACGACGTATTTCATTTCTCCAAGTCCTCCCACAACTTGTCGAGATTGTCGTACGAGGGCCAGTTCGGGTCGCGGGCGATGCGCTCGCCCTCTTCCATGGCGGCGATGGTCTCGGCGTTGGGGACGTGGGAGCCTTCGATGATGAACGGGATGCGGTTCTCGCGCACGATTGTGTTGATGCACACGGTGATGACGGATGAGGCGCTAAGCCCTACGTCCGTGCAGAAATGCGTGAAGCGCTCCTTCGTGCGGTCGTCTAGGGATATTGTCAAGTTGGCCATGTCTGATTCACCTTTTGTCTTGCGGAATTCGCGTGTATTATACCATTTCTCGTCGGAAACCGTCAACCACGGCGGCAATATAATGAAGGAGGCGACATGATGAAAATGATGAAATTGAAACTGGCGGCAATGGCGACAATGGCGACATTCAACGCGGCGGCGTTTTCGGTCTGCGCGGTCGGCGACTCGATCACGGAAGGAGGCGCGAAGTTTGTCGCCCACCGCGTCGCGCTTGAAAGCGAATTCGCCGCGCTCGGCTGGAACGTGGAGTGGAAGGGGTCGCATGTAAAGTCGGATTCGGGCTCGTCCAACCTCTGCGAGGGTTTCAGCGGCAAAAACGCAGAGCAGATTGCGGACAACTACGAATCACACGCGGCGGACATCGTGGCGGACGTCCTTCTCCTTCACGCCGGGCACAACTACAACGGCGGTGACTCCAGCCTGACGCCTGCCGTCATGCCGATCGAGGACATTGTCGCGTCCGCCACGAACGCCCACGCGAGGATAATCGCGGCGGCGCGCGCGCAGAATCCCGACGTGATCGTCATCTACGCGCAGGTCATATCAAGCGGCGGCAACCGGGAGCAGAAGTACGCCTACATCACGAACGGGCTCAACCAGGCGATCGCCACGCTCGGTGCACAGCTGAACACGCCCGCGTCGCCCGTCGTCGTCGTCGACATGGCGGACGGCTGGGACTACGCGACTGACTGCGTTTCGGACTGCGTGCACCCGAACGCCACCGGCGCGGCGAAAATGGCGGCGAAGTGGATGGCCGCTTTCACAGCGCTTGCCGCCGCCGGGAAGCTGCCCGGCTACAGCCTGGCTGACGGCGTGTGGGTGGACGAGCGCGCCGAGATGCGCAGCATCACCGGCAGCTGGGCGGATGCCGTCACATACGGCGCGAACGGCAAGGCGACGCTTTACGGCAACACCTTTACGCCCTGCAATGCATCGACGGGCAACGTCGTCACGGTGGAGTTCACGGCGCAGCTCTGCGAATATATAGGGGATTGTGCGCCCGACGAGACAGCGCAGGCCGCCGTGCGCCTCGGTCAGGGCGGATGCTTTCAGGTGTGGACGGGGGAAAAGTTGGGAGTTGGGAGTGGAGGAGTGGGTGAGTTAGGTTGGGTCGATGTCGAGGCTCAGGGCGTTACTCCCGTCAACGGCGCGGAATACACCCTGCGCACTACATTCGACTACACGACTAATACCTATTCTGTTGAAGTTAAATGTGGTGATGAATGGCTACCGTTAAAAACCACTCCTAACTCCTCCACTCCTAACTCCCAACTCTCAACTTCTTCCTTCCCGCTCGCCGCTTCCGCTAGCCGCGTTTCATCTGTCAGATTCGTCGGCGACACGCTTTTCACTTCGCTGTTCGGCAACTGCATGAAAGCGGTTAAGGGTTTCATGGTAATATTCAAATGACAAGATAAGGAGAACAAGATGATGAAGATTATGAAATTGTGGAATCCGCCTTCGCCAAGGCTACGGAGGACAGGTTGTGGAAATATGAAATTATGGAATCCTCCTTTGCCAAGGCTACGGAGGACAGGTTATGGAAATGCTCGCGTCTCGCGTCTCGTGTCTCACGCCCTAATAACATTGTCTGTTTGCATATTTGCATATTGCGGCGTGAACGCGGCGGAGGTGAAGGTCTATCCGCAGAGCTTCGAGGCGGGCGGATGGGGGCTGGACGCGCAGTTCATGGACGTCATGGGCTCGCCCTATCTCATCGCCCACGGACTAGGCGTGCGCGTCCTCGACGCGAAGGCGCGCGTCGCTTTTCCGGAGGCGGGCGAGTACCGCGTCTGGGTGCGGGCGAAGAACTGGGCGGATGGAGCGCCGGGGCGCTTTTGCGTTCTCGTGGACGGTAAGCCGCTCGAAAAGGAATTCGGCGCGGGGGCGCGCGAATGGGCTTGGGAGGACGGCGGCACTGTTACTGTAGATAAGGGCGAGGCGACTGTTGCGCTCAGCGACCTCACCGGCTTCGACGGACGCTGCGCGGGGATTGTGTTCGCACGCGGCGGCGAAAAGCCGGAGGGTGTGCTGAAGGTGGACGAGGCGAATGTCGCAGAAACCGTCAAGGCCGATTTCGTCGTTGTCGGCGGCGGAATGCCCGGGACATGCGCGGCGGTCGCCGCGGCGCGGCGCGGGCTCAAGGTCGCGCTCGTTCAGGACCGCCCCGTGCTGGGTGGCAATGCGTCCGGCGAAATCCGCGTCTATTGCGCGGGCGAGGCGAAGCACGCCATAGTGAAGGAACTTCGCGGCTGGTTCATGAACCGCGACGCGAACATAGCGCTCAGCGACAAGAACCGCATGCGCATCGTCGAGGATGAAGAGAATATTGAACTGCGTCTTTTGACGAGGGCGTTCGGCGTCGAAAAAAAAGCAGACGGCACGATTGCCGCCGTGAAAGCGCTTGATTTGAAATCCAACCGCGTGGTGCGTTTCGAGGCTCCGCTCTTCTGCGACGCGACAGGCGACGGTTGGGTAGGCTACTGGGCCGGCGCGGACTGGCGCATGGGCCGCGAGGCGAAGGACGAGTTCGGCGAGAGCCGCGCGCCGGACACGGCCGACGGCGATACGCTCGGCGCCTCCATCATGTGGACGAGCGCGGACGCGAACCAGGCCGTGCCGTTCTCCGCGCCGTTCGCCGAGCCGCATGCGCAGGGACAGGTGGCAGTCAACGGCGAGTGGCGCTGGGAGTATGGCATCCACCGTGACATGATCGCGGAAGGCGAGGAGATACGCGACAGAATGCTCCTTGCCATCTATGGCGCGTTCTCGCTCGCGAAAAAGAAGCCGGAGAACGCGAACAAGGTGCTGAACTTCTGTCCGTACTTGATCGGCAAGCGCGAGAGCCGCCGCATCATGGGCGATTGGGTGCTTTCGCAGAAGGACGTCGCCGGGCGCACGCCGTTCGAGGACTCCATTGCGACCGGCACATGGGGCATAGACCTCCACTACGACGGCTACAAGCCGGGCGTGGACTTCCTCTCGCGCAACACGTTCGACAACGACGGCCGCTTCTGGATTCCGTACCGCTCGATATATTCGCGCAACGTCGGCAACCTGTTCGTGGTGGGGCGATGCTTCAGCTGCACGCACGTGGGGCTGGGCGCGCCGCGCGTCATCAGCACGCTTTCGCAGCTGGGTGTTGCTGCGGGCGAGGCGGCGGCCATGTGCCGCGAACTGGGCGAGACGCCGCGCGGAATCTGGAAGGACGGGCATGTCCGCGCGCTCCAGGAGCGGCTGGGCGGCGGCTTCCCGGGCGTGCCGGACCGGGAGACTGTAGGCTGGCTAATCGTGGATGACGAATCCGACGGGGTGAAGTTCGGCAAGGGGTGGAGGATGTTCCGCAACACCAACGGGGGCCACGTGGGGCTGTGCTCGCACTCTGCAAACGCCAAGGGCGCGAAGGCGGAGCCGGCGACGTATCCCCTTCCCGTCACCGAGGCGGGACGCTACACTCTCATGGGCAAGGGGCCGTATATATGGAACGCAAAGCCTGGCTCGGCCACAGCGATGGAAGTCGTCTCCGGCGGCAAGATCGTTGCGTTTACGGCGGATCAGGCGCAGTCGACCGGCGAGTGGGTGAAGCTCGGCGTGTTCGACCTTGAGCCAGGCGCGACGCTGACCATCATCCCGGCAAAGTCCAGAGGCCACGTAGTCGCCGACGGTTTCGCGCTGGTTCCTGTGCATGGCAAGTAAGACGAAAAAACTGGTTAAAACCAGTTGTGTACAAAGACTATATATGTGCTATAATCAAAACACCATGAATGATAAAAAAGGTCACCTATTTTATCACATTTCCATTGGCCGAGCTTTTGGCGTGACAAGCCGCCGCCGCTCAGAACGAGTTCAAGC
>JAZQBR010000292.1:0-3396 GCA_045545855.1 Kiritimatiellia bacterium | reverse complement strand
CAAGGGACACTGAACGCGGGTGGACTCGTCTGCGACGGCAACCAGCGTCTGCATCTTCCCGCAGGCTCTGCGCTCGGCGTTGGCAACGGAGCGCCATCCGCGACGTTGACGAATCCTGAAATCCGGCCCGGCGCGACGCTGAGACTCGCGTGCGATCTTGACACGGGAACTTACGAGACGTTGAATATCAATGGCACTACGGCTGACCTGGCATTTGGCGTGAAACTTGATTTGTCCGTTGCAGGATCGACAGGAACTTCGCTCAGATTTCCGGCAATCGTCGCTTCGTCTTCCGTTTCCGCTGAAGCGCTTGCCGCGATACTTCCGCCGGTTCCTGCGTCGGGATGCGCGGTTGTGGACATGGATGTCGAGGTGGATGCCGAGACAGGCGGTCATACGCTTTACCTGACGGTCGCTCGCGTGATTATGCTCCAAAATAGCAATGCATACGGCGAAAGCTGGAACACCAGCGGCGATTGGTCGGATGGCAACCAGGCCAGGGAGAATTATCACTATGCCGTGTCCAATGCCACCTCATCGACCAGCCACCTACAGCTTAGGAGTCCTGCGGACTCAACGGGTTCGGAACAGAAGTTCCCAGGCGAATCGCTGTCGCTTTATTCCGCGGATGCGACGTATTCCAGCCAGTTCTCGCTCAAGTCCAAAAATACCAGAGTGGACAATTTGCGGTTGTACGAGGGCGCGTTGTTCGATTTAGGTGATAATTGGACGGATTATGTGTTCAACGGTAACATAAGCGTTTATGGTACAGAAGTACGACCGGTCGTGTTCTCGGCAATCAATGGAAGGGGCATAAACGTATCTGCATCGCTTGACGGAAGCGGAACCATTAAACTTTCTGGTAGTGGTGGCAGCAGCTTTGTCCGTCTGTCTGGCGATAACAGTGGCTTCTTTGGCACCATACTTGTAGATAACGCCAGCAAGACAACCACCGCTGCCAATGGAAGAATGTACCTCAAGTTCAATTCTGAAAACAATGTTGGAGGAACGGCGGAAGGGGCGTCAAGCGGAATCGTTCTCCAGAACAATGGTACACTCTTTCCACTACAGAACTGTGAGTTGTCGTCGGCATCCCGTACGTTGACGGTCAAGTACGACAGTACGATGGCAAACGCAACGCAACAGGGTTTCGTCACACTTGAGAACGACGTGACGCTGACGCTTGGAATCAACGGACAGATAATGGACGGCACAAAACTTGTTGTGGAAGGTGACGGTACGGGTACGCTCGCACTTGGCGGGACATTATCAGGAACTGGTACGATGCTCGTCTCGAATGCGACGTTGCGTATCGCATCTGCGCACAGCTTACCGCAAGCCTCGCTGACGTTCGGCGAGAACGTTGGTATAGAAGTCTCAGGGGCTGCTACTGGCGACCTTGGCACATACGGACTTGTCTGCACGAATTCCGTGCCAGCATTTAGCAGTGTGGTGAAATTTACCCTGTACGGATTTCCGGTGGCGACGCGGGTTTCCGCGCCGGTGTTCACGGTTTCAAGCGGTGATACAGTCGATCTGGCGAAACTCAATGCATCCAGTCCACGGGGATGGAAATTCTGCGGATGGAATGTCCGCAACGCAGAAATCGGCGGGAATGTCTGCAAGACGTATTCTGCGATGTACGTCAAGCCTGGATTTGTCGTAGTTTTGAGGTGACGAAATTCGCGAAAGGGTCTGATACGGAGATCCCATGTACCGTGTGGAAAAATTGCTTCCCATAGTCCTGTGCTTTCAGGTGTTGGGCGGTGTAGATGGCGGCATGGAATGTGGGCGGGGCGATTGGCTTCACCGGGAGTTGGCACGTATCCGCTCTGACCGTGTTTCCGGACGGATGTCGAAAGAGTGTGTTGCGACAATAGATATCCCGACAGGCGAAATCCGCCTTGCCGGGACTGTTGAGCTTGGGGCAGAAGACTCAAATCTTGTCATCAGAGGTCAAGGGATTGACGCTTCCATAATCTCTGGGTTCAAGGTGTTGCCGCACTTCACTAACGGAACGGAGGGGGTCTGGCGGTGTGAAGTGCCGGAGGGGGACTCCTTTGACCAACTTTGGGTTGGAGGCCGTCGTGCGATTCGAGCGCGTACGCCCAATACGGGCTTCCTGTACATGCTGAGAGAAGTGGATGAAGCCAACGATCCAATCACAGATGAACGGGTAGATTTGTCATGTAGGGCCTTCTGCGCGGACATGCCTGATATCGAACCGTTGCAGAAACTGTCTAAGAAGGAATTGACGAATGTCGTTGTCAGGGCATACCAGAGCTGGGATACGCTTCTTGCCAAAATCATCGCCATTGATTACACGACGGGAATGGTCGTCATGCATCCAAGCGGATATCGGGCGCTGTTCCATTGGAACGCATGGCGACCGCGATATATGCTGGAAAATTACAGGCAGGCGCTTGATTCGCCAGGCGAATGGTTTCTTGACGGGCGTACATTGCTGTATATTCCGCGGAAAGGCGAAGAACTGTCATCGGCCATTCCCGAAGTCCCTGTCTGCAAATGTCTGTTACGTATAAAAGGCGCGTCAAACGTACGGATTGAGAACGTAGGCTTCAGGGGGACATCGTTCACGTTTCCCGGCGGACTAGGTGTTCGACAGGCGGCGAATGGCGTGGGTGCGGCTGTTGAAGTGGTAAATTCAAAGGGGGTGGCATTTGAGAGAATAGCCGTCAGGGATGTTTCCGGGTATGCGGTGCGATTGGGGCGGGGAGTACACAACTCATCGGTTATGCACTCGGTTTTTGAAGACCTGGGTGCGGGTGGCGTTCGTGTTGGTTCCGACAAGTGGTCGCCCAAGTTGCCGCAGTCCGATGTGGCATCAGGAATACTCGTGTCTAACAACGTCATACGACGATGTGGTCGTCTTTTCCCGGAAGGCGTCGGCGTACTTGTCCAGTTTGCGGCGGACTGTAAGATTGCCGACAATGACATTGAAGATCTTTTCTACACAGGAATCTCTTCTGGTTGGAGCTGGGGATACCATGCTACGCCCAACAAACGCATAAGGATTGTCGGCAATCGCATACGCAGGATCGGACAAGGAGAACTGACAGATCTTGGTGGAATATACACGCTTGGACTTTCCAGAGACAGTTGCGTTGTCGGCAATGTCATAGAGGATGTGTCCGGCTATCGATATGCCGCATGGAGGGCTTGCGGCATGTATGCGGACGAAGGGAGCGAAGGATGGCGGTTCGAGTCGAACACCGCAACGCGAGCCGAGACGGACGGATTCTTTCTAAATTACGGGCGAGGCAACGTCGTGACAAACAATACGTTCGTGGAATGCGGACCGGAATTTGCCGGTCCCGGCACCTCTCCGCCGCCGTGCTATGGAGGACGCCATCGGTTCTGTACGGGGTTTGAGGT
>JAZQBR010000291.1:0-22675 GCA_045545855.1 Kiritimatiellia bacterium | reverse complement strand
TACCCTTTGGAGACGCGGCTTCCAGCCGCGTTGCCTCCCCTCTCAACGCGGCAAGATGCCGCGTCTCCATTGTTCGGGGTACCGAATCCATGGGGAGAGACCCTAACGGTTCTCGAGCGAGGCAAAGCGGGGCGAACAGGTCCGTATTACACGGTAATAAGGAGAGATTCGTCTTAGTACCGTTTGAAGATGGTCGGGGCGGCGACATCTGAACCGTAGAGAAAACGCTGCTTTTCTACGACCATATGATACCGCCCATAAACTAAGCACAAAGAGAATTTATCATTTGGCGCTTTCCGAGTCAATACAGACGAAAAACGTAATCATATTTTTTCAACTAGCTGGAGAATTTTGGTGCGCGTCGCGTCCGTCTTCTGCTCATCGATTTTGGCCGTGACAATGCCCGTATCCTCCACGCCCCAGTAGTTGATGATGCCGCGATACTCCCCGATTGCGCCATCGTACACGTCGGGAGAATAGGAGGATGCGAGGAGCGCCATCTTCTTCAGCTTGCCCGGCTTGTTCATGCAGTAGATGCGCTGGATCAGTGCCTGAATCTGCGCGGACAGGGTGAAGTAGTAGATCGGCGACGCGAGGACGAGAACATCCGCCTCCGCGAGCAGCGGGTACAGTTCCTGCATGTCGTCCTTCTGGACGCAGGCTCCGTTCCCCTTGCCGTGGCAGTACTCGCAGGCCATGCACCCGGCGATCTTCTTGTGCGACACGTCGACGAGCGTCACCTTGTGCCCGGCCGCCTCCGCCGCCTTGCGGTACTCCTCGGCCATCCAAGCCGTGCTTCCGGTTGCTCTCGGCGAACCCTGTAGAATCAAAATGTTCATCGAATTTGTCCTTTCACTTATACCTACATCCAACGTTGAAGGATCATCACAAGAGCGAACAGTATTAGTACGCTAAAACCCACATAAACGAGGAAATCTTCACTCTTGATTGTGTTCAAAATCGGCCAGTACCATTTTGGTTGTGGGACTTCATAAACCTCAGAGACACCAGAAATCGCTTTCTCCGATGAAAGGAACTTCTGTAACATCTCCCCAATCTTCACGTTGACATTCTCGTCGTAGCTATAAAACGAAAAAGTAAAAGAGCAGGCATATGGTTCATGCTTGCCTATGTCCGACCAATCTTCAAACTCCATATGGCATATCGAGGCACCCGCTGAAAACAAATCTATCTCTGCTGGAGGATCAAGAACGAACTCAGAATCAGTCTCTTTCTGGAGAGACTGCCATGCACGAAGTTCTGAAACAGAATCAAATATTGGCGCCGTCTGATCTATCACCTTGATGCGATAGCTGTCCGCGAGCTCCGCAGCTATCACATTCACCATCCTCCAAAACAAATCATCATGCACATCCCACACATCGTCAAAATCGCGTTCTTTGAAGACGACGGCGGTGCGGAACATAACCCGATGCTCACCAATGAACTTCGGTGACTCACAATAGTTGTTGAACCCATGACAGATAAATGATTGTCCGCTACTTGCTTTCACTTTCCACCTCCACGATTTATCTCCACCATCACTTCTGTAACTGTTTCACCGCATTTGTCATATTCTTAGGCCACTCCACGGCATTAAACCCTGATGCGTCAGTCTCCAATTGGACATAGATTTTATATTGCCCGCCAGGATAGCAATTATCGGCGGTTTCGCGCTCAGCAACGGGATAAAGGACAATCCCCTTGGGAAGTTTAACCTTCTGATCACCAGCATTAAATACAACATCCTCTGTTGCGACAAGGAATACAGGATCAGGTTCATTATTAATCCACAGCCAACACCAATACGCACATCTTGCTATGAGCAAGGATATCGCAATGATAATTATTGCTAATACGGCGTAACGAAATGATAGAATTACTTTGTGCATTGTCACTCCTCTGTTATCCAATTTTTCTGCTTTGCGAAACTGCTCAACGTGGCCTTGATATGTGATGGCGTTACATGCCAGCATGAAAGAAAAGCAAGCGATGCCATTGCCATAGCCTGTTGTCGTTCGGCTTGTGTGCAAGATTTGTCTTTGCCCAGTCTACCTGCCGCAGAAGCCAAGATGCTAAATGTGAAGGTCATGCAATTATTATTTGCCGTCCAATCAGATCCCATATAACGCATATTGTCCGGAATAGCACCTGGTTTCTTGTCATACTTCGCAATGATTTCTGCAGGCAGATATTTAAGTCCAGACGCAAATTTCTCATCAAGCACTTTCGTTACCATGTCATCAACTTTAGGGCACACAGAGAATCGATAGCGAGTATAAGGATGAGGGCCATCGAGTCCTTTGCCTTTGATTAACATGTTAGGACCAGATTGATCAAACTTCCCCAAGAAACCAAGCTTATACTTACCATGATATCTTCCATAGTCAAAAGTCGTACCAGCTTTGTTGCTTATGCCAACATGACCAACCCCATCTGTGTGAATATGGATTGTGAACAATCCAGTTTCATCATATGCGCCAATTGCGAAATTCCCGCAAAAGGCATATAGATTCAAACCACCTTCTTCCTCTATTGGGTCGCGGTTGAGCCAGCGCATGAGAATCGGATTATAGAAGCGGTAGCCGTAGTAGTAGAGGCCGGTCTCGGCGTCAAAGTATTTCGTCGAGAAGCGATGCCGGAAGAAGTCGGCAAGCGGACCGGCGGAGGACGGAATGCCGCCGAAGGGGTCGTAGATGTACTGCGCGACAATGTTGCCATTGGCATCGAGGTAGCAGGTAATGTTGCCATTGTTGTCGTAGCACGGAATGTAGATTGCGCCGTCAACGGTCAAGTAGAGAAGCCCGCCGACGCCGCCCGCGCCTTGCAGATCGCCGGAGATGTCCTTGCCCCAATAGTAGCGGATTGTAGAAGTGATGCCGTTCGTGTAGGCAATACGCTCCTCGATGAGATTCCAGTCATCGTAGAAGAAGGTTGCGGCGTATTCCGGCGTCACCTTGCGGACGCGACGGGACTTCGCATCGTAGAAGTTCGTCATGGCGATGTAGCCATTTCTCGACACTGTCTTGAGGCGATTCGCGGCATCGTATGTGAAGGAATTGTAGCCGTCGGTCAGAATATTGCCATCTGCATCGTAAGTGAACTCCGTGTACTGGTTGAGGCTGTTCGGCGTATAATACGTCGAATTGCCGATGTCGTCATAGCCATACAAATAGATGTCGCTGTTGACGGATGCTGTGGTCACCTCGCTGCGGGCATTGTAGCCGAAGGTGTCGGCGTTGCGGGCAGTCGGGCGGTTGAGCGTATCGTATGCATAGGCGAGGCTTTCAATAACAATGTCGTTGGCCGTGCTTTCGATTCCTGTCACTAGCGAACGACGGTAGCCGTCCCTCGTCAGGCTACGGGAAAACACCAAGCCGTTGGAGAGCGAAAGTGTATATCCCGCATCTAGCCGATCCGTGGAGTACTGGTATTCGGCATAGGCAATGTCGTTGGAAATCGAGGCGATTCTTCCATCGGATGCGTATCCGTAGGCGGAACCATCACTGCTGGTCAGCCGCCCGAAGGCGTCAAACTCGCGTTCGACCGTCCGGCTTTCGCTTCCGACCGTCGCGGTCTCGTTCGTGACCTGCCCGTAGCAGTTCCTGACGAACTGCGAGGCGGCGACGGCGTTTGACGACGCAACTTCATGCGAGAACTCATCGTAGGAGAATGTGCAAACCTCGCCGTCTGAATACTCCACGGAGGCAAGCTCGCGCCTGACGTTGTAGGCGTTCTCGCGCCAGCGTCCGCTGGCGTACGTTGTGCGGAGCGGCTTGCCGTCGGCGGTGTATGTATAGGCATTCGCCGTGTTGTCCGCATATGTCTTTGCCGTGCAATGTCCGGTCTCCGCATCGAACGTCCAGACGGTCGCGTCCCATGCGCTGCCGTTGCGGGTGGTGGAAAGCGCAGTCCTGCGACCCTCGGTGTCATAACCATACCGAGACGGATAGACAGCGCCGCCGGATTCGGCAAGGCGATTTGCCGCGTCGTATGCGGAATAAGTCACCGCGCCGAAGGCGTTGGTGGCGACGATGCGGTTGCCGAAGCTATCGTAACCGTAGAATTCGGCATAGTAGGCATTACCCTCTGAATGGAACGTGTCACACTCCTCGACATCGCCGTAGGCGTTGCGTCCAATCCAGTCGACGCTCCTTCCGTCCTTCTCAGTATAGAACGCCCGTCCATATGGATCGAAGCAACTAGTTGCCGTCCCGGCACTCATGGTCGTTTCGATGACGATGCCATACTTGCTCCTCGTCGTTGTCGTGCCCGTCGCAGCGGATTCGACCACCTCCGTCAACACGCTGTTAGTAGTGTCGAAGGATGAATACGCATGGCTCGCAAGCGCGCCGTTCATGTAGGAGAACGTCTCTCCGCGAAGTTCGTCCGAAAGGCCTGTAAGACGCTCCTTCGTGACCAAGCAGAGATTCGTGATTGTGCCGGCGACCGTCTGCGCGGAAACCCGCCAGAGGATATTCGACTCAACTACATATTCCGTTTCGCCACGGGAGGTGACGCCATTCTTTGTCTGCCCAATGACCTCGCCAAGATCATCGTAAATGCGCGTAACCGTCTCGCCCGAAACAGAGTCCGTTGTCGAGAGAACGCGGGAGCTTGCACCATCATGTGTATAAGTGACATCCGCCGTTGGGACGACTTCCCGCACGGTGCGGCCGAGGAAGTCGCGGTAGATTGTCCTTGCCGTCACCGTTTCATGGTCGGAGGCCGAGACCGTCGTCGTGTCGATTCGGCTTCCGTCGGCGGCATACGATTTCGCCTGCACCGTCTCCTTCCATTTCCCGTCAGGCCACTCTTCGTACAGAATTGACAAACCGTTGCGATAGGTTGTGACGATTGTCGTCCTGTTGGTTTCGACTGTCTCAACATAGTCACAGTCGGAGTATGAAGTGTGGATTGTCGTGGTCTCGTTGCCCCGCATGTCCGTCGAGACCTCGTAGTCGGAGACACCGTATGGATAGACCGTTGTTTCCGAAGCCCGCCAGCCGCTGCAATTCCAAGATCGATTGACAGCCACGCCAGGCGTTTTGCAGGTTCGCACGACCGTGTTCGTCTCGCGCCCGAGCGCATCCATGAAGTGCTGCGTGACGCGATAGTGGTTGTCGCCTTTCATGTAGTTTTCGTATGGGGCGTACCCCGGCGCATTGTCGTTGGCGTTTGGCAGCTGCCCCAGCGAGACTTCCTCCATCGCGTAGTAGAGATGGTCTTCGCCAGTTACCGCGCTTCGCAGAACCTTACGCCCTGTGCGATCCTGGCTCCACAGCAACCGGCAGCAGGAATAGGCATTTGTGGTGAATGATCCGTCGGCGTAGATGGTCGACACAAGTCGGTTCTTGTCATCGTAGATATGCTCTCGCTCGTCGAATGCGATGCCGCTTGCCGTGTGGACGCTCCATTCGCGGAGGACGTTTCCGTATGTCATGCAGCGTTCAGAGAGGTTTCGTGTAGGCGCTTCAATGCCGCCTTTCGACTTGCGCTCGGTGGTCGCAAGGACACCGGATGCCATCGAGTAGTCGTATGCGGTCGTAACGCCGTCCTCGTCCGTGGATGTCACCGTCACCCCGCGCAACATGAGCGGAATTCCGGGGGCATCTCCGTCGTAGCTTATTTCCGTGCGATGGGCGTTGCGGACGTCTGCTATTGTGGCGTCCTGTGCGCCTGCGGTTGTCGTCTCGACCGTCACGGTCGCGTATCCGTTCGCCGAGCCATGCGTGTATCGCGTCCATGTGCGCCCGATGAGCGTTACGCTGCCATTGTCAACAAGGTAGCGGGACTCGGTGCGAACCTTGTCGGCATCCACAGATGCAGCGGCGTCTCCGGCAAGAGGAGTGTAGTCATAGACTGTCGCCACCGCCGTGAACCACTGGTCGCGCAGCCACTGGACGATGTCCTGACTGTCGAACGCATCGGCATCCATGTAGTCAAGCGGCCACTCCGGGCACCATGAGCCGTCGTGCTGATCGATCGTTAGGACTGTCCTCCCCTCGGCGTCGTAGGCGCTGAACTGCCACGCACGGGCGTTGCCGCGTTCGAGCCGGACATTCCCGTTGCGCTTCGGGCTGTCGTTGTCCGTGTAGTACGAGGCGAAGGACTCGTTCCAGTTGTCTTCGCCCCAGCTCTTCTGGGCGTGGTACGTCTCGCGCAGGACGGCGTTGTCGAACGAGCCGAACCTCTCCGACTCGGTTATCGTGTGCGAGAGAACCGCATTGTTCATATCGCGGACGATGCGCTCCTCGCGCTTGTACCCGTCCTCGTTGATGTCGCCGATGGCGACAAGCTCCTCGGAAGTCTGCGCTATGTTGTCGAACTTTGTCCAGTCCCCATCATTGTAGATATAGGTTTCGTCGCTCATCGTGTTGTCGAGGCGGCTGATCTTCCAGAGCCGGATGTGCGACGCAGAGCCGTCGACGTTCATGATGCGCCACGTGTGCTCCAGCTTGCCGGAGGCGGTCTCTTTTATCGTCACCTCGATGCCGTCTTGGATGGGCAGCACCGAAAGCGTCCGCCCCCTGTTGTCGCCGCAGGCAATCGTGCGGATGCCGCCGGATGTCGTGTCGGCAACCTGCGCGTCGTCGCGGGACAGGACTTGCAGGGTGTCGATGCCTATTGTCAGCGGCTCCCTTGTCATGAACCACGCGAAGCCGCTGACCTGCCCCTTGCGCGGAACGCCAAGGGGGATGCGGAACTTGAGCGAACCCAAGTCCCCGCCCTCAAGGGCGTCGCAGTTGCCTTCCTCGCACCCGCCGCAATCGCCGCATCCGTCGTCAGAAAGCAATTCCGTTCCGGTTCCGCCATCAGTCGAGACATCGTGTGTCGCCGTGCCGCTCCACACCTCCACGCCCCCTATGGAAATTGAGCCGGACACGGACTCCCCGTCCACGACGAGGTTGGTGGTGATGTCGGCGTAGCCGCTGAAGTCGAAGCCAACGGAAAGACCAGGCTCGCAGTCGCATACATATCCACCCGACGAATCGGAGTGCCACTCTCGCCACAGGCAGCCGGAATCAAGCGGATACTCGTATGTCTCAGAGTAGCCTCCGCTCCACCAGTCGTAGGCAAGACCGCCACCGCCTACGTGATGTCCGTCTCCGTATGAAACGCAGGGGTTCAGGAACGCAAGATAGCAGTTGTTCGTCGCGGACGGCGACGGGGCGGCGAGACGCTGTCTGCCGCGCAGAACGGGACGGGCATACGCCGAGAAGTCCATAGTCGGCATCTGGTACACGCCGGGAGCGTTGACATGCAACGTCCCGTTCCCCTGGAACTGAAGCCGACCGCCGTCAGTCGAGAGTTCCGCCGCCGTCTCCTGCGGATAGAGCGCGGCCTTGCACGGGCGTTCCGAGCGGTCGATGGAAACGGCAATCGAGGTCTCCTCCTTGATTTCCGCTACCGTCCACACGCCGTTGGATGTCGTGATCCGCTGCGCACCCTCGATCTCGACGTTAGGCGAATATGCAAGCAGGTAAAGAGGAGAACGGCAGGACATCGTTGCCGCCGTCTGACGGATTCTGAGCGTCAACGTCGCCGGACTGTTTGTCGAAACGGGAAGATAAAGACTGTCCACCACCGGCGATGACGTCGCGCTACCAGACTCGCCCTCGGAATCCTCCCAGTCCAGCACTAGTCCCTCAAGCCGCCATCCACCCGCCCTGTCCGGCCTCGAAGAGACGAAGAACTGCTCCCACCCCCCGTTGCGGGCGATGCGGAACGTCCGCTCGTATATGTCGGATGACACGGTTGCGCTTTGCGCAACGAATCCATCCATTATCTTCCACGTCGCTATTCGGTTCGTCGACATGAACACCTCTTCCGCACCGTTTGTCGGGTTGATTCCGGATGAGAGCTCGAAGCCGAGGTTGAATCCGTTTACGCCGTAGCCGTCCAGCGAATCCACAACGTTCGTATCCCCGAACCAGTGGTTTTCGTAGGCGTCCGGGATGCCATCGTCGTCAAGGTCATCAAGCGGTGTCGTCGAACTCGGATCTGGGTCGGAACCGTCTACGAGTCCGTCGTTGTCGCTGTCACGCCCTGCGGGATTCGTTCCTAACGCGACCTCCATACCGTCTGAAACTCCGTCGAAGTCGGAGTCCGGCAGCATCGGATCGGTGCCATAGACAAACAGTTCGTCTATGAGGCTTAATCCATCCTCGTCCCTGTCTTGGTTGGCCACATCCTCTTCGGAAAGCGGATAGAACGCCATCGAGGTGACGGTCGTCGGCAGGGAGTTTGTTGACCATGCGTTCCCTCCAAAGGACGCACCGGCAAGGATGTTGGTAACGGAGTCAACATCGAGTCGGGAGAAGTCGTAGCGGTAGACGAACTGTCCGTCAGGCTTGAACTCGATCTGGAACGAGATTGGCTTGTCGGTATCGCGGTCGAGAAGCGCGTTCTGCCATGTGATGACCAGCGAACCTTCTGGCGTTATTGCATACCACACCTGGCTCGGCTTGTCGGACTCGTTGAGCAAGCTCCAGTTTGCCTGCGGGACTATGCCGAGCGAGGCGGTAAACGGGGCAAACCAGTTATTCGTGGCTATCGCGCCATTCACCTCGCGAATAAGCGGCTCGATCTTCCCGAAGGAGTAGATGCGCAAGCGCGAGACATCGTTCGTGGCGACCTTGAACGTCCAGTTGGTGAATGCGGCGTAAATCCAGTCCGTGGCCGCGCCGAATGCCTGCCAGTCGTTGACAATGGTCGCATTGGCAAGAGGCGAGAAGTCAAACTCCTCGTCCGTTCCGATGCGCGTCTGCACAAACCCACGCGCGAAGTCGTCGGCGGTAATCGTGCGGATCGTATTCGTCGAGGTGATTTCGATTGTTGCCAATGTGGAAGTGTTGCCAGTCCCAATGTTGCCATTTATCAATTGACCAAGATGCGAAGCTGTGGCGAAAACATTTGAATTGGCAATTGAGATTGGCAACATTCCCACATTGGCAGCATTTCCAGCTGCCATCTGCTGGACGCTGTTCGTTCCACCTCCGTTCCCCGTTCCCAGTTCCCCGTTTCCCTCTCCGCCCGGCTTGACGCTGGCGAATATCCACATGGCGATGAAGAACGTGCCGAAGATGATGCGCCCGGCCTTCGTCTGTTTCTTGAAGAACATTGCAAAGTCGCGCAGCGGATGGACGTTCTTCTCGCGGCATACGAGAACCAGCCACGCGCAGAACGACAACCACGCGAGAAACAGCAACGCCCCTGCCCATATCTTCGTCAGCATTGCGTCACCTCACCCTCAATGTAAATCCGTAATGCCCCGCGTTGTACTCAAACCAGTCCGAGGGCGGTTCCGTGCCTCGCCGGGTCACCCGCATCAGGTTCCATTCCCGCCGCCATAGCCACGCAAGAGGCGCCCCAGACACAAGCTCGCCGAACGCGGAGGCGTTTGTGCCCGTGACATTTACACGTTTCACCTGCTGCAGGGCGTACCTTATGTCCAGATGCATTTCCACAGACAGATTCTGAGCCCCTGATGCAGGTTCCGAAACGAACCGCTCCCATGTCAAAGCGTTCTCTATGAAATACCGCCCCGAACGCCAACCGAATCGCGTCTCGACCTCCTCCGTGTCAAGAACGCCGTTCGTGTTCACGTCGGTTCCGAACGCCAGTTCAAGGTTGTTAGTCGAAGTCCCGCTAAAGTGAAACTCCAAGTCCGAGTAGCTGATTTGTGCTTTGTTTATCGCTACATTGGTGGAAACCTCCGTATCCGCATAGGGCGACACAGGAATCGCCGGCACTACAATCGTTTTCGCGAACGCAGAGCCGAAAGCAATGACAAACGTCATCAATGTTAAGGTTCTGATCATAAATCAAACATCCTGTCTATCGCGAGCGGATTTCCATTCTCCATATGTGGCCTCTGGGGAATGGTCGGGGCGAGAGGATTTGAACCTCCGACATTCTGCTCCCAAAGCAGACGCACTACCAGGCTGTGCAACGCCCCGAAACGGCGCACGAGGCACACGACTCGTGCTAAACAGTTGATATTATACCATAAATTTTCGTTCAGCGCGAGAGGGAGAAGTGACTTTTTCTCACAGCTATGACACCTGCCCGCACGAGACGGCCAATCTGTGCCGAAAGAGCGCTACGGTCGACACAGAGGTAGTCGGCGAGCGCCTGACGGTCGAACGGTATGTCGAACTCCGTAGAGCCGCGCTCGGCGGCGACTCCGTGCAAGTATGTCATGAGGCGCTCGGTTGTCGTGCGGCGCGACAAGATGGCAATCTTGTCATTCAGTTCAAGCGTCTTCTCGGCAAGGATGGTTGTCAGGTTGCGCATCAACCTGACATGAAAAGCACACGACGACGCACACGGCGCGAGCACTCGCTCCGAGCGCAGTATCAGGGCCTCGCTCTCGAGCTCAGCCTCTACCGACACACCAAAGACGCGGCGCGAGACTGCCTGTGCCGCGGCGGCGACATTCATAGGGCCGACGCGCTTTATTATCGTTCGCCGGCCCTGCGCGTCGTACGTGACAACAGCTAGAGCTCCAGACAAGACGACGCAAAAGCGGTCAGCCCTGGCGCCGGCCATAAACAGCACCTCGCCGCGCGCAAGCCTAGCGACGCGCGCGCCGAGACAGCCGAGAAGACTGTCAATATCAGCGGGCTTAACACCGTCGAACAGCCTGCACATGGCCGGCAACGCCTTCATGTCGAACGTCAAGATCAGTCCACCTTGACAGGGTTGAATGTCTCATGCCACGGCAGACCCTGGCGATTAAGTTCGGCCATGAACGGATCGGGGTCGAACTCCTCGCAGGTGTGCACACCCTTGCTGATCCAGCGGCCCTCAAGAAACATCTTCGCGCCAATCATCGCCGGCACGCCTGTCGTGTAGCTGATCGCCTGCGACCCGACCTCGGCGTAACATTCCTGATGGTCGCAGACATTGTAGACATAGTAGTCTACGGGCTTACCCCCCTTCTCGCCGTGGAAAATGCAGCCGATATTCGTTTTGCCCTTCGTTCGCGGACCTAGCGACGCAGGATCGGGCAGCAGGGCCTTGAGAAACTCGATCGGCACTATTTTCTGCCCCTTGAAGTCCACAGGGTCGATGCGCGTCATACCGACATTCTCAAGACACTTCAGATGGGTGAGATAGCTCTGCCCGAAGGTCATGAAGAAGCGGATGCGCTTAATGCCCTTCAAATTGCAACCGAGCGACTCCAACTCCTCGTGGTGCAGAAGGTACATATCCTTCTGCCCGACCTGGTCGAAGTCATAGACGCGCTTTATCGCCATTGGCGCGGTCTCGACCCACCAGCCCTTGTCGAAAGCCTTCTTGTTCTCGACAGGCACCTCCGGGCGATCGTCCTTCGGGTCGACGACCCAGTAGGAGCCCTTCGCGGCGACTTCACGGATATTGATCTCTGGGTTGAAATTGGTGGCGAACGGATAGCCGTGGTCGCCGCCGTTGCAGTCGAGTATGTCAAGCGTCTCTATTGTATCAAAATAGTGCTTTTGGGCATAGGCGGAGAAGACCTGAGTGACACCGGGGTCGAAGCCGCAACCGAGAATCGCCGTAAGACCGGCCTTCTCGAATCTCTCGCGGTAAGCCCACTGCCATGAGTATTCGAAGTGAGCCTCGTCCGGCGGCTCGTAGTTGGCGGTATCGAGATAGCTGACGCCGGCCGCGAGGCATGCGTCCATAATAGCGAGATCCTGATATGGGAGCGCGATATTCATGACAAGGTCGGGCTTGAAATCCTTGATCATCGCAGCGGTCGCGGCGACGTCCATCGCGTCGAGTCCTGCGGTGGAGACGGCGGTTTTGAGGCCGCCCTTGCCAAAGCCGCGCCTTTCGATGTCGGCCTTGATCGCGTCGCAGCGCGCCTTGGTGCGCGAGGCGATCAGAAGCTCGCCGAAGACATCGGGATTCTGGGCCATCTTCGCGGCCGCGACGCCGGCGACGCCGCCGGCACCTATCAGCATTACTCTAGCCATTTTGTCGTGTTCCTTTTATCTTTTCGTGTTGGAGAAGCCTTGCATGAAATCGACCCGCCCCGCGCCTAGCGCCCCATTGCCAGAAGCTGTTCGCGCAAGAGTTTGCACGCGAGCGCGGTTGAGCGTCCTGAATGATCGAGCGGAGGCGACAGCTCGACATTGTCGACCGCGACGACATTGAAGCGTGTCAATATCTCTATCAGCGACGAAAGAAGCTCCGCGAACCTTAGTCCGCCAGCCTCCTGCGTGCCGGTGCCGGGAAACTCCGCCGGATCGAGGACGTCCAGGTCGACAGTCAGGTAGACGGGCGTTCCCTCAGGGAACGAGAGAGCGGCGAGGGACTTGACCGTGAACGGCTCGGTGACGACATGGCCGGCCTTCATGAAAGCGAATTCCTCGCGCGTGCCGGAGCGTACGCCAAACTGCCAGATGCGCCCGTCGCCGAGAATGTCGTGGCAACGGCGCATGACCGAGGCGTGAGAAAGCCTGACGCCGAGATAATCCTCGCGCAGGTCTGCGTGGGCGTCAAAGTGGATGATGCGCAGGCCTGGGTGTCGCTTCGCGACGGCGCGCACGGCGCCCAGCGTGACGAGATGTTCGCCGCCAAGCAGAAAAGGTTTCTTGCCGGCATCCAAAATGCGCGAAGCCTCGGCCTCAATCATGTCGAGCGCGCGGTCTGGCGCGCCAAACGGCAATTCTAGATCGCCCGCGTCATGAACCGCTGCATCATCCTCAAGATCCTTGTCTTGATAGGGCGAATATGTTTCAATCCCAAATGACTCCGAGCGAACCGCCGCCGGCCCGAAACGCGTCCCTGGACGAAAGCTGGTCGTCGAGTCGTAGGGCGCACCATAGAGGACGACCGAGGCCGCCTCAAAACTCTTGTCTGCACCTATGAAGTTCATGCGGACATTATACCAAACTGCGGCGCGGGAATCTAGATGGAAAATTAATGCAACTGCGAAGTCATTTCGGAGAAGGTTTACATTTCATTGCAGCCCCAAACGCCACACCTTACACACAGCGTAAAGAATCATGTGAAAAACACGGTTCTGAAAGCATTGGCACGATATGTGCTAAATGGAGTTAAAATATCCAGGACACATACCGAACGAAGGAGAAAGAAACAAGAATGTGCGGCATAGTTGGTTTTTCGTCGAGAACAACCCCGGCGGTGGGTCCGCTCGTCAGCGGCCTTAGTCGCCTCGAATACCGTGGCTACGATTCGGCCGGCGTCGCGCTGGAGTCTGCCGAGGGCATCAAGATTTACAAGCAGACCGGCAAGGTCTCGGCACTTGACAGTCTTCTCCGGCGCGCGCTAGGCGAAGAAGAGCGCGCGAAGTACACGCTCGGCATAGCGCACACGCGCTGGGCCACGCACGGCCTGCCGACGGTTGCGAACGCCCACCCTCATGTCGCGGACGGCGGACGTCTGGCGCTCGTCCACAACGGTATCGTCGAAAACTACGCGACGCTTCGCGCTGGCCTTGAGAAGCGAGGTGTCCGGTTTCTCTCCCAGACAGACACCGAAGTAGTAGCCCATCTCGTCGCCGCCTTCGACAAGGGAGATTTTCTTGCAGCCGTCTGCGAAGCGCTGAAGCGCGTCGAGGGCACATATGGCATAGCGACTATTTCGGCGCGCCACCCGGGCGAGATGATTGTCGCGCGCAAAGGCAGTCCACTGGTGATCGGCGTCGGCGAAAAAGATATTGTAGTCGCCAGCGACGTCTCGGCGATTGTCGCCTACACGCGCCAGGTGATATACCTGAAGGACGGTGATGTAGCGCGCGTCACGCCAGACGGCGTCGACATACACTCCCTTGACAACTCGCCCGTCACACGCGAGGTGCAAGAGGTCGACTGGGATGTCGGCGCAATCGAAAAAGGCGGCTACGAGCACTTCATGCTCAAGGAAATATTCGAACAGCCCAACGCGCTCGCCAACACGATACGCGGCAGGCTGGACCCCGGCGGCGGTACGGCGATTCTCTCCGGGCTCAACCTCACGCCCCGCGAACTTGCCGCCGTCAGACGGCTCGTCATCGTAGGCTGCGGCACGTCGCTTCACGCCGGCATGGTCGGCAAATGCCTGTTTGAAAGTCTCGCCGATGTGCCGACATCGCCGGAGCAGGCGGCGGAATTTCGCTACTCCAACCCTATAGTCGGGCCCGATGACTGGGTGATAGCGCTCTCGCAGAGCGGCGAGACAGCCGACACTCTGGCTGCGGTGCGCGAATCGACACGCAAGGGCGCGTTGGTCTCCGCTCTCTGCAATGTCGTCGGCTCGACCATCGCCCGCGAAGCCGGGCGCGGCGTCTACCTGCACGCCGGCCCAGAGATATCCGTTGCCTCGACAAAGGCATTCACGGCCCAGGTTGCCGCCTTGCTCATGACCGCGCTCAAACTGGGGCGGACACGCCGTCTGTCGCGCGACGCGGGAGACCGTCTCGTCATGGAGATTTCACGAATACCAGAGCTGGTGCGCGCCGTACTCGCCAGGTCGCCGGAGATCGCGAAAGCAGCCGCGAAATACTCGGGCGCAGATGACATGTTCTTCATAGGACGCGGCATTCTATATCCGGTCGCGCTTGAAGGAGCGCTCAAAGTAAAGGAGGTAGCCTACGTTCACGCCGAGGGATATCAGGCAGCCGAACTCAAACATGGCCCGATAGCGCTTCTTTCTGAAAAAACGCCTGTGGTCGCGCTTCTTGCGGATATCCCCGGCAAGGAGAAGACCCTTGGCAACGTCCAGGAATGCCGCGCCAGAAACGCGCCCGTCATAGCCGTAGTCACAGAAGGCGACACGCTCGCCGCCGCGGCCGCAACGGACGTGATACCGGTGCCGGCGACAAGTGCGGAGCTCGCGCCGATCGTGACCGCCGTGGCGCTTCAGCTTTTCGCGTATCACATCGCGCGGCTGAGGGGCTGCGAGATCGACCAACCGCGCAACCTGGCGAAGTCCGTAACTGTTGAGTAACCTGCAAAAGGCCAAATTGAATGAAACTCGACTTTCCGGTAATAGACTCGCACGTCCACCTCTACCCTGACGCAATAGCCAAGAAAGTGACGGCCTCGCTTGGAGCGAGATTCGGCAACGAGCCGGCCTTCGACGGCAGTATTGCCGGCTGCGCACGGCGTGGCCGGGAGTGCAGCGTCGCACTGTCGATCAACCTGCCGGTAGCGACCGATCCTCGTCAAGTCGCGCACGTCAACAAGTGGGCGGCCGATGTGAACCGCGGCCGCGAGGGCAACGGCAGGCACGAGGTGCTGTCACTCGCCGCCTTGCACCCAGACACCCCCGACATGCACAAAGCCGTTGCGGAAGTGGCAGCATCTCGCTTCGCCGGCATAAAATTCCATCCCGAATACCAGCACTTTAGGTTCAACGACCCAAGGATGGACGGTTGCTGGGAGGAGATGTCCTCTCGCGGCCTCGTCGCGTACCTGCATGCCGGCGGCGAACGCGTCTTTGAACCGCCCTACCATTCGACACCCACAGAGATACGCGCCCTTCACAGGCGATTCCCCCGTCTGCGCATCGTCGCGGCCCATCTCGGCGGATTTCACATGTGGGACGAGGCTGAAGATGTGCTTTGCGGCGAAGACGTCTACCTCGACCTCTCGCACACATTCGGCTGGATGGATAAAACTCAGATTGCGCGCATGATCGACAAACACGGCCCGGATCGGATTCTATTCGGCTCAGACGCGCCATGGCAGGACGCCGGACACACTCTCGAAGCTCTGCTGTCGCTTGACATAGACGACGAAACACTGAAACTCATCTGCTGCGATAACGCCGCCAGGCTGTTCGATATCGCCCAGCCCCTCTGACGCCCGCAAAACCTACCGTGCGCTCGATGCCGAAGCTACCAGACATTGGCGGCCGTGAGTGCCGCGCACCGTGCCCCGTCCGAAAAAGAAAAGCTCTGTAGGGTCGAAGCCCGGCTTGTTGTGTATGTCGACATGACTCGCGTAATCGGGCGCTTCGGCGTCGAGAATCCACCACTTGTACTCGCACCAACTGCCGCGTTTGGCCACAAGAACGCCCTCAAGAGGATCGGGACCCTCGGGCAGCTCGTAGTCGCCCGTCGCGAGAAGAGCATCAATCGCCTCGTCGCGCCTCTCGCCGTATACGACACAGACCTCGTGGTCGCACATGGCGAACGCGCCCGACTGGTAGAAATCGGGGTATGCGCGGCCTGCGACGGGGCGCGTCCTGAAAAGCCCCTTCTCGCGCAACAGCACATTCGGGCGAAGCGGAGCGGCGGTAACAGGCGTTATCTCGTAGTCGCCCGTGACTGAAAACTGCGCGCCGTGACGCGAACAGAGGTCGGCCAGTCGCTCCAGCTGGCAGCGCAACTCTTCAAACGCAGAATCGTCCTTCGGCGTCCCGGGTCCGAACTTCTGAGCCATGTAGTCCAATGTCGGCAGATACAAATAAGCTTCGTCGACATCGTGTGCCGCAGTTACGGCCTCGAACCAGTCGATGCAAATGCGGCCCACCTTCGGGGACGCCAGCGGCCCCCAGTACCGCCATAACGGAAAGCGCCCGATGCGGCGCTCGACTTCGGCGGCGGCCTCCGTCGGCTTGGTGTAGCAGCTCATGACCATGCCGCCGCCGTGCTTGTGGATAGGCGCGGGCGAAACAACGACGTCGGCGCTCTCGCCGAGCGACTGTTGAAAGAAGAACAAGCCGACAGTGCCGCCCGCAGCGCGCAGGTCAGCCCAAACACGACGCCCATTCACAAGCGTCGCCGACTGCTCCCAGAACATTGGCTTTTGAAGATCGTCAAACCAATGACCATTGGCTACCATGCCGTGCCCGGCGGTCGGGAGGCCCGTTCTTGCGGCAGCCTGGGCGACACACGTCACCGCCGGGAAGACGCTCTTCGCCGGCTCGAAAGCGAGACCCGCCATGCGCTCTGCGCGATGACGCTCCACAACTCCCCAGCCAAGACCGGCGGCGATGACATTGAGTCGTCTCATCAGGGCTACTCCAGCTTGGACTTCTGACGCGGATCGAACGCGTCTCTCAACCCCTCACCGACAAATACCGTAAGCAACATCACAATGAATAGCGCCAGCGCCGGGAAAAGTATCAGCCACCACGACGACGGGCTAGACTTCGCCTGGGCGAGAAGTTCGCCGCAGCTTGGCGTCATAGGCGGGAGCCCGAAGCCGAGAAAGTCCAGCGCGGCGAGCGAACTTATCGCGCCCATCAGAAGGAACGGAAAGAGCGTGATGAGCGGCGTCAGAGCGTTCGGCAGTATATGCCCGAAGATGATGCGCGCAGCCGAGAAGCCCTGGCACTTCGCGGCCTCGACGAACGTGCGCGCCCTGAGACGGAGAAACTCCGCGCGCATATAGTAGCTGACGGCGATCCAGTTGAATATCGCGTAGCAGACGAGAAGAACGGTAAAGCTTCGCCCGACGGTAGAGCCTATGAATATCATCACGTAGATGAAAGGAATGGCACTGAGTATCTCGGTGAAGCGCTGCAGACCGATGTCCAGCTTACCGCCGAAGTAGCCTTCGACAGCACCGACGACGAGGCCGACAAGCATGCCTGTGAACGCTAGGCAGAGACCGAAGTCAAGCCCTATCCTCATGCCGTGGATGACGAGCGAGTAGACGTCGCGCCCACCCGAGTCGAGACCGAAAGGATGACCCTTGCACGGCGGATACGGGAAACTCGGCGCCTCGGTATACGAGCGCAGCGAAACAGCAGGCGGCGCCTTCGGCGAAAGATAATAGCGTGTATAGCCTTCGCGTCTATTCTCTGTTACATCGTAATCGCCCGAGACCAGCGAGGCGAGCGGGGTGTCGGCGCCGGCCGCACGCCAGGCTTCGACCCTGCCGGCGACATCTGCCGGACCCTCAAAGCCGTATATCTCGCCCGAGTCGGCCAGGCTGAAGCGAGCGGTCTTGACGTCGTACACCTGCTCGGTGAACTCGCGGTCGGCCAGGGCGTCGGGGCTGACAGTCTCCTTGGGCGAGACGGGGCAGACGAGCCACGCGAACTGGCAGAAGATAAAGATTGCGCCAAGTGCTATCAGCGAATACCACGCGCGCTTGATGCGCTTGAAAGCGCGAAAACGTTTCTTGGTCAGAGGCGAAAACATCGGTTATTTCCTTGAAAAGTCGATTCGTGGATCTATGGCCATGTAGAGGACGTCGGAGATTAGATTGCCGACAAGCATGAAACTGGAAGTGAGCGCGAGCAGCGCCAGGAACACCGCGTAGTCGCGCCCGATGAGAGCGTCCCACGAAAGCCGCCCCATGCCCGGAATCTCGAAAATCGTCTCGACGATAATGGAGCCCGCGAAGAGAATCGCCATCATCGAGCCGAAGCCGGTCGCTATCGGCACAAGAGCGTTTCTGAACGCGTGGCACCAAATCGCGCGGCGGCGCGTACCGCCCTTGGCGATGACCGTGCGCACATAGTCGGACGATATCTGGTCGAGAAGCGAGTTCTTCATGAGAAGCGTGAGCATCGCGAAGCCGCTTGCGACATAGCACGCCACCGGCAACGCCATATGCCAGGCGCGGTCGGAGAACCACGTCCAGAACGTCGGCTCGGCGCCAAACTCGCTGGATATGCCGCCAAGCGGGAATACATCCCAAAGCCCTTGCACTGTGCCGCAAAGCGCCATTTTGAGCGCCATGCCCAGCGCGAAGCTGGGTATGGCGTAGGCGACAAAGACAACGAGACTCGACATCGCGTCGAAAGCCTGGCGGTGCCTGAGAGCCTTCGCTATGCCGAGCGGTATGCATATCAGATATGTCAGCACAAATGAAGTCAGGCCGAACCAGATCGATATCGGTATGCGGCTCTTGATAAGCTGCCATGCGCTCTTGCTGGGGTACTGGTAGGAGCTGAGCCGCATGCCCATGCGGTCCTTGACGAGCCAGTTGTAGTATTGCTCGTAAATAGGCTTGTCGAAGCCGAACTGCTTTTCTATCTGCTTGCGGTACTGGTCGCTTATGCCGGCCATGCCTGCATGGCCGGTGGACTGCGCGGCGACCTCGGCGCCGGCGCCGCCTACGCCGCGCATGCGCATAAGGCTCATTTCGACCGGACCGCCAGGCAGAAAGCGCGTCAGGCAGAAGCAGACAATCGTGATGCCCAGAAAAGTCGGCACCATGAGGAGTATTCTTCGAACGATATAGGCTAGCTTATCCATTGGCGGTGTCCTTGTCGTTTTTGGCGGCCCAGATGGCCTGACGCGCCACGCCCAGCATCAAAGCGGCGTCGTCGCGGGTGAAAACGCCGCGCGAGAACACCCTGTGGAAGCCCTGCATGAAATGGTCGGCCTGAACCGGCTTCATGAAGCCTATCTCGCAGAGCATCCGGCTCCAATTCTTCATAAGCTGCATTTTCTGGGCCTGCGGCGCGGGCGGCGCCTTTTCATGCGGCGGTTCGTACCGGCCGGAGGCCGTGAATAGCTCGTAGCAGGTTATGAGGACGGCTTGCGAGAGGTTTATCGAAGTATAGCCTTCGTCGACCGGGATGCGCACAAGGTGTGTGCACTGGGCGACCTCCTCGTTCAAAAGGCCCTTGTCCTCGCGCCCGAAGACTATGGCGACCGGGCCTTGGGCGGCAAGCGAGAGAATATCGGCGGCGCAGTCGCGCGGCGCCTTCACATGCTGACGGTACAGCCCTTCGCGCGCCGTGGTGCCCACCACTGCGATACAATCGGCGACCGCCTCCTCAAACGTCGCGAACTCTTCGCGCGCGTTCATTATATCGGTCGCGTGTACCGCGAGCCTCTCGCCCTCGTCCCACGAATTCTGCAGATTCGGCGCGGCCAGTCTCAGGTGGCGTATGCCCATGTTGGCCATCGCGCGGCAGCTGGAGCCGACATTGCCTGTGTACAGCGTCCCGACAAGAACCACTCGTATATTGTCCAGCGCGTTCATCACCTCGCGTCATCCTCCTCGATTACGCTCGGCGTGGAATTACCTTCAAAGACCAGAATGTAGTCGTTCTCGGCAGGGTCCCAGAGATACAACCGGCACATGAGACCGACGGTCAGATAGCGCCACTTGTCATCGCGCGTGCCGTACATCGTACCCTTCGGGCTCGGATTCTGGCAGATATAACAGGTAAGGGTGTCGTTCTCCGGCTCGGGAGTCTTGAGAATCACCATCTTTGTATCGTGGCCTTCGACCTCGACGCCGTTCATGGGCGAGACCATCTTGTAGGAATACGGCTTCGAAGCGACACCGTACTCTACTCTGAGGACATTGCCTTCGTCATCGACGAAGGCATCCCTCTGGGTCGGGCGGAACGACGTGCAGCCCGCCAATACGGCGGCGACGAACGCGGCCGCGGCCGCCCTTGCCGCAAAACCCCACCTCATAGCGCCGCCAGCTTTCTCGCCACCAGGCCGCCGACGATCTTGGGGTCGGCCTTGCCCTTTGAAAGTTTCATAACCTGCCCGACGAAGAAGCCCGCCGCCGCCTTCTTGCCGTTCTTGAAGTCCTGCACCGGCCCGGGATTCGCGGCGATTGCCTGATCGACGAACGCCTCCAAGGCCGCAGTGTCGCTGACCGCCCCAAGCCCGCGCTCCTTGACGATCGCCTCTGGGTCGCCGCCCTTCTCGAATATCTCAGGCAGAAGTTCCTTCAAGGTCGGGCCGTTTATCGTGCCGGCCGCCGAGAGCTTCACGAGAGACGCGAGCGCCGCCGGCGTCATCGCGCACTCGCGAATCGACTTGCCGCTCGAGTTCATCAGGGCCATCACATCCGACATGTAAAGGTTGCAGAGAGTCTTCGCCGTCTTCTTGTCGAGCCCCTTCGCCGCAGCCTCGTAGTAGTCGGCGTTCTCCTTGTGCTGAGAGAGAACCTCGGCGTCGTACTCCGCTATGCCGTACTCCTCTATCATGCGCGCGCGGCGCGCCTCGGGCTTCTCCGGCAGAAGCTTTCGCCACTCGGCGACCTGCTCCTCCGACAGCTCCACAGGCACGAGATCCGGCTCGGGGAAGTAGCGGTAGTCGTGGGCGTTCTCCTTGGAACGCATCGACGCCGTTTCGAGAGCTTCGGGGTCCCACCGGCGCGTCTCCTGGACGATCGGCATGGAGTGGGCCATGCACTCGCGCTGGCGCCGCGCCTCGTATTCGAGCGCAGCGTGGATGCCGCTGAACGAGTTCATGTTCTTTATCTCCACCTTCGTGCCGAGTTTCGTCTCGCCGACGGGGCGTATGGATATGTTGACGTCGGAGCGCATATTGCCCTCTTCGAGGTTGCAGTCGCTCACACCGGCGTAAACCAGCATCTCCTTCAGCGCTGTCAGGTACGCTATCGCCTCGTCGGCGCTCGACATGTCCGGCTCGGATACGATCTCCATAAGTGGAGTGCCGCCGCGATTGAAGTCCACGCCGGACGTTGTCGCGTAGTGGTTGATCTTCGCGGCATCCTCCTCCAGATGGATGTGATTTATGCGTATGAATTTCTTAGAACCGTCGGCGAGGGTAATCTCTACGCCGCCGCCGATGCACAGCGGGTTGCCGTTTTCGGAGATCTGGTAATCCTTCGCCATGTCCGGGTAGAAATAGTTTTTACGGTCGAAGGTGGCGTGACGGTTCACTTCGCAACCCAGCATCATGCCGCTCATGACCGTGAACTTGACGGCCTCGCGGTTCATCACGGGGAGCGCGCCCGGGTAGCCGAGGCAGACAGGACATACATTGGTGTTCGGCTCGCAGCCCGTCTTGAGCAGGCACGAGCAGAACATCTTTGTGCGCGTCTTGAGCTGCACATGAGTCTCAAGACCGATAGTGTTCTCGAATTCCATAGGTTGACGGATATTTTACCAAATTTTCCGGCGCAACGCTACTGTCAATTCGCCTTCGGCTTCGCCGGGGCGACCTTCACGCGAAAGAACCCGCTCGGCTTGGCGGCCTTGTCGCGCGGCGAGCTCGTGACCGGATGGGCGGGCCCGGTGGCGCGCTCGAACGAACCGACATCGTTCGCGAACTCTTCGCTGCCGCCGAGAGCGTCCGACACTTCGTAGCCGTACCAAAGACCCTTGACAGCGTTCGAGAGCGTAACGCCCAGCACCACATTGCCGCTCTCGTCCTCGGTCGCAACAGGCGTCTGCCCTTCGCCGACGCCAACCGCCGGGGCCTCGACCTTGCCTTCGTCGACATCGATTCTCGCGACGTATGCCGTCGTTTCGGCGCCGGTTTGCGGATCGACTGAAACGACAGGAACGGCGACAAGCTTCAGCACGTCCGCGACAAGACCCGCGGTCTTGTCCTCCGCCGAAAGCGCTATTTCGCAGTCCTCAAGCGCGGCATCCGCCTCCTCCTGCGTAGCAACCTCAAGCACAACATCCTCGCCGGGAACGACTTCGACTGTCGTCGCGGGATAGTCAACTATTGCCAAGTCCGCTCCCGTAAAGGTCGGACCGAACTGCTTCAGCTGCAGATACTTTTTGGCCGACTTGTACCCTTCAAAGCTCTTCTGCACTACTTCGCTTCCGGAATGTCCTACCGTTCCTTTTGCATCAATGATCTGGAGGACAAGCTCTCCGTTCGTAATCTTCTCCCATCCGCTCGCGCTGAATGCCTCCTGCTCGAGCCTTATAACAGCCCCCGGAGCCAATGTTCCTTCCCCGAGCGTTATCCTGCACTTCGCCTTTTCAATGCTGGACCCAATCACTATGTTGATTCCCTCAAGGTCAAGCGCGATGGTGTCGCTGG
>JAZQBR010000290.1:0-2684 GCA_045545855.1 Kiritimatiellia bacterium | reverse complement strand
CTAAGACCGCTTGGCCTCCGACTTGGTCATTGATGCCCACGACCTCGATGTCGTTCGCGAAGTTCTCGACCGCCGCACGAAAAACCATGCGACCGATGCGGCCGAAGCCGTTGATGCCAACCTTGATTGCCATTTTTGTTTATTCCTTTCTTTAGTTTGTTTTTACCGTAAAAATGTTCCGCCGCCGGCCCGGTACTCGCCTCGCGCCCAGGCGCGGCGAGCGAGGGGCCGGCGGGCGCCGCGTCACGCCTTGACGACTTTGCCGGCCTTCAGGCAGCGCGTGCAGATTGTCACGCGCTTCGTGTTGCCCTTGCCGTCCGTCGTGCGGACGGACTGAAGATTCGGCATAAAGCGGCGCTTCGTGATGCCTGTGGTGTGCAGACCGATGCCGCCCTTATACTTCGGCGAACCTTTGCGGACGACAACATTGCCGACCGAAGGACCCTTGCCGCATATTTCGCAGACTCTTGACATTTGCTGATTCCTTTCGCGTTAGATTGCTCAGTTGGCTTCGCCGGGCTGCCACTCGACGTTCGCGAAGGCGTTGTCGAACGCGGCCGAAAGCCCGCCGAGGTTCTCGCTGCCCGCCGTCTTGGCCGAAACAGGCTCCGGCGTTGCACCGGCGGCCTCGGCCTCAAGCGCCCTGATCTCGTCGTCGGTCATGGTCATCGCGCGAATCGACAGGCCGATGCGGCGGTCGCCGCGATCAACCCTGACAACACGGGCTTCGACTTCCTGGCCGACCTCGAGAGCGTCCTTGACCTTGTCGACGCGCTGGTCGCTGATCTGGGAGATGTGCACAAGGCCGTCAACACCGTCCTCCAGCTCGATGAACGCGCCAAACGACGCAATCTTCGAAACCTTGCCCTTCACAATCGAACCGACGGCGTACTTCGAAGCAATCTCGCTCCACGGGTCGGTCTGCGCCTGCTTGAGGCCGAGCGATATGCGCTGCTCCTTCGGGTTGACGTCGAGAACGACGGCCTCGACCTCCTGGCCCTTCTGCAGGCACTCCGACGGATGGTTGATCTTGCGCGTCCAGCTCATGTCGCTGACGTGGATCATGCCGTCGATACCCTCCTCGAGCTCGACAAACGCGCCGTAGGCCGTAAAGTTGCGAACCTTGCCGCGAACCTTCGAGCCGACCGGGAAACGCTCCTGCACCGTATCCCACGGGTTGTCCTGGGTCTGGCGGATGCCGAGAGCGATCTTCTGATTCTCCATATCGACGGAGAGGACGACGACCTGAACCTCGTCGCCGATGTTGAGAACGTCGCTCGCGCGGGCGACGCGCTTGGTCCAGCTGAACTCGCTGATGTGAACGAGCCCTTCGATGCCGGGGGCGATCTCGACAAACGCACCATACGGGGCGAGGTTGACAACCTTGCCGGAGACGCGCGCGCCGACCGGGAACTGGTCCTGAATCGAATTCCAGGGGTTGTCGGTCGTCTGCTTGAGGCCAAGGCTCACGCGCTCGCGCTCGCGGTCGACATCGAGAACCATGACGTCAAGCTCCTGGCCGACCTTGAGTATTTCGCTCGGGTGCTTGATGCGGCTCCAGCTCATGTCGGTGATGTGCAGGAGGCCGTCGAGGCCGTCGAGGTCGATGAACGCGCCGAAGTCGGTGATGTTCTTGACCTTGCCCTTGCGCACCTCGCCCTTCTGCAGGGACGACAGGAGCTCGGCCTTTTTCTCGGCCATCGTGCCCTCGATGAGCTCGCGGCGGGAGACGATGAGATTGCGCCTCTCGTTGGAAATCTTGATAACCTTGAAATCATAGGTCAAGCCGACGTACATCTCAAGATCTTTAACCGGGGCGACCTCGACCTGGCTGCCGGGCAGGAACGCCTCGACGTCGTCGATCTGGACGAGCAGACCGCCGCGGACGGCGCTCTTGATCGTGCCGGTGACGACACAGCCCTCGACATAGCGGGCGAGAATCTTCTCCCAGCGAATCTTGTCGTCTGCGCGGCGCTTGGAAAGCTCCACCATGCCGGTCTTGTCGTTCTCAAGCTGGACGAGCATCACGGTGACCTTGTCGCCGACCTTCACCTCTGCGCCCTCGCCGAACTCGGAGAGCGGCACCGCCCCTTCACTCTTGTAACCGATGTCGATGAATACGTCGTCGTCCTTGACGGCGCTCACGGTGCCCTCGACTAGGCTGCCGTTCTTGAACTTCGACTCCTGGCCCGCGCCGGCGAGCATCTGCGCCATGACTGCGGAACGCTCCGAAGGAGCCGTAGGTTTGCGAATTGCCATATTTTGGTTGTTGTTTTGTTGTTTGTTGCGTTCGCGGTTTTCTGCCGCGTCCACCCCGTTTTTGGGCGTGGAGCGTATAGTATACCACTTTTCACCCCCGCCGCGCAATAGGGAAAACAACTATTTTTAGGCGCATTGAACTTTCGTTCTATCCCGCGTCGGCGGCGAGAAGAAAATTTTAACGCGTCGGCCGTACAGCTCAACTCATTTTTGGGGAGGATTTCTCCGCTTTTCCACAAGCCTGTGGCCCGTTTCATAGGCGACATGATGTATGTACCCCTGCGGGGTCTCTCCCCACGAGTTGAAGATGCGATGTGAATCTGGCTGTTCGGGGTTCTAAACCGTCCGGGACGCCAGACTATCCTGTGCCAGGGGCTGTTTGGAGGACAGGCGAATATGGTCGTACCTCCCCGCAGGCGAGATTC
>JAZQBR010000289.1:0-12217 GCA_045545855.1 Kiritimatiellia bacterium | reverse complement strand
CTCCATTTTGCCGTTGCCATTCTCAAATACACGGGCCGCCCGGTGGTCGGCCCCTACCGGTGGGGGACATGTTCGGGGAAACCGTTACCAACGCGGCATGGTAGGGGGCGACCACCGGGCGCCCCGAACCCTTTGGAGACGCGGCTTCCAGCCGCGTTGCCACCCCCCTCTCAACGCGGCAACATGCCGCGTCTCCATTTTGCCGTTGCCATTCTCAAATACACGGGCCGCCTGGTGGTCGGCCCCTACCGAGGGGGACGGGCCGCCTGGTTGAACCCTATCCCAAAAGTGAGACACGCGATGTATCCTTTTTGCCAAATGCAAAAAAATCCCTGTTTCCAGTATTCAACGCAAATACCACTTTGCATTCACTTCTGGAAGCAGCGCGGGCGATTTTTTGCGAGATTCAACGCAAATACCACTTTGCGTTCACTTCTGGAAGCAGCGGGCGTTTTTTTTTGCGAAATTCCCCCTTGCGGGTGAAAACAAAATATGGTATTATTCTCTCACGCTTGGAGAAGGACGGTTATTCTTCAAGAGGGAGAAATGACTGGAAAAGTTGATAAAATCGGGCGGTTTTGTGCCGTTTTGGTGCGTTTCAGGAGAACGCACCCTCTCGTTTGCTATCGTGCGCGCGAGGCTGGAAGCAGGCGCGAGATAAGCGGGCGAAGGGGAGAGACCCTGGTATTGTAGGCGCGAGATAAGCGGGAGAGGGGGGAGAGACCCCGGTATTGTACAAGGCAAAAGCTTAAATTAACAAACAAACAACAAGGAGTAAATGATGAAGCTAAAACTGAAAGAGATGGTAACGCGCTCGCTAGCGCTAATCCTCTCGCTCTGCGTCTTCAGCGGCGCGTGGGCGACGGATTATGTGGAAACATGGAGCGAGTCATTTGAAAGTTCAACTGACATTGCCAATTATCCAGTTTCTGCTGCGATTACTGCGAATACCATTATCAATACGACCGCTGGAGCAAATCAGTATTTGGGTGCAACAATTGGTACTCGTACATTAGCCGATAATACGCAATCAAAATTTCTTCACTGTGAGAAGGGAGGCTGGTCGCGGATCGATGTTACGTATGCATTCCCTAACGAAGTGAGTGAGTTAACTGATTATGTTTTGGAGTTTGATTGGTTCGCTGGGTGCGGCGTGAACAATGATTCTACTACTAATCCTGGTGGCATTGTTCTGCTTGGTTACGACGCGACAAAAGAATCAGATGTAACGATTGCCACTTTTAAACTTATTCAAGGACAAAAGAACGGGGAGACCTCTAATGGTGCTGTTATTTATGACGGTGAAGATTCATCCAAACAGTTGGGAGCATTAGAGGGGACAAATCGTGGCCAACCCGCCACCACAGATGCGCACTGGTATAGAGCTGTTGTCACGCTGAATAGTGATGTGCAGACTCTGAGCATCTTAAACCGTGATGGTACGACTGTGATTCAGCCTGTCGCACTTTCCTGTGGGGCAGTTGCTCCGAAGAGCATCTATATTAAAGCTGTTACGGCATATACATCTCAATCTTCAATATCTGCAAATGGAGGCGTTGACAACATCATAATAAAGACGCCACGGCAAGCTGGTGCTCCAGATGCACCAGCGGAGATTGTTGGCAATGGTTCTAGTGATGATATCGTCACGGTAATAGTGTCGGCCCCCTCGACAATGGAGGCTGGCGACAAATTGTATTATCGAATGGGCGAAGACTCTAGTTGGATTGAGTATCCCTCAGAAGGTGTATCCATTAGTGCGCCATGTATGTTTTATGCAAAATGTGTACGAGGGGATGTTGATTCGCCTATAATCAGCAAGTATGTAGAGGCAGGTGTTGTGCCTGTACCCACGGGTTCGGTAACCGCTGTTAATGGTGAAAGCCGTACTGTGACGTTTGTGTCAAATTATGACATCCAGTATAAGACTGCTGCTGATGCTGGCTATGTTGACTCGAGTAGCAAGGTCTTCACAGTTGATGAAGATACGACTTTTTATGTAATTGCGAAGCGCGTCTCGTCGGTTGATCCTTCAAGAACGTTTTATTCGCCAGAGCTGACTTTGCCGGTTGATGCGGGTGAATCAATCAAGTTGGTTGCCCCTACTCTCACGCGTCGTAATTCAACCCTACTTTATGCATCTGCATCGCAGGCGAGTATTGTTACCTCGCCTACACCCACACTCAAGTATCAGATTGTTGGTTCTGATGAAATAGAAAGTGCCGATAATGCAGCCGACGCATACATATTTGCGATCCAGAATCTTGACGATGTGCAGGTGAATGTTTGGGCGGAATGTGACGGTTTTGTCCAATCTGATATTGCAACGTATTCGCATGCGGATGTTGTTTCTGCCGAGATTCGTTCATCTTGTACTATGGATTATGAGATGGACTATGTCAAGTTTTACAATCAGAACAAAGCTAATGTTGGAACAGCTTGGTTGAAGGATGGCGACAATGAATATGTAACGCGGGATCATGTCCGCGTAGAAGGCGAAAGCGTAGGTTTCTCTACCGTTGGAGCTATTGATGAATCAACGGATAGATACTATGCAGTAGGCTATAACAACGTATCCATGTCGGAACGCCTTTGGTACGCTTGGAACATGGCGGGTGGTACAGCGACCATCCGTTGGAAACTGGATGCTAATGGTCTCCAACAGGACAACAACAAGACTACAGTTTGGCCTGATATGCTGATTCCAGGCCTCCCCCAAGACTCTTATGTCTATGTAAATGTCGCACGTGAGCCAGCGATACAGCTAAACTTGACTAAGATATCATCAAGAGCTGGCGAATACCTTTACAAGGTGAATTCTGCTGGCGATTGCCGTATTGGGTTTGCTAGGTATGTCAGCGGCAATGATAGTAGCAGTGGCATGGCGTACATCTCTACGATCCGCGTCTATATTCCTGCTGTTGCTTCGACTGATGGTGTTGGCTATGCCACGCTTCAGGCGGCGGCTGACAATGCTGCCGAGGGCGCAGTGATAACGCTCAAGGCCAGCACTACGGATGGTGTCACGCTCAAGCGCGGGCAGAAGCTTGTTATTGGAGGTTATACCTGCGGCACGGTTGCTGGCGCGACGGAGTACATAACCCCTACGTATGACGAGGATAGCAAGACATATACGGCTGTTGAATCCGCAACTTGGAATAACGCCAAAGGTGGCGCGTGGAATGAAGGAACCAATTGGAGCACCGGCGTCGTTCCGTCGCAGTATACGGCAGTAACATTTGGCGAGGGCGAGTATAAGGTGTATGTGACGGAAGGTGCCTCGTGCGCAACTATGGCGGTCGCCGGGACTGTTACCTTCGCACAGGTCAACGACAGCCCGACGGACAACAAGGAAATCTCGGTCTTTGGCAATGTGAGCAATGTGACTGGCTCCGGCAAAGTCAAGTTTAGTCGCGCCGGTCTTCGCAATGCATCTGGAGACAAGATAACCTTTGCTCCTTCCTTTGAGAATGTTCTCACGCTGAATGGCAATGAATGGACTGATTCCTGGATTACAGGTAGCGCTGTCGAGTTTACCGGCCTTGTGACTATCAACGGTCGCTTGGTTACATGGGAATCCAAGCATGTGTTCAAGGGCGACATAACCATCAAAGGCAACGGTAACCTTGCTTCTTGGGGTACGCAGGGATATGAGTTCGATGACATCACCATTACAGCCGAAAATGGCACATCGTACATCTATCTTGGCGCGACTGGTGCAGGATCGATTTCAGGTACCGGATTTACTCTGGTCGGACCAACGCAGATTGATGCGGACAATGCAGGCGACATTCCGGCGAAATATGATATCACCGCGCCTGTCAAATTGGCACAGGGGGCTACGCTTACACTCATTCCCGCTGTCGGCGGAACGAGCGGCAGCACGGTTGTGAGTGTGGAGCCGGCCGAGATTGGCTACGAGGTTGCGTCGGAGGCACTTGATAATGGCACCAAGTATTCTCTTGCGGCTGCCGCGACGGAAGCGACAATAACAGTTGATGGCAAAGTTGTCGGCGGAACTCTGACGATTAAGGATGAGAGCGAAACTGTTTACCAGAGTGGTGACAAGGTGCAGGTTGGCACGACGCTTATTGTTACGCTCCAGCGCAGTACGCCATACAGGAACGTTACTTTGAAGGTCAATGATGTTGAGCAAACAGAGGTGGCGAATGGAAACATCACATATCCGGTGACTTCGGCCGACACTGTAAATGGCATCGTCATTACGGCAACTGGCACACTGAAGGTTTACCGCACCGTGACACTTGTTGACAATAACGGTGCAGTTGAGGATGTTGCCTTTACATATGGCAATAAGACATACTATCTGAATAAATCGCCGTATGTGAATTTGTTGTTCGATACGGATGGTCAGTCTCGCACTGTTGCGCCTAATGTGACGCTCAAGGATGGATATATGCTTACGGCCACGCCAGAGGAAGTCACTTGGCCAGCTAATGTGCAGGCGGCAACTCTTACGGTTGAAACCGCCAAGATTGTTGCGAAGGTTGGTGACACCCCCTACGCATCGTTTGAGGAAGCGATAGCAAATGCAGGTGTCGCTGACATCGTCATTGTCGACTCCGAGGCTGTGCTTCCCGCTGGTTACAAGGCTGTGGACGGCAAGCTTGTTCAGGTTAGCTATGTCGCGCAAGTTGGCGATGAGAAGTACGAGTCGCTGCAGGCGGCGGTTGATCAGGGTAATGTCACGGTCAAGATTCTTGGCGATGTGACGCTTGCAGACAAGTTGGTTGTCGATGACGGTCAGACGGTCGCCTTTGTGGCTGACAGCGCCGTGACAGTCACGGGCCAGCTGCGCGTGGTCGATGGCTCTGCTTGCACGATTGGTCCGAATGTGACCTTCACAAGCGCCGATCACCCAACGGTGTTCGTCTTGGGCGATCCTGCTGTAAATACACCTGGCACTGCCAAATCCACACTTGTCGTGGATGGCGTGGTTGTCAATACGAATCCGACATTCGACGAAGCGTTCGCAATTAGCGGTAATGGACTTGACACGCAGGGCGCGGATATCACCATAAATGGCACGGTGACAAATCACACGGGTATTGCGATCTACCAGCCGCAGCCCGGCTCGCTCACCGTGAATGGCACGGTCTCGGGTGCGTCTGCGATATCCATCAAGGACGGTAAGCTTACCGTTGGCGAAGATGCGGTTGTAACCGCCGAGCTTGCCGACGGTTTGCCGTATGTCGGTAACAACAATGGCGAATCTCCGACGGGCGACGCAATAATCGCGCCTTACTATCCGGCGAGCAAGGGTTATGGCACACCGGTCGTGAATATTCAGGGCGGCACGATCACTGTCGCTGACACGGCCCACTGCGCCGGTATCGAGGCGTATGACTTTAATGGTGTTGAGGCACCGGAGGATGCATCCAGCAATGTCAATGTCTCCGGCGGTACGTTCAATACACCGGTCGCGCTTGAGTACTGCGCGACGGGCTTCATCCCGGCGGATAACGGTTCCGGCTCTTACGGCGTCGAGGATGGATATGTCATTACGTGGGTTGTTGATGATGTGGAGACCATAATGCCGGTCAAGGCTGGCGTAACGCCGTCTTATGGCGAGAACGGCCCGACCAAGGCCAACTACAAGTTCTATGGCTGGACGCCCACAGTAGTTGCGGCCGCGGCTAATGCGACCTACACGGCTACATGGACCGCCAACGGCGTGACGCTCGGTACGCCCGCGGTCGCGTGGGGCGCGGACTTCACGAACGCGGTCGTTTCCGCAACTGTCGAGAACGGCTATGATGACGTCGCCTACACGCTCACCTACAATTCGAACGTGTACGCTGGCACGGTCGAGAACGGCGAGGTGACGTTCAACGTCCCGGTCGCCGCGGCAGACCGTTACACTGACTTTGGCTACACCATCGACGCCAAGGTCGGCGTTTCGTCCGTCGGCTCGGCCAATGGTTCGAAGATTATCGCGGATAAGAAGGCGTGGTTCTCTGCTACGACTGACGGCCCGACTGACGGCGCGTGGGAGACCACCCCGACTGTCGAGGACGGCAGGATGACGTTCTCTGAGAGAAACACCTTTACGCCTACAGCTGCTTCGTCCGGCAAGATTGTGGTGATCGATATGGGCTATGTCACCTTCGGTGATACCAACGATACCGAAGTCAACGGCGCTCAGGCCGGCATCCGTATCGGCGAAAGCGGCAAGTTTGTCGTCCTCACGACGAATAACACCTGGCAGGAGACCACAGTCGACGCCAGTGGCACGGAAGAGTACAACGTCGTCGTCACAATCAACTACGCGACGAGGAAGTATTCCGTCAAGGTTGGCGACAACACAATCTCCGGTATCGATCTCGCCGGCAGCGCGACGAAGGTCACGTCCATCGAGTTCAACGGAGCCGGCTCGCTCGAGTCGCTCACAGGCGAATACTTCGAGGGCGCGATGGTCAAGGATAATAATGGCGAAACCTACGACACCGTAGCGGCGGCAATTGCGGCGTATGCGGAAGATAACACCATCGCCCCGCTCACGCTGCTCCATCCCGGCACCGCGCCCGACGGCTGGACAATCGAGGAGGGCGTCCTGACCCAGGCCAGCATCGTGGTCGATTCGACTGACGCGGTTACGCTCGTCGCGGTTCCTGAGGAGTGCACGGCTGACGCGCTCATCAACCTCTCGAACCGTTCAGAGGGTGACATGCTCCAGGTCAACAACGCCAATGGCACATACTGGAGCTGGGAGCTTGACACGGGCGACACCGGCCTCTACTGGAAGAAGGTCGCTCGCGTTGGTGCAGAGCCGGACGATACGCCCGAGGCGTCGGCGTGTACGCTGAAGGCCGGCGCGGCTGTTTGGGTGACGCGCAAGGATGACACCAAGCCGATTATTCTCAACGCCACGTATGCGGCGGCTGAAGCGAAGGTCGAGGTCGCGGTGACGACCGGCTGGACGCTCGTCGCTCCGCTCCCGAAGGCCGAGGCGTTCGACCTGGACGACCTGTCGGTCAAGGGCGGCTCGTTCAGCGATGGCGACATGATCGTCATTCCTGGCACGGCCGCGCCTATCAACTGCGTCCGCAAGGGTGGTGAGTGGATGGTCTACACCACCACGGTGGAGGTAAAGCCTGACGCTCCCGCCGGTTGGGGTCCCATCGCGACCGAGGCGAGCTGGAACGTTGCGCCGACGGTGCCTGCCGGCAAGGGCTTCTTCTTCGTCTCAGAAGGCCAGAAGACACTGGAGCTCTAACACACGAAAGCGGCGCGTCGGCGTCGGCGACGGCGCGCCGCGAAACGAACTTAAATAAAAGGAAAAAACAATGAAACTGATGAACAAACTTCTGCTGGCAGTCACTGCCGCAATAGCAGTCCAGGTTGCAACGGCCGAGGACAGCTTCCTCTACTGGATGGTAAGCCCCGATGTCAAGCTGGCAGGAGAGAATGACGACTTCGCCTATGCGCGCGTGAATGTCGGCGGTACGCTCACAGAGGCAACCGGCGATGTTGCCGGCGGCACGTGGCTGACGCTGTACAGCAATGGTTCGGCCCAAGACAAAGTCACAGCTATGAGCAAGGCGGTCGCCACCGGCGGCGCAACCCAGTGGGGCGTCATACCCTCCGGTTACGAGAGCAGCACGCCGATCATCTTCGAGCTATTCAACTCGAATTACGAGGCTGTCGGCTGGAACGCGGTCACTGCCGGTGAATTGGCGAAATACATCGGTACTGCGTCGAATCCGGCGACGGGCACCTACACGCTCACCTCGGTAGTTCCCGAGCCGGCGAGCGGGCTTTTGATGCTCCTTGGTCTCGCGGGCCTCGCGCTCAAGAGGAAGAGGGCGTGATAATTATTAACGCAGAGACGCTAAGTAAGCAAGAAAGGAATACGAATATGAAGACAAAGGTGCTTTCGATAGTGGCGGCGATGGCCGCCGGTGCGGCGATGGCCGCAGCGAACGACGTCCTGATTACATTCTCGACACCCGGCCCCGACAAGTACGCCGACGGCTCGGTCGTCAAGGACGGCGAACGCTATGCGCTTTGCTGGTCGCAGGACTTCGCCAACTTCAAGATCAAGGCCGACGGCACGGCCGAGGGCGGCGCTGTCGTCCTCAAGGCGCCCGTCGCCAAGGACGGCAAGTGCCCGACGACCGTTTTCGAGGTCGACGCCGGTCTCGCGGCCGAGAAGTACAAGGGCGGCGAGTGGGCGGTCTATCTGCTCGACACGCGCAAGTTCGCGAAGGGCGAGGCGGTGACTCTCGCCGGCGGCGTCAATACAGCCGGTTTCGTCGGCAAGGCGTCCGTCGGCCAGGGCACGATTGCTTCGCTCACGGGCGTTTCGGCGGCGACGACCGATGTTGCGGCCGGTGCAGCGGTGCCGAAGCCGGAGATTACGGGCATCAAGGTCGACAACGGCTATGTCTACGTGACGGTCAAGGGGACGGTGCCGTTTCTCGCTTACGCCCTCGCCGAGGGCGCGACGCCCGACGCGGTCGAAACGGCGGCGGGCGAGGCCAAGGCCGGCGCGGTCGATGAAGAGATAACCCTCGTCACCCCGGCCAAGGATGGCGGCGCTTTCTTCAAGGTGAAAAAGCAGTAAAGCCATGGGCAAAGCTGATAGAGGCAAGATAACAGGTAGGGATGTTTCGGCATCCCTATCTGTCGCTTTAGCGGCCTTTGGGGCGTTCTACTGCCTCTCCGGCGGAGGAGTGGACCCGACGCACTGGAGGGACGTTTCGATAGCGGCGGGCATTGTGCCGCCGACTTCGCTTTTTCCGGGGCTGTGGCGCGCGGCCGTTTCGTGGTTGCCGGCCAAGATCGGCATAGGGAGTTTTGAGACCGTACTTTCAGTCGCAGGGGCGGCGGCGGGGGCGTTCTGCGTCTTTCTCGCGGGCCTCATCGCCCGCCAGACGATGGCGTTTCTCATCTCGGCCGACGAGGAGCATCCTGTCTGGGAGAAGCGCATCGTGCCGTTTTTCTCGGCGGCGGCGGCGCTGCTGCTGGCGGCGGCCGACCCGATGTGGACGCTCTTTCAGACGCTTTCGTCGGACGGCTTTCGATTCATGATGTTGATGTTGGCTGTCTACCTCTGGATGAGGTGGCTGTCGGTCGGGGGCGGCTGGAGGCTGTATCCGCTAGTGGCGATTTCGGCGATGCTGGCGGCGGAGAGTCCCATAGGTTTTCTATTGCCCATAGTGTTCATCGCGGGCTATTATATGCTATGGCGGAGAATAGAGAACGGCCACTTCGTGCCGGACGAGAGCCTGCCAGAGCCGTCGAATCTGCCGAAATGGAGGATGTTCTTTCTGTTTGCCGCCGTGATGTGGGGGACGGTTTGGCTCAATGTCAAGACCTTCGCCGACATGGGTGGACTTGAAGCCACCGGCATGGCGCCATCGAAGATATATTTTCTCTACGGGGCGAGCTACGCGCGCGTATTCGTCGAGTCGTCGACGTTGATAGGGTGGGTGCTCGGGCTTGGCTTCGGGTGGTTCCCGCTATTGGTTGCGGCGAGAGTGTTCCCGGCGGCGGTGCGTGACGACAGGGCGATGCCGTTCAGGCTCGGGATGCTGTTGATGTTCGTCGGGTTCCTCGCGCTTTTGCAGAGCGGCGCGTTTACATCGACGCGATTCTGGGCGCTATTGCAGGGCGAGCCGGTGGTGCCGTCGGGCTTTTTGCTGGCGACGCACGTATTCTGCTCGCTATTGACCCTCTCGCTAGTCGGGGCGGCATTCGCCTTCGAGTGCCAGCGCACGTATCTTTCGTCGGAATACGACGAGCCGCCCAAAGCGGTGGTCAGGTATCTCGCGCCGGGGGTCGCCGCAGTAGTGCTGGGGCTCGCGGTCTTTCACGCATGGCGAGGCACCGAGATGAAAATGAGAGCGCTCGTGCGCGACGCGCTCGACGAGATCATCGAGGAAGCGGGCGACGCGAAATGGATATTCACCGACGGACAGCTCGACGACGGCCTGCGCCTCGCCGTGGCGGTCGAAGGGAAGGGTCCGCAGCCGCTCAGCATGATGTCCGGCGGAGCGGCCTGGGACAGGTACATACGTGCGCGGTGGTTCGAGAAAGAAAGCGCCGACTACAGCAACGCGCTGATGGGGGTGCCGGTACTATTTCGCGTATGGGCGGGCGAGAAGCCCGGCGGGATGGACGAGTCGGCGATACAGCTCGGGCTCGAGTTCTGGACGCGGGCGCGCAAAGAGCCGCCGAAGGCGTCGGGGCTTCTGGCGCGCGAGAAAGGGCTCTCCGACGAGGCGGCCGCGGAAGGGATAGAGCGCGCGAAGGGGCTCGCGGAGCGGATAGTCGAGCTCTCGCCAAAGATTGCCGAGGCCTCGCCCTCGCCGGCCTTGATGGCGGCCTTCAACGCGGTTTCTTGGCGCATCTCGCGCTTCGCGCGCCTTCGCGACGATGTAGAGATCGCCGACAAGCTCGACTCGATAAGCGGCATAATAACGAGACTCGTCTCCATGGTCGAGTACGAGCGCGAGAGGGCGTTTATGCAGTTCACGCCGATGGAAGGGCTGAGAATCGCGCTCTGGCGCAGGAACTTCGACGAGGCCAGGCGTTTCGCGTCGATGGTGCTCGGGTCGGACCCCGACAATCCCGAGGCGAACTTCGCCATGGGTATGAGTTCGCTCGAGCGCAAGCAGATGGAGGACGCCGAGCGGTACCTGAGGCGGTGCCTGAAGCGCAGCCCCGACGAGCCGGCGGTCATCAACAATCTGTCGATCATCTGCCGCAAAGCGAAGAGGTACGAAGAGGCCGAGCAGCTCGCGCGGCGGGCGCTCGAACTGCTGCCGAACTCGCCCGAGGTTCAGCAGACGCTGAAGGACGCGCTCGACAAGGCGCCGTAAAGGGGGCGGGGCATGTGAAATTAACCTACTCTAAACCCTTCACAAGTCAGCCCAAATTTGGTATATTATCCGCCAACGGTTTATGGTTTCAACAACTAAAGGAAAACAGCAATGGCTAAGAAGATAATGGTTGACGGCAACACCGCCGCCGCCCAAATCGCTTTCGCGTGCTCTGAAGTGGCCGCGATATATCCGATCACCCCGTCCTCGCCGATGGCCGAGACGTGCGACGAGCTCGCCTCAATGTGCAAGACGAACATCTGGGGGTCGATACCCTCGATCGTCGAGATGGAGTCCGAAGGCGGCGCCGCAGGCGCGGTGCACGGCTCGCTCACGACGGGCTCGCTCACGACGACGTTCACCGCGTCGCAGGGTCTTCTGCTGATGATCCCGAACATGTACAAGATCGCGGGCGAGCTCGCCCCGACGGTGTTCCACGTCTCGGCCCGTTCGCTCGCTTCGAACTCGCTCTGCATTTTCGGCGACCAGGGCGACGTCATGGCCTGCCGCCAGACGGGCTTCGCGATGCTCGCGTCGAACAGCGTGCAGGAGGCGCACGACATGGCGATGGTCGCGCACGCTTCGACGCTCGAGGCGAAGGTTCCTTTCCTCCACTTCTTCGACGGCTTCCGCACCTCGCACGAAGTCCAGAAGATCGACGAAATCCCGACCGACGTCATCCGCCAGATGATCGACGAGGAGTACGTCGAGGACTTCCGCAGGCGCGCGCTCGACCCTGAGCACCCGACGATGCGCGGCACGGCGTCCAACCCCGACGTCACGTTCCAGCTCCGCGAGGTCTGCAACAAGTTCTACGAGGCGACGCCCGCGATCGTCCAGGAGTACATGGACCGTCTCGCGAAGCTCACGGGCCGCGCGTACAAGCTCTACGACTACGTCGGCGCTCCTGACGCGGAGTACGTCGTCGTCGCGATGGGCTCGGGCTGCGACACGCTCCACGAGACCGTCGACGCGCTCGTCAAGGAGGGCAAGAAGGTCGGCCTTTTGAAGGTGCACCTCTACCGTCCGTTCTCGATGGTCGACTTCGTCAAGGCTCTCCCCGCGACCGTCAAGGTCGTCACGGTCCTCGACCGCGTGAAGGAGCCGGGCGCGATCGGCGACCCGCTGTACCTCGACGTCGCGGCCGCGATTGGCCAGGGCCTGCAGGACGGCGTCGTTTCGTTCAAGTATCCTAAGATCCTCGCCGGCCGCTACGGCATCGGCTCGAAGGACTTCACTCCGCAGATGTGCGCGAACGTCTTCGCGAACATGGCGAAGGAGAAGCCGATGGACCACTTCTGCGTCGGCATCGTCGATGACGTGACGAACCGCTACATCCTCGGCGACGACGGCTTCGTCGTCCCGAAGGG
>JAZQBR010000288.1:0-16232 GCA_045545855.1 Kiritimatiellia bacterium | reverse complement strand
CTTGTCCTCCGCGAGCGAATAGAGCGCAGTCCCTGCGTATGGCATAGCCTTCTCACACGCGGCCCTCACGAGCACACCTCGCACTCCGCCAACCGGTAGGGCGCGATCACCGAGCGCGCCGCCACGATTACCTTTGTTTCTCTCAACCATCCCCACCAGCGTCTCAGCCAATCCTTCCACCGGCGGCTCCTGGTTGCGCAGGAGGTTCATCACGTCGTTTTTGAGCGCCGCGACGCGCTCGACCCGCATCGCATTGTCCGCCGTGCGCAGATAGGCAATCAGCGCGGCGACATCCTTTTCAGGCATATCCCGCCGACGCGCAATAGACCTGAGCGCGTCGTTCCGCGCCTCGTATCGGTCGGCAGTCGCGGAATCCGCCCCGCAGACAATTGCGACGGCAGCGGAGACATCTACTACTTCGCACTCCAACGGCTCCGGCTTGCGCTCCACCGCCTTGACGCGCACCTCTGCGGGCGTCTGCGCCACTGGCGCTTCAGGCTTCGACACCGGCTGCCGCTCGCGCAAAGCAACCACAACCGCCGCCGCAATCAGCAGCGCCGTTCCGCAGACAGTGACTGTCTTTCGTCTGTTCATCTTGCTATTAGCATGCGAATCCAAAAGTGTCAAACATATACGATATAACTTATGCAAAATTTTCTAACGTTGTATCGTTGCTGTATCAAGAAGACGGCACTTGGTAATTCTCTTGACTCATATCTAAACAGAACTTCTCATTTGAAACAAAAGGCACAAAGAACCTCATAATTGAAATATCAATCCGCCGTGATTCATTCTCAGATGCATCACCTCGCATGCTCACAGTCCAGAACTCGCATGATGGCGGCAAAAATCGCGAACAGCCAGTTAACCACTTGTAGCAGCAAACATATGTCAGCCCATATTCTTTTTCGTTTTCATTTACTGTTGTTGTAGCGGAGCAGACAATCCGGGAATCCACTATTTGTAATAGATTAGTCACTTCACTATAATCCGTACACAGTCGCACACGATTCGCCAACGAACTAAGTTTAATCTTCCATATCGCAAATCTGTATCCTCCTATTCCAATTTGCAGCAACGCCACAATCACAAACAGGACGCAAGCAAATTTTTTCCACCCAAACATTGGAACGTCTCCTCTCACTCGTTGCACGCTTTGCGCTTTGCCACTTTCATGTCCGGCACAACCATCCCCCCTCCTGCTATCCATATGTGCAACCCACCAGCGCCAAACCATTCACTCGCCATAAAATTACCCACTGTAAGAATAACTGCAGAAGCAGATATCGCCAACTTAGCTGCAGCGCTCATACCCATGAATGTCATTGACCCCGTTGCGGTGTCACCTAAAGGCCATTCACAAGGCATAATAACTTCATCAAACATAGCAGTCCCCTTTATCCAACCCAAGCCAAATACACCACCTGGGAACAAACCATTATCGCCATCACCACTTACAAACCAAGTCTTTTTACACTTTGGGTTCACTGGATTTCCCTCGGCCATAAAGCTCATCGATGCATAAAAACCAACGAATGGACCTGAAACAAAATTCCCAGAAATGAAGCCTTTCCATCGGCAAGTTTCATTGGATGAGCAACAACCGCAATCGTTGTTGTCTATATCGCCTCCCCACTTGTATGCCGCAAGGCCAATATAATCAACATTTACCATTGGGGTATTCTTACAAAACAACAGTAAAGTTGATTCGTAACTCTTAATCGGATCACGACTCATCCACCTTCCCATCACCGGCTCGTAGTGGCGGTAGTTGTAGTAGACCGTCGCCGTGTCGTCCTCGGCGAACTCAGACGAAAAACGCCAAGGATTCGCCGCAGCAGATGCGCCGCGCTGGGCGATAACGGCGCCGAACGGCGCGTACTCGTAGTGCTCAGCGAGAATTCCGTCTGCGGAGATGACTTCGCTCACGTTCTTGTTGCCGTCGTGCGCGTAGTAGGCGGCAGAAGCTCCGCAGTTCCACACAAGCGGACGAGTTGCGACAGGCTCGGTAGGATCCCAAATATATGCATTGCCGCTGTTGTCTGCTATCTGCAGGTAGCCGTCATAGACGAACCTCTGGTCGTTCTTAGTGACACGCCGACCCATGCGATCATAGGACATTGAGATGAGTGGAGGCGTGAAGGAGTTGGGAATGGAGGAGTTAGGGGAAACACACTCCCAAAGAACCGGACGGTTCTCGCCATTGTACTGAACTTGCCAAACACCGGTAGAGGTTTTAATGAGGGTCTGGTTTCCGTCGTCGTCGAACTGGGGTGTGAATTCATCAACGGCGGTGTACTGGTTGAGCGAATTGGCTGTGTAGACGGAATTGGTTCCGCGTTCGGACGATGTCTCGCGGTTGCCGATGTCGTCGAAGTCGTACGCGTAGCGGTAGTCTGAGTCAACGGCAGCTACGGCGTTTGTCAATTCACTGCGATTGTTGTAGCCGTACGAGAGAGTGTCGTTCTGCGCGAATGCGCTTCCGGACTTCCCGCAAGCGACACGGCGACCAGCAGCATCATAGGTGTAATCGTACTGCGAAATGATATTGGTCGGAGTCGCATTGCAGACCTGAAGCAACAGGTTGTTGGCATCATAAGTCCATGTGGCGGTAAGACCGTTGGGGTAAGCGAGGGAGGACTTGAGATCGGAGCCGTCAAGATAGTTCCACACAAACGAAGTTTCGCTTCCGTCGACGAGCATCGACGCGAGACGGCCGGTGGCGGGATCGTAGGCGAGGGTTGTTTGGCGCTGCGGCGGGCAGGGGGCTGCCCGCCCTACCAAGCTGTAACCAAGGGAACGGCCGAAGTTATCCCAATGGCGGATGATGGTGTTTGTTCCGGCGACGCCGACAACGGTTTCGTTGGTGATGGAGCCGAAGGAGTCGTAAATGAATGTGGTTATGCCGGCGGCATCATGAGCTTCAGTTTGACGGCCAAGGGCATCGTAAGAAAGCGCGATTGTCGGAGTACCATCCGAGTAGACGGTGTTGGTAAGGTTGCCCCAGTTGTCGTAGGAGTAGTCCGTGACGATGCCGCGGGCCCAGGTGCGCTGAGAAAGCTTCGCATTGGGAGTGTAGCTGTATGTCGGGCCTTTGCCGTCGGCGTAGACTTTGTTGGTCATCGAGCCAGAGGCGATGTCGTAGAGCCAGGTGGTGACATCACCTGAGTTGGGGCCAAGTGATTCGTTGCGGTACGTCATCATCGTTGCCTTGTTACCGAAGATGTCGTAGGTGTAGCGAACAGGATATGTCGCGCCGCCTTCGTAGGTCTTGAGGCCTCGAAGGTCGTATTCATAAACCGTGGTATTGCCGAGCGGATCAGTGACAGATGCGAGGTTGCCGAATTGGTCGTAGGCGTAGGTTGTTCGATTGCCGAGGGCGTCGATGGAGGCAGAATGTTGACCGAGAGCGTTGTACTCGACGTGACGGGTATTGCCGCGGCCATCGGTGTTGGCGATCTGGCGACCGAGGGAATCGTAGGCAACTGTGTTGGTGACGGCGGAAACGGAGACTTCCATCAGCGAGACACCGTAACGAGAGAAAGACAACGGCTTGTTGGTCGCGTAGGGGACTGTTTGGCGGGAAGTTGCGAGAGAAGAATCAATAAACATTTCGTTTATCGTGACATTACCGCGAACATCGGTTGTACGAGAGCGCGCCGGAAGCGCGGAAGATAGGCCGGTGAGCTGGCGCGCCGAAGAAGAGACAAGGGGCGCGATGGAGGAATCGGAGCAGGAGACGATGTTGGTTTGGGTGAGCCAGATGGAGCCTTCAAGAGATGAGAAGGAAGAAGTGGCTTCAGTTTTGCGCCATTCGGACGGCGCGGTGGGGTCACCGCGACCTACCACCTTTGTTGTCGCTATGCGGTTGCCGAGAGTGTCGTAGGTGTACTCGGTTGTCGGTTCGAAGTCGGCGGAGGTTGAGACCAGGCGGCCGAAAGAGTCGTAGATGTGAACGGTTGCAAGGACAGCGCCCTGGAAGCCGGAGCGCTCTGAGCGGACGGTTTGGCCGAGGAGGTTCTCGTAGCGCTTGTTCGTAAATGTGGGTAACTGGCTATCACTCATGCCTCGCCACAACCTTTTTCGGAGGATTCTCGATAATGAATTTGCCCGTGTCAAAACTTACCAACACTTCACGCTCGCCTGTATACGGGTCGACACGCCAAAGGACAGGGTTGGCACCGGTATCATGGTAGCGGTACAAAAACCATTCGGTGTAATGCCAGAGAGAATTACTAACTACATACAACTTCCGCGCGCCGGCGAATATCTTGCAATCTTTATTCCACATTCCGAAATCCACCACTCGTGGCCCCAGTCCATCATTTATCGCGCCGCTCATCGCGACTTTATTATATGCACATTGATCCGCTGGCCTCAAGTGAAATTCGATCGCGCATTTCCCATCAGATGCCCTGCCCTTTCCATCCGCATTGTGCTTTTCGACTTCCAGCTGGCGACCTTCTATGCTGCCTACAACTAGAAATTCGCCGGCTGAAACAGACACATCGGCATTAAAGACGGGCAATCTAATGTCTTCCACCCACTGTCGATCGTTTATATTGTTGAAAATAATTTCCGGTATGAACGTAGGAATGTGGCATATCAACTCACCCAAAAGACAATCAAATCCATCATGCCCATACCCAAAGCAGAAGGAAAAGCCTATCGGGTAGAAAATCGTCCTTTCCAATTGCCATCGTGCGTCGGGTATATTGAGCACACCACCTTCCACGCTTACAGCACTTGATGACAAAACTACATAGTGATCTGAATACACGCACCCCCCTCCAGCTGCGGCAAGCAACATTATTACCCCTATGCCACGAGCATTTAGTCGTTTCATTTCCTACCTCCCGCCTTATTCAAACAATCTTTTAGTGCTGGCATCGCCGTGCCAGTAACTATGTTATCCATGTCTTTGTATTTGTCTTTTAGCTCTTGTGTCGCTGGCTTTCCAAAGACGTTGTCGTCCTTATACTGCTGGTCCAATCCCCTTTTGCGGGACTCCTCCTCGATGAAGTCGATCCAATGGACATATTCCTCCGTCTGCCGCATCTCCTTTCCAAAAGCACCGTATACCAACTTGGTAACCTGATGGGTTTCATATATCTTTTCAAAGAACTGTTTAAACTCAGGGGAGAAGCTTTTCCCGAACATCACCTCAATTGCTTTAATGAAATCTCTTAGCCTCTGCTCACCGATATTTTCATCAAAATAGACCCATCTTGGATCGTCGGGGAAAGTCAAGGCATGCCCATGTCCAATGTAATCGCCATATGAACACTCCTTGTCTTTATCGGCATCGTCATCCACAGAAACTCCGGCGTGGACATGTGAGAATGTGTCGGCATAAACATGCAGATACACCCCTACAAGGAAATCGTTTGTCTTTGTCCCATCGGCGAGAATCAAATCTTTTATACAACCTCTAAATTTCTTAAGTTGACAGCACTTCAACTCGTTCAGATTGTGAAGAAGCCGCCGCACCGCCTTACGATCATCAGAGGGAACTACCCATCGCCATGGAAACCACCAACGATCCATAGCATCAAATTGTCTACGCGAATCTGGATACTGCGACCCTTGCGCAATCGCCAAGGCCTTCTCCTTATCTTTGAACAAATCCAACATCATCAAATACATGAGGTAGAAATGAACTTTCTCATCATACAACCCAAGGTGGTCGGTCGTTGTTGTGGGCCTGTTTGAAAGATATTCGTAGTGGTTCTGTGCGTCAAAGGCGAACTCTTCGCGACTGAGCCAACGGCCCGCTGCTGGGTCGTAATGACGGAAGCTATAATACATCAGGCCCATGTCGCCATCGATGTACTCAGACGAAAACTGCCAGGGGTTCACTGCTGCAAGTGCCCCTTGCTGTGCTACGACCGCACCAAATGGAGCGTACTCGTAGTGGGCGACGACATCGCCGTTCTCCGCAATCACTTCGCTCACGTTCTTGTTGCCGTCGTGGGTGTAGTACAAAACATCATTGCCCCGCTTCCAAACCAGAGGACGCATTGACGCTCCCGCCGAAGGATCCCACACGTAGACATTGCCGCCGTTGTCCGCTATCTGGTTGTAGCCGTTGTAGACGAACCGCCGATTACCCTTCTTGACTCGACGCCCCAAGAAGTCATACGTCATGGCTATGGTCTGATTGTTGGTAATTGACGGTGATCCTGACTGGATACAAGTCCATCGGATTGGACGGTTTTCGCCGTTGTAGACAACAGACCAAATACCAGTTGAGGTTTTGACGAGCGTCTGGTTTCCGTCGTCGTCGAAAGTCGGGGCAAACCCATTATCGGCAGCTGTGACGACATTTGTATATTGGTTTAGCTGATCTGCAAAATACTCAACAGAAACTCCCCGTTCTGAAGCGCGTATGCGGTTGCCGGCACCATCAAACTCATATTCAAACTGATAATCGGAATCCAATGTCGCAACGGCATTCGTCAACTCGCCGCACGAGTTGTAGAAATAAGCATAAGTATCTTCATCGGGGAACACCATACCAGACCTGGCGCACGACACTCTGCGCCCAACTGCATCATAGCCATACGCAAACCTCGAAACAGACCCCGTTATACATGCATTATCAACATACATGAGTTCGCCATGTCTGCCATAATTCCAGGCAACAGTCAACCCATTCGGATATGTAAGCGCCGACTTGAATCCACTGCCGTCATGGTAACTCCAAGCGAAGGGGGTTGGGCTTCCAACAGCCTCCATGGACACAAGACGCCCAGACGCAGGGTCATATGCAAGCGTCGACTGACGAATGCCATCAAGAGAGTATCCCAAGCTCCTTCCGAATTCGTCATGATAATGCTCGACTGTATTCTGCTCCTCCCCTGCATCGACAACCACCCTATGCAAGTCGCCAACAGCGTTGTATTCATATGTTGTCGTGCCTGCAGCATCAAGAACATTGGTCAGTCGTCCAAGGACATCATACGCGCGCACAACCGTGGGTGTGCCGTCAGAGTATTCCGTACGCACAAGATCCCCCCAGCTGTTGTAGCCGTATGTTGTCTCAACACCTCGCGCCCAGACGCGTCGCGTGCAAAGACCATTTGCATTGTAGAAATACTCCGGCCCCTTCCCGTTTGCAAATATCTTGCTAGACAGCTTGCCTGACGCTGCATCGTAGACCCAACGAGTCTCGTCTCCAATAGCATCTTGCCCATCGCGGTAGTTTATCATGGAAACGGTGTTATCGAAAACATCATAGGCAAACCTAGTCGAATGCATTGAACCTCCATCGAAGACCTTCCTCCCTCGGATGTCGTATTCAAACCGCCTGACCTCGCCCAATGCGTTTGTCAGGGACACCATTCGGCCAAAGGCATCATACCCGTACGCTATCCGACTGCCATCTGTGTCAATTTCAGCGGAACAGCGGCCATACTGGTCGTACTCGCATCGGGAAGACTTGCCGCTTCCGTCAATTGTCGCACAGCGCCGACCTAATTCGTCATATACCACGAAGGAATCCCCTCTAGAGCCAGACCCGGAGCGGACCAGCATGCCAAACCGGAACAAGGCTGTATCCGACGCGCTCTTTTCCGGCGTCATGCCAATCTGCACTGTTCCAAGTGAACCACTGTACTCTATGCGCAACGTGGAAACGTTCCCCCTCATATCGACCTTCTGCGACTCCGCTAGCAGCATTCGGGAAACCCCGGAAATACGCTTGGCCTCGGTTTGCCTTCGATCCGCAATGTTTTCATCCGAACAGCTTCCAACCGTCTCTGCCATCCACCAAACAGAAGTCCCGCGCAACTCATAATAGCTGTTGAAATCTGACCTGCGCCATTCAGACGCGTTGATCTGGATTGTGCTAGAGGACGCCTCTCCGAAGATGTCATATTCCTGACGCAGCGCAGGCTCACCTTCCGATGCTTGAGACGTGCGACGCCCATAGCCATCATAGCCATATGATGTTGCAAGAACAGCACCCTCAAAACCACTTTCTTCACCACGAATGGTTGCGCCAAGCATATTCTCATAGCGCTTGGTAAAGCGCGGAGAGTTGGCTGTTTCTCCCTCAACTGTTTTATGCCAGCGCGTTCCATCTGGCTGAATGCCATAGGTGTGGAACTCGGGCGTTGCGGCGGTGCCGGTGATGGAGAGAACGTCGCCAGATGCAGAACGGGTAGTGATGCGGGTTGAGGTGTTGGGGTTACGGACGAACACAGTTCGCCCATCTGGACTATACTCGGTAGTCGTGGTGTTGCCAAGCTGGTCGACACGGGCGATGACGCGGCCGAGCGCGTCGTAGCGGGTGCGCGTGACAGGGAGGCCAACTTGCGCTGCGTAGTTTGTTTGCCATGTAGCGACTTGGCGACCGAGGGCGTCGTAGCGATAGCAGGTGGTAAGCCACGTGACATTTGTCATGTCGAGAGGGATGAGGCGCGACGAGGCGATCATGCGGCCTTCGTCGTCGTAGTCCCATGTCGTGGTAGAACCATCGGGCTGAACTTCAGAAACCTTGTGGCAGCAATCCCACGCCGTGGTCGTGACTTGCCCGGCGAGGTTTTCAGAAGTAATGCGCTTTCCCTGTTCGTTGTATGTCATGCGGTTTCTGGCAATAGTATACCAAATTCCGTCGATGAACGCCTCGGTCTTTTCTTCGAGAATTTTGCTGCGGGCGTTGGTTAGCGTGATGTCGCGGGTGGTCTTGCCGGAGATGGGAGAAGGAGATTGTTCGTGGAGGTAGGTAACAGTTTCAACCCAAAGGTTTGAGACGAGAGAATAGTCGTAGACGTCGAGTTTGCCATCCTCATGGCGAACAGAGGCGACGAGGCCGGAGCGGACATCGTTTGCAACGACGGGATAGAACGCAGTCACTGTGCGGAGGGCGTTGGTGCCGCCAAAGGCCGCACCTTGGGTGCCGACGCGCTCGACGATGTTGGTGAGAGGCGAATAGACGTAGTAGGTACGCTCGCACTCGATGTTGTTGAGTTTGCGAACCACCGTGCGCGGACGGGTGTCGACGGGCAACACAGGGTCGCTCGGATCGACCGGCGTGTAGTCGTATGTCGTCACCTCGGTCATCATGCCGGGGCCCGAGCGCGTTTCGGAAATCTTCCTGCCTTGGCCGTCGTAAGAGTAGGAAGTAAGCAGGCCCGACTGTTCGAGGCTTGTCTTGACCTTGCCTTTTCCGCCGCCGCTCGTCCAGAACGTCCACGATGTCGTGCGCGTGGCGGAGCCGAATCCCTCGACTTTGTTGGTCATCGCGAAGCCCCAGGACTCCCACTTGTAGTTCATCTCAGAACTGGAAAGCTTCTCCCCCGACGGCGAATACACCTCCTTGACAAGTCGTGCGGCACGCTCGTCGGCAACCATGCGCTCCTTGCGCTCCTCGACGCCGTTCGGACGCTTCAAGGACCAATCGCCCATCACGTAGTCGAAGACGTATGTCTTCGCGTCCGCCGCGCCCGTCTTCAGCGTCACAACGGCGCGCTTGCCGCCATTGTCGCTTCTGACGGTCAGGACGCGATAAGGGGAATCCGATGGTACCGCGTAGAGGCCTGTCGTCGTGTCTTTGGGCGGAGCGTCCTGAATGGCATAGACGCGAACATCGTAGCCATTGCGAAACGCCTGGACGTCCGCGAGGCGCGAGGGCGTCAGCAGCTGTCGGACGCCGTTAAGGTCGTAGACGATGTCTATTCCCATGTCTTCGGAAGTCACAACACGCCCGTGCGCGTCCCGCTCGCTCACGAACCTGCCGCGCTTGCCGTGCATGTCTGTGGCGACATAGCGGCGAACCCTTCCGTCCTCCATGTAGAGGTCCCAGAACACAGGGTCGCGGGTCGTGGCTCAGCCCTCGGCATCGACCATCTGGAGGCGCTCGTCCATCGGAACATGGACGCCGGGGTCAGGGCGTCCCAGCGACTCTCCTTCCTTGAAAACGAACTTGACCGGCTCGCCGTTCGGATGCGAGAAGACGACCTCCTTCGGCGTCTCGCCGTCGGACATGACGGCGTTGCCGATGCGCTTGAATGTATAGCCGCAGATCGCATAAAGCGAATACGGCGTGAACACCATCGGCGACTCATCGTCGGCGAACACCTTCAGCGCCACGTCGCGCGAACCTGTCCACGGCGTCGTCTCGCCGAGTCCAAGGACGATCTTTATGCAATCGTCGTTGACCGTTGCGGTGTCCTTGCCGGTCTCGGAGCATCCGCACGGACTCTTCGCCTCCCCTTCGGTGCTCCCCGGCATGTTTCTCTGAAGGCAGCCGTCGGCGAATGCATCGCCTGCGCAGAGCGAGAAGGTCGCCGCGACTACCGCGGCAAATCGCGCAATGTTAACGACAACGAAATGTTTCAGTGCGTTCATTTTCGCAATGATTATTTCACCCCTGCACATTGTTGGAACACCTCATTACAGGAACGCAACTTTCAACAAAAGAACCCCCAACACCGCGAACATGACGCCAAGCGCGACCTTCGCCGGGATGACGTTGCGCGACGACCACTTCGCCATCTGGAAGGCGTCCGTCGTCTTCGAGGCGAGAATAAACACGGCGACGAGGGGCGCGATAAAGGCGAGGTTGTAGAGGGCAAGCAGCGCGAAGGAGCGCCAAGCGCCCGGCTCGCGGGATATGAGCGCGAGGACGGGAACATAGACCTGACCCGTGCAGAGCGCGTCGAGAAGCGTCACGAGGAACGCGCAGCCGAAGCCCGCGAGGGCGACAGCCGGTCCGCTCCAGCTCTCCATCGCAATCTTACGTATCAGCACCTTCACCCCCTCCGGCAACTTCAATGTCACGACGGAGAAGACGGGTATTTTGCGGAAGCGCAGCGCATCGCGGAAACTCAGGAACGACAGTACGAAAAGCGAGAGCGCAAGAAGCGCCATCACAATATCGTGGACGACGCGGAGCCCTTCCAGCGCCTTAAGTGCCTGCATAAGTCCGAGACCCATGAGCATGTACGTGACAAACGTGCCGGCACAGAACGAAAGTCCGCCGATAATTCTCGCCTTGCGTTTGCGGCTGCCGATGGCGAGAATGCCCGCGAGCGAAATCATGATGGCGAAGGAACACGGGTTGAATCCGTCGACGATTCCCGCGAGGACGACGGTCGGAAGTGTCCAGTGCGACGCGGCGGCGGTCTTCGACTCGACGGCGCTACCGGTGACGGGAATGTTTATCACAGGGCTTTCGGGATCGTCGCAAAGAATCTGGACGTGCTTAGAGAACTCGCCTGGGAGCATGGCCTTAAGCGAAACCGAGAGCGTCGCGGCGGACGACGGCTCGATGCGCATCGCCGAGAGCGAGGCGTCCGCGCCGCAGCAGCCCTTCACCTGCGAGACGGTGACGGGAGACGGCGAGGCGTTGCGGAGTTCAATCGACTTCGACGCCGCCTCTCCTGCGGCTATCTCGCCGAACGCCACACCCTCCGGCGGAACGGCCAGACGAGGCGCTGCCAAGGCGGAGAGCATTGGAAAACAACATAGACAACAGAAAACAACTATTCTTCTCATGTTTTTGCCTTAGCGTACGTTATGTTTAGTCGCAGACGCCGCAGAATTTGCGTCCGATTCCGATTGTCGTCGCCCCCGCGAATGGAATCCTGGAAGCGCTTCATTCGCCCGGCAGTCGTGCGGGCGACAATCGAGAATCGTCCGCGGCAATGAGATGCAAGTCGTGAGTCCATTGCAAACCTTCGGCGGGAGTTGCGGCTCCCTCCAGTGGACCTGTTTGAAGAATGAAGCCGCGAGCAAGGGCGATTGTCGCCCGCACCACCGAAAAGGCAATTCTGCATCGATGTCAGATTACACGCGGGGGTGACGACAATCGGTCTTGATCGCAACATCTGCGTACTCTGCGACAACAACTCTTGTCCGAAGAACCCGTCTAGCTCAATATCAATCATGCCTAAAAACTCTCCTCCCGGCCCTTTATCCGCTCGATCGCCGCTTCGACCGCGGCGGAGCGCCGTGCGTCGCCCTTGAAGCGCTCTATAAGCGCGATGTCATCCGCGTTGCCGAGAAGCCCGATGGAACCGATGCAGACCGTGTCGAGAACGGCGTCGCGCTTTTCACCGGAAAGCGTCTCGCGCAAGACCGGCAGCGCCTCGGAGTAGCCGCGCTGTCCCGCGAGCTGGACCGCCGCGATGCGCGCGACGTTGTTGACGCCAGGTTTACAGAGCGCAAGCGTGAGCCGCTTCAGCTCCCCTTCCTGTGCAGCGGTCGCGCGTTTGTCCTCAGCGAGCGAATAGAGCGCAGTCCCGGCGTATGGCTTGGCCTTCTCACACGCCGCCCTGACGAGCACTCCACGCACTCCGCCATCCGGTAGGGCGCGATCACCGAGCGCGCCGACCCGCGCTGCATCGTCCAGTTCATTCACCATCGCGCCAAGGTGCTGTATGCAGTAGTCGATGACAGCCGGCGAATGTATGGTGTTACCCGGTAGGGCGCGATCACCGAGCGCGCCGTCACGATTACCTTTGTTTCCCTCAATAATCCCCACCAACGTCTCCGCCATTCCTTCTACAGCTGGCTCCTGGTTGCGCAACAAATTCATCACGTCGTTCTTCAATGCCGCCACGCGCTCGACCCGCATCGCGCTGTCCAACGAGCGCAAATACGCCGCGAGCGCGGCGACATCCTTCTCGGGCAAGTCCCTCCGCCGCGCAATCGACCTGAGCGCATCGTTTCGCGCCTCGTAGCGGTCGGCGGTCGTAGCATCGGCCCCGCAGACGATTGCGACGGAGGCAGATGCCACAGCCGACTCCTTATGCTCCACCGTCTCCGACTTCCTCTCCACTGCCTTGACACGCACCTCGGCTGGCGGTGCCGCAACAGGCACATACGGCGGCGGTGCTGGCTGGCGGCGGTTGCGCGACGCAACCACGACCACCGATGCAATCAGCAGCGCAGTCACAGAGACAATTACTGTCAGCCGTTTTGTCATCTTGCAATTCGCACAGCCTTACAGCTAAACTCACCGATATTCAGTTTCAAAACATAACCATCTGAATTCACGTAGCCACGCAATAACGCTTCACTCGCTTCGCATCACACGCACTTCGCCACTGCTTGTATCAACATTGTTCTCGCCATCGACATAACTAGCAAAAAACTTCATCGTGTCGCCTTCTTTTCTTTTCACTATCATATCATAATCAACTCCTATAGCCAATCCCTTTGAATGACCGCTCTTTATGACGAAATCATCCAAATAGGCCCTTGCGACAAAGTTTGAAGGTGCGATAGGATACCTATTCCCTTGTATTTCTACATACAAATTCCATGCGGGAGATGCGAAGCCCTTGACTTTAATGTCGCTTTTATCTGCATTTGACAACAACAGAATAACACTTGGTTCACTAAAGCCATTATCACATATTGGCAATGCCCTCTCATATCTTGCACATTTCGGGAACAAGAGTGCACCATGATAACTTCTACCATCCAACACATCTCCTATACCAATCATGTCAAGATTCAATCCACTTTGAGGCACTATTTTCCCAAGATGCCACGGACTTCCAAGTTGATTTGACGCGAGATGCATTTCTGGAGATTTGCAATCTACAACGAGGTCATTCATCGCTCCATTTGTTAGCGAATGATCTGCACCATAAAGATAGCAAACAACCTGCATGGGCTTCATTTTCAAACTATTTTGCTCTCGTTCCCACGGAAATGACGAGTACCAAGGAAGTGACTTGGGGAATCTTGCGCCACTTTTAGTGTTCTTGATTGACCATTCGGGACCATAAATATCCGGAAGTTCTAGCAATTTGTCTGAAAGGCTTTCAACAATAAGCACGGCATAGCAACTAGAATATTCATATCCTAGCTTCCACTTCGCTTTAAATTTTCCGCCAACATTTCGCACAAACAGACTTGTTTCATAAGATCCATCCTTCGCCAGACTCTTCTCACTGTTGAGAACCTCGCAGAAACCCAATCGCAGATTAATGCTCAGATGTTTATCCTCCAGCATCGATTCTGCACATGCGCTCATGGTGAAAAACACAACTATTAATCGAAGGATTTTATCAATCATAAACACTCCTGCTGACTTATGCTGTATGCGTGTGTCATCTGAATTTCGCGGCTCAATCATGACTATTATATCGGAACTCTAGATCAATTGTCGTGCGCATCATTGGATCTGTTGGATTATCCCTTTGATATGCCTCGCAATTACTCTGCCGTCCACCGTCTTTGAGCAACTTCTTAAGCAAATAATCACTCTTATATTCTTCTCTCTTGGATAGCTCAGTAACTTTTACAGTACTGCCATATTTTTCATCTGGCTCACTTGTAGTTTCCCAGTGCACTCTCTTTACAACTGTTGCTTTTGAATGTTTACAACAATGGCACGATTTACGCCCACCATAATATTCGAGGCAGCACCGCTGAACTACAAACAAATAAAACTCAAGTCCATCCGTTCCTGGACGATCCGTAAACGTAACAGTTCCATCCTGGTGGTAATGCACTTGCTGCCGCGGATCAAAAGTATCGTAATAGTACATATCCTCAGATAGCATAGGTTTATCGTCAGGTTCATTGCCTTGCCCCCGGTGTGAGATATCCAAAGACCAATAATTCCTATCAATACCATCATTTCCTCGGACCAACTGTATAAAATTAACCTCACACCCCTCTTCCAAGCCTTCTATACTAACATCATACTCAAAAAGATTGAGTGCCTCCTTGGGCTTCCAGTTCGCCTTTCCAATTCTAGGCCAGTCTTGCTCTTTATTTCCAAGAAAATCGAATTTGCAAGCAGAACGATTTCGGACATAACACATTAAATTTACAGCAAAACCTTCACCTATCATATCACGCAAACACCATCTTCCTTCTGGCGGATTGAAGTGTCGATAGTTGTAGTACAACGTTGCAGTATCGTCCTCGGCGTACTCCGAGGAAAACCGCAAGGGGTTCGCTGCAGCGGAAGCGCCACAGGAGACGGTTCGTGCGCCAAACGGCGAGTACTCGTAGTGCGCCGCAATGTCGCCATCCTCTACGACGACCTCGCTCACGTTCTTGTTCCCGTCGTGAGTGTAATACGAAGTTGAAAAGTTGAAAGGTTGAATAGTTGAAGAGTCCCACACAAGCGGACGGGTGGCAATGGGCTCGGTCGGATCCCAGACGAAAGTTTGAAGTTTGATGTTTGAAGTTTGATGTTCAATGTTGGCAATCTGCAAATAGCCATCGTAGACGAAACGCTGGGCGTTCTTGGTCACGCGGCGACCCATACGGTCGTAACTCATCGTGATAACCGTATCACCATTCGTCCAATAGATCGGGCGGTTTTCGCCGTTGTAGGTGACGGCCCACACACCGGTAGCTGTTTTGACAAGCGTCTGATTTCCGTCGTCGTCAAATTGTGGTGTAAAGTCATCAACGGCGGTGTACTGGTTGAGGTTGTTTGCCGCGTAGGTGTGGTTCATGCCGCGCTCGAACGAGGTTTCGCGGTTGCCGATGTCGTCGAAGGCATAGGAGTAGCGGTAGTCGGAGTCAACCGACGCGACAGCATTCGTCAGCTCGCTCTTTTCGTTGTAGCCGTACGACAGAGTGTCGTCTTGCGCGAATGCGCTGCCGGACTTCCCGCAAGCTACGCGGCGACCAGCAGCGTCATAGGTGTAGTCGTACTGCGAAATGACGTTGGTCGGGAAAGCGTTGCAGACCTGAAGCAGCTGGCCCTTGGCGTCGTAGGTCCAAGAGGCGGAGAGGCCGTTGGGGTAGGAGAGGGAGGACTTGAGGTCGGAGCCGGGGAGATAAGACCAGGTGAATTGTGTGATTGTTTGATTGTCGGGATTGTTTGATTGCTCGGAGGGAATCTGCATTGAGGCGAGACGACCTGTAGCTGGATCATATGCGAGAGTTGACTGGCGATGCGGCTCGCTGGGGACAGCGAGCCCTACCAAGCTGTAGCCGAGGGAGCGACCGTAGTTATCCCAATGGCGAATGATGGTGTTTGTTCCGGCGACGCCAATGACGGTTTCGTTGGTGAGGGAGCCGAAGGAATCGTAGAGGAAGGTGGTTATGCCTGCGGCGTCGTGGGCTTCGATTTGGCGACCGAATGCATCATACGAGAGCGAGATTGTCGGTGTGTTGTCAGAGTAGACGGTGTTGGTGAGGCTACCCCAGCCATCATAAGCGTAATCGGTAACAATGCCTCGCGCCCAAATGCGCTGGGAAAGCTTACCATCTGGTGTATAGGAATATGTCGGACCTTTGCCGTCGGC
>JAZQBR010000287.1:0-10543 GCA_045545855.1 Kiritimatiellia bacterium | reverse complement strand
CGCTTGGCCTCCGACTTCGCGTCCGTAACAGGCGAAGGCGCGTTCATCAAGGCTGGCGACGGCATGACGACTCTCGCGGGTGCTCTTTCGGGCAACGACCTCACTGTCAGCTCCGGCATCCTGACGATTCCGGCGAACTCCAATATCGGCGCTCTTGCGATTGGCGCGAATGCGGCTCTCGTTATTGATATGACCGGCCTTGAGCTCGCGGCCGGCTCGACAGTAAATCTTCTCACCGTCAAGTCGCTTGATTTCGGCGGCGGCGAAACCATCAACGACGCGATTGCGCTCGCCGGCCCCGCCTGCACGTATACGCTCTCGACCACCCCGGGCGCCGACGATACTGTCGTCATTATTGCGACGATTGAAAGCGTCGGCTCCGGCACGATGAAGGTTTGCGGCAAGGTTGTCGCGACAGACGGCAACCCGCTCTATTTCGACCAGCCCAGCGCATACTGGAACAATGCGGCGCCCGGGGCGGCCGATACCGTGATTGCCACGGCCGACACCCAGTGCAACGGCTGGGCCGGCAACACCGGCAACTTCAAGAGAATCCTCGCCCGCGCCAATGTTACGCTCAAGAGCGGCAGTGGCGAGCCCAATGTGCGCGCCGCATTCGTCGGCGGCAACGGCAAGTTCATCCTTTCGGGTCATGGCTTCAACGCCGACAGCGGCACGATGGTCATATCGGCTGGCGTTACGATAGAGTCCAGGCATGACAACACCGAGGCCAACAACTGGATCGGCGCCAGCTCCAACAGCGGCATAACCGTGAACGCGGATGTCATCTGCACGACTCCGCTTCTCGTCAGGCGCAATGTTACGCTTAACGGCAAGATGACAGGCGCGTCATCGGTTACATTCGACAGTGACGACATTCACCTCGCGGGCGACAATAGCGCGTTCGAAGGTACTGCGACAATCTCCGGCAAGACATACTTCGATTCTTTCGCCGCCGGTTCCGCCAAGGCCTCATGGGTGCTGAATGCAGACACCGTGTTCACCGCGCTTGGTGATAACGGCACTATCGCCTTTGGTTCGCTCACTACGCCCAGCCAGAAGATGCACTTCTTTGACGAAAACGCCCAAAATGTCGTGGTCGAAGTCGGTGCGCTCGGCGGCGATTTCACCATCGGCGATACTGCGTTCTTCGGTGACAGCAGCTGGTACACGCCAAACAATCCGATTTCGGGCGTCACTCTCAAGAAGGTTGGCGCAGGCAAGCTCACCTACACCACATACGGCATTCCTAACGTCATCGTCGAAGACGGCGAGTTCGCGCTTGCGCCGTCCGCCTTTGCTGACTTGCACACAGTCCTCGGCTTTGAAAGCATCACGGTCAAGTCTGGTGCCGTGATTTCTGGTGATCCGAATGGCAAGGAGGCTCAGCCGATAGCGGCCCTTACGCTGGAGCCCGGCGCTATCGTCCGCCAGACGCTCGTCGAGGCCGACGGCGTGTACTCATGCCCGACGCTCACAGTAAACGCGGCGGTCGACGCGACAGACGTCGTCTTCGATCTCGCCGGCGCTGAAACATACAGCTCTACAGCCCAGGCGTTCACGCTTCTTAAGGCGACATCCGTGACCGGCCTCGCCGAGGTTACCGACAGCGAGCCTGTGGACGGCTACTTCTGGAGACTTGCCAATACCGGCACCGCCGTGACACTTACCCGCAAGACCGAAGCCCCCGTCGCGACCGACGCGAAGGGTATCGAATATGCGTCTATCGCCGAGGCTATCGCAGGCGTCGCGGAGCTTGACGACAAGTCAATCACTGTCTTGCAGTCCACTGGCGAGGATGTCGTCCTGCCGGGGACGGGCTACAAGCTTGAACTCGCCGAGGGCGTCTCGCTTACCGGCAAGGTCACGGCGGCCGCAGGTTACGGCGTCAAGATTGTCGATGGCGCATACGAGGTTGTCGACAACTCGGCGAGCACCTGGGTCGGCGCCACTGGCGGCGTGTGGAAGGACGCGGCCAACTGGTCCACCGGCGTGATTCCATCGAAGTATACTGACGTGACGTTCCCGGCCGAATTCACCGGCACTGTCTATGTCTCGGATAACGGCTGGCAGTCTTTCACTGATGATGCTGAAACGCGCGGCGTCAGCGAGGATGCGAACGGCAGAGATATCTGCCGCAGCATTACAGTCGATGGCGAGGTCACGCTGCAGCGTGGCGAAACACCCGCTTGGTGCTATCTCTCGCTCTTCGGCGGCATCAGCGGCGAGGGTACGCTCAAGCTCAATCGCGTCGGCATCGAGAACCAGTCCGGCGTCCCGCAGACTGTGAGCTGCGACGTCGAGGTGCTGGAGTCGAATGGCGACAGCTATCTCAATGCCGGTGCGATGGACTTCACCGGCACTCTGACTGTCGGCGGACTTCTGAACGTGTTCGTACCGGTGACTGTGAGCAATGTCGTGTTCAAAGACAAGGCGGATTTCGCCGTCGGCGAGAACGGCTCGCTCGAGCTCGATGCAGTGGCGGTGCCCGACGCGGCAACTGTCAAGATTACAGGTGCGGCACTTAGCGGCACGATCACCGTTGGCGCGGGCGCGACTCTCGACCTGCCTGCCGATGTCACCGAGTTCAAGGCGGACGCCGAATTCGCTCTCGGCGACAACGCAACGGTCAACATCAAGCAGCTCAAGATCAACAGCGGCGCTGAACTCGTCGTCTCCGGCAGCAAGTCCGGCCGCGTTCTCATGCAGAACAACGTCGGTGGCGGCGGCGATCTGGAGCTCGGTGTCGCGGGCGCCGAGGGTAGCGCCGGCACGCTCACCATGAAGGGCGGCTTCATGACAGTCGGCGTCAACGGCAACGCCAAGTGGTTCAAGGTGAGCGGCCAGTCCGTGATCAACCTCGACGGCGGCGAGCTCGCCATCTGCAGGTTCACGCCGCAGGACGACGGCTTCGCCGCGACGCTGAACTTCAACGGCGGCAAGCTCTCGTCCTATGCGAACGGAACCTGGGCGGACTCGATGCTCGACGGCAACGGCGGCTGGACGGTTGCGGTCAAGGACGGCGGCGCGGTGTTCAGCATTCCCGCCGACTTCGAGACCAAGGCCGAGAAGCAGCTCGTTGCGGCCGAAGGCTCCACTGGCGGCATCGTCAAGCTTGGCGAAGGCACCTTCGTGCTCGAGAGCGCGCCTCAAATCAACGGCGAGGTCGATGTCCAGACCGGCGTGCTCTACGTCAAGGAAGGCGCGGCGCTCTCGCTTGCCGAGGAGACCGCGAATGTCGAGACCGACAGGCCGGGCTACGACAAGTTCGTCGCAAAGGCGAAGGTCGCCAGTGTCGGCGGCCTTGAGTACTCCTCGCTCGCCAAGGCTGTCGCGGCCGCGAATGACGGCGAGACGGTCTCGCTTCTCGCCGACGTTACGCTTGATGCGCGCGTCGAGCCGAATCTCGGCGCTGACACGACCCTTACGATCGACCTCGGCGGCTACACCGTCACCCGCGAGGGTACGAGCGGCAACGGCAGCGCCTTCGACGTGAAGAGCGGCGCCGTGGTTATCAAGAACGGCACGATCGACTGCTCGCAGGATGACGCGGATATCGTCAAGAACGGCGTATACGCGATTACTGCGCGCTCCGGCGCGACCGTCACGCTCGAAGATCTCGAGATCACGGTCGATTCGCAGGCGGGCGCATGCGCGTATCCGTTCAACGGCGCGAAGGTGACGATCAAGAGCGGCACCTACATCAACCTCACTGAAGAGCCGTACCAATACAAGCCTGGGTGGACCGGCATGGCCGTCAATCAAGACAATGTCGCGACGCAGCTCCTCTTCATCGAGGGCGGCGCGTTCAGCAAGGTCAATCCCGCGCTCGGCGACGACTCCGGCAAGGTCGCGACCTTCCTCGCGACGGGCTATGCCGCCACCTACGACACCGAGAACGGTGTCTGGGTCGTGGCAGAGCAGAAGGGCTACTCCGGCGGCGCCGAAGACAAGACCTTCACGATCACAGAAGACGTCAAGCTCCCCGAGGGTAAGACGCTCGCCGACACCGCTTCTGCCGCGAGCGGCATTACCTACGCCCAAGCGTACGTGCTCGGGCTTCTGGACGAGGATGGCGAGCTCGAGAAGGACGTGACGCCCACGATCAAGATTGTGGACGGCAAGATTGTCGTCTCGCTCGACGCTGAAGTGACGGGCGACTACAAGGTGATGCTTAACGTCTACGAGAAGGCGAGCTTCACGGATGAATGGCCGGCGCAGCCGACAGAATCCTATGAACTCGGCAGCGAGAAATCCTTCGACCAGGGCGAGTCTGGCGCGGGCTTCTTCAAGGTCGGCGTCACGATCGAGGACGCGCAGCCGTAACTAAAGCTGAACGGTTATCGCTGAACAACACGCGGCCCTGTCATCCGGCAGGGCCGCGTTTTAATGCGCCGGTACGCCATCCCCCATTTGGGTGGATGACGGACCGGCATGAATTTTGGTATCATATCTGCACAAACCCAAAAGAAAGGTAGTGAGTACACATGAAGATATCAATGTACAAGTATATGCCGATCATGGTCGCCGCGTTTGCGGCTTGCTCTTCCGCTGTGGCGGACTGGACGTGGACCGGGAACTCCACAGAGCCGATAAAGTACTGGAGCGACGGCGGTAACTGGTCCGGCACTGACGGCAAATGGTACATCAATTCACCCGCGACAATCAATTTCAACGAGAAGGCCACGGGCATTGGCGCGTCAATCAGAATCGGTGGCAGCACGGCCGAAAGCCCGGTTGTTTTCACGACAGGCGATAGAGATGACGAGAGCTGCGGTCTTGAGATGGGCGAGGGCGCTGAAAACGCATATCTAAGCTCCAGCAACGGTGCCGGCTATTTAGTCGTGAATGGCGGGTATTATCTCTTTGGCAACGACTTGATCGTTGGCGGCCGCAGCAAGAACGACGGCACGCTTGTCTTGAACTATGGCAAGGTAGAGACAAGATATTGGATGTACCTTTGCGGCGATGATGGCAACTGTACCGGCAATCTGACAGTGGCAGGCGGCGAATTGAAAGTGGGCGGCGGCAACGGGCGCTTGGTTGTCGGCCAAGCAGGCGGTTCAACAGCGACCGTTACCCAGACAGGCGGTAGCGTGGTTTCCGGTCAAAGTGAATGCGCTCTTGAAATGGCGTGCAACGGCAATACTTCATACTACAATATTTCAGGCGGAACCTACACTGCCAACTCGGGCAGGGTTTGGATTGGCAACGGCACCAAAAGCAAGGCGTATTTGAATATTTCCGATGATGCCGTAGTGACGGTAAAAGACGGAACTCTCGTTGGCACCGGCACGGGGGCGGAGGGCGTCATCACCGTTACCGGCGGCGAGTTCAAACCCAACTGGCTCGTCCTCGGCGGCAAGAAGGGCGTCTCGGGCGCTGCCGGGCGGATGCTGGTCGATGGTGGCAAGGTGACAATGGGCGAAACATTGTATGTGACAGAGAATGACGGCGGCGCGAACAGCAACACGGGCGTTTTGGAGGTCGTGAGCGGCACTGTCACTCTCAAAACATCCTATTTCGGCAGGTCGAACAATTCTCTGGCGAAACTCGATATCTCGGGCGGTGATGTCACTGCGGACGCAAAGATGGTGATCGGCTGTGCGTCGGGGGCAGAGGCTGTAGCCACAGTTTCGGGCGGCACTTTGACTGTGGCGAACATATGGGCCGATGTCATACTGGGCGACAATGGCAACGGCTCGCTCACTATCAAGGATAACGGCGTGGTCTCGTGCGGCAGCGAAACTGTCGGCACATGGCTTGTGCTGGGTAGCGCAGGCAGCGGCACGCGTGCCGTCAATCTTGAAGAGGGTGGCACGCTCAAGGTCTGGCATGTCGAGCGCAGCACTTCTTCAGGCACGTCGGAATTCAATTTTGACGGCGGTACATTGGTAGCGTTGAACAAGGATGGCAACAACTCCAGATATCTGCTGGGCAACACAGACCCCGCTCATACCGTCAACCCGACGGTGAATGTCAAATCGAAAGGTGGCGCGATCGACACCAACGGCAAAGATGTCATCACGATTACGGCCGATATGTCCGGCGAGGGGACAATCACGAAGAAAGGCAGCGGCGCTCTCACGCTTTCGGGCGGATATTTCGCCGGCATCGCGGTCGATGCGGACGCCGGCGCGGTTACGACACCGGGTGGCGGCACGGTCAACGCGGGCGAGTCTTTCTATCTCGTCTCGAAAATCGCCCGCAGCACGACGGCCGGCGCGCTCGCGGGCAAGAATCTTTGGCTCGAAGCCGGCGGCAAGATCGTCCTTTCGGGCGTCACGCTTGATTTTAGCGACGCCATCGAGCAGAAGCTCTTCGAGGTCGATGGCTTGAAGCTCCTGAACGAGACTGTCGCGGCTGACACCGATGTCTCTGAGTACTTCACGATCGAAGGCGCCGCCGTCTCTTACAAGGTTCTCTACAAGCATGGCGAGAAGTCGTTCTACGCTGCAGCCGACCTCACCGAAAACAAATGGATCGGCCCGGCCGAAGGCGAGTGGTCGAACTCCGAAAACTGGAGCGACGGGGTGCCTACAGAGCGTTCTCTCGTAGTTTTCGAGAGCGATGCCGTCGTGACAAGAAGCGGCACCGGCACCAAGAAGTGCTGGCTTAAGCTCGTCATCAGAAACGCCGCGATTGTAGAGCTTAAGAATACAGACGATGCGACGCTCCCCGGCTATGAGCTCTCGACTGGCTGCATCGAGGGCGAGGGTACGCTCGTTCTCACCCATTGCGGCATGACGGCGAAGTCCGATACTTTAATACCCGAAACAATCAAACTGCTTATCCAGAACGGCACGCACACCACGGCCGACGGCTATGACTGCTGGCTGCATGCGGCGGATGGCGTTTCGCTGACCGTCAATGGCGAAGTGGAAGTTAAGGACTTTCTCATGACTGCCGATGTGATTACATTCAACGGGGCCGTCACGCTTGACGACGGCGCCAGGGTCGCGATCTCCAACGGCACTGCGACCTTCAACGCCGCGCTTGAATGCAAGGGCGCCGCCACTATCGAGAAGTTCAGCGCCGCCACAGTGCTGAAGGGCGAGTCGGCGACGTTCACTCAGCCAACGGGTCTATCGCATGTCAACCGCGATATCGCGACCTTGTTCGGCGTTGACACTTCGGTCACGGCGTGGATCGGTCCCGCAGAAGGCGGCGACTGGACTCTCGCGCGCAACTGGAGCTACGGCACCCCTGTCGCAGGTCAGGGCATTAAGTTCACGAGCGACACGGTTGTCGCGATTAAAGAGAACAACATAAGCTACGGCAAGCTCGTGCTCGACACGCCTTCCGTCACGTTCACGCGGGGCAGCGGCGGCGAGAAATTCCACGTGACCGCGATCGAGGGGAGCGGAACGCTGACGCTCGACAACCTCGGTATTGCGCAGGTGAACGGTCAGACGCTTGAGATTGCGAATGACATGGTCATGAAGAACGGCTCCTGGTTCGGCGACTGGAATTATGGCGGCGTCGTCAATATGCGCGGCAATCTCACAGTCGACGGGGAGATGCAGATATGGATGAAGGCCGAGTTTTTCGGCAATATCAGCGGCCAAGGCTCTATAGTGCTTAAGCAGGCGGGCGCGTGCCCGGCGTTCCATGGCGACAATAGGGGCTTTCACGGCACGATAGAGAAGAATTTCAAGAACGGCCTGACCATAGACGGCGTGAACGCGGCCGGCGACGACATCGCCTGGCGTATCGGCGGCGATGTCACACTTAATGTCAAGACCGGCATCGTCATGTTCGGTTCGCTGGACCTCTGGAAGAACGATTGGTGCGTCATGTATCTGCCGGATGGCGCAGACACCATCCTCGAAGTAGGCGGCAATGACAACGATTTCGTCTTCGGTGACGGATACTTCCTCTGGGGCAATGGCAGCGACAAGACGAATATAGCTCCGACAATCCGCAAGGTCGGCGCCGGCACGCTCACGAGCTACCTCTACAACTTCAAGTATCTTGATGTGCAGGAGGGCAAGGTCGTCTTGAACAGCCCCTCGACAATGGACGGCGCGTCTAACAAGGCGATCGCCTCGGTTGCGGTCGCGAGCGGCGCGGCGATTGGCGGCAACGCCGGCTCTGTCGCCGACAGACTGACGATAGCCAACCTCTCACTCGCTAAGGGCGCGATTGTAAGCCAGCCGGTGGAGTCGTCGGGCGAAGGGTACTCGTGCCCGACTCTGACGGCGAGCGGAGCTGTCGATGTCGCCGGCGTCAAGTTCACGCTCTCGGGCGACACGTCGGCGACGACGGCCGAGAACTCAAGCTTTACTCCACTGGCCGCCGCTTCGGTGTCCGGCTCGCCGGTCCCGGACGGGCTCGTGCCGAGCTCGGTCGAGGGGATGATATGGTTCCCCCGCCTAAAGGCCACCGTCGGCGAAACGAAGAACGCCGTAGCCATGCTGCTCAGAAAGCATGCACCCGGACTGATTTTTGTTATCCGCTGATCAAGAACGACACTCCCCTTGATTGGCAGGCGGCCGGCCGTTTGGCCGGCTGCCTTTTTCTCTCTATTCGCCCGGCCTGCCAAACCTTCGCCGCGGACGAAAAAAAGTGAAATTTTACCCCCACGGCGAGGGTAATATTTGATATACTATTCACTCAAAGCTAACTTTTCACAACGATTGAAAGGCTAAAGAAACAACGATGAAGCGCGCTGATGTGGACAAAGTCCTTATCATTGGCTCTGGTCCGATAGTTATCGGTCAGGCCTGCGAATTTGACTATTCCGGCACCCAGGCTTGCAAGGCCCTGCGTGCGTGCGGCTACAAGGTCGTACTAGTGAACTCCAACCCCGCGACGATAATGACCGATCCGGTCATGGCCGACGCGACTTACATCGAGCCTCTGAACGAAGCGCGCCTCGAGCAGATAATCGACAAGGAGAGGCCCGACGCGATACTCCCGAACCTGGGCGGTCAGACGGGCCTCAATCTTTCGATGGAGCTGGCGAAGAAGGGCGTTCTCGACAAGTACGGCGTGAAGGTTATCGGCGTCAATCTGGACGCGATAGAACGCGGCGAAGACCGCGAGGTCTTCAAGGCGACCATGCAGCAGCTGGGCATAGAGACGCCGCGCTCGGGCATCGTCCACAGCGTCGAGGCCGCTGTAGAGCTGGTCGACAGAGAGATCGGCTACCCGGTCGTCGTGAGGCCTGCCTATACTATGGGCGGCGCGGGCGGCGGCTTCTGCTACAATGTCGAGGAGCTTCGTACCATCTGCGCGCGCGGGCTTGACGCCTCGCTCACCCACCAGTGCCTTATCGAGGAGTCGATTCTCAATTGGGAGGAGCTCGAGGTCGAGGTCGTGCGCGACGCGAAAAACCAGATGATAGCCGTCTGCTTTATCGAGAACATCGACGCCGTCGGCGTGCACACGGGCGACAGCTTCTGCGCCGCGCCGTTTCTCACGATCTCGAAGGAGTTGCAGGAGCGGCTTCAGCGCGACGCCTTCAAAATCGTCGAATCCATAGGCGTCATAGGCGGCACGAACGTGCAGTTCGCCCACGACCCGAAGACGGGCCGCGTCGTGATTATCGAGATCAATCCGCGCACGTCGCGCTCGTCGGCGCTCGCCTCGAAGGCGACGGGCTTCCCGATAGCGCTTGTCTCCGCGAAGCTTGCCGCCGGCATGACGATGGACGAGATACCCTACTGGCGCGACGGGACGCTCGAGAAGTACACGCCTGGCGGCGACTATATCGTCTTGAAGTTCGCGCGCTGGGCCTTCGAGAAATTCCGCGGCGTCGAGGACAGGCTCGGCACCCAGATGAAGGCCGGGGGCGAGGTCATGTCGATCGGCAAGACCTACAAGGAGACTTTTCAGAAGGCCATCCGCGCGCTCGAGCGCGGCCGCGCCGGTCTCGGCTTCGCGAAGGATTTTCACGAACGCACTCTCGACGAGCTTCTCAAGATGCTTTCGGTGCCGAATTCCGAGCGCCACTTCCAGATGTACGAGGCGCTGCGCAAGGGCGCGACCGACGAGCAGATTTTCGAGCGCACCGGCGTTAAGGCGTACTTCGTCAGAGAGATGCGCGAGCTCGTCCAGGAAGAGGAAGAGATGCTCAAGTACAAGGGCGGCGTGCTGCCCGACGCGCTTTTGGTGCAGGCGAAGAAGGACGGTTTCAGCGACAAGTACATCTCCCTGCTTCTTGGCGTGCCCGAGAAGGAGCTGCGCGAGCGCCGCACGAAGCTCGGCTGTGTCGAGACGTGGCATGCGGTGCCGGTCTCGGGCGTGGAGGGCAAGGAGTACTACTACTCCAGCTACAACGGCGCCAAAAACGAGGTGCCCCAGACCGGCGGGCGCAAAAAGGTCATGATACTTGGCGGCGGGCCCAACAGAATCGGTCAGGGTATCGAGTTCGACTACTGCTGCTGCCACGCCGCCATGGCGATGCGCGAGATGGGCTACGAGACGATTATCGTCAACTGCAACCCCGAGACCGTATCGACCGAAAGTCGGAGGCCAAGCGGTCTTAGGAAGACAAAGGGCTATGACAACTCCTTGGCTCACAGAACGACATGGCTAC
>JAZQBR010000286.1:0-3808 GCA_045545855.1 Kiritimatiellia bacterium | reverse complement strand
TACGATCCGACTTAGTGGGCCGCGATCGGCGTGCCGCCGCAGTGGCTTCAGGACTACGACGCCGCGCTCATCCGCAGTTCAAACGCCAATTTCGTGCGCTGGATGCACGTCGCCCCCAAGCCGGCCCCGGTCAGATCGTGCGACAAATTCGGCATTGTGAACGCGGCGCCCGCCGGCGACAAGGAAGGGGATGTCTCGGGCCGCGCCTGGGCGCAGCGCACAGAGGCGATGCGCGATGTGATAATCTACTACCGAAATTCGCCTTCGGTCGTTTTCTGGGAGGCCGGCAACAATCAGATATCGCCCGCGCACATGAGGGAAATGACGAGCCTTAAAAAGCTTCTCGACCCGGCAGGCTGCCGCTTTATGGGCAGCAGAACGCTCAGCAGCAAAGAGCAGATTGCCGAAGCGGAATACGTCGGCACTATGCTTCACCGCCATGAGATGCAGGCTTTCGAGGCGATGGCCGGGCTGGGCCGGTATATGCCGATAATGGAGACCGAGTACGCCCGCCAAGAGTCGCCGCGCCGCTCGTGGGACGATTTCACACCGCCAGACTACGACTACCGCGGGCGGTACCTGAACGGCGGCAAGAAGGAAACAGGCTTCGACGTCTACGACCAGACGCAAGAGGACTTCGCCCTCTCGACTGCCAAGGAGTATGCCCAATTCTACTCGTCGCGCAACTCCGGCGAACGCGAGCGCACATACACATGCTGCGCGGCTCTGTGCTGGAGCGACTCGAACCAGCACGGACGCCAGTCGTTCAGCGAGAACTGCCGCTCTTCAGGGCGCGTCGACGCGGTGCGTTTGCCTAAGATGAGCTACTATGTCTACCGCACAATGCAGGCCGAGGACCCCGCTGTCAGACTGGTCGGCCACTGGTCATACCCGAAGCTCTCGAAGGATACGTACCGGTACCCGGTCAAGAAGTTCAACGGCCACTTCATGGAGGAAACCGGCGAAACGGCCCAGCGAGACCCGAAGCACAAGACGGTCTACGCCATAGGCTCGGCCCACGTCGCCTCGGTGGAACTTTTCGTGAACGGCAAGTCGAAGGGGGTGTGCAGCGAGCCGAGGGATATCTTCGTATATTCATTCCCGAATGTCGACGTGACGGAGAGCGGACGCGCCGAGGTCGTCGCGCGCGACCGCGAGGGACGCGAGATTGCACGGCACGCAGTCTCATCCTTCAAAGGGCGCGGAGTCATCGAGGCGAAGGCAATCACCGGGCCCGCGGGCTGGTTCGCGGACGGGGCGGACATCGCGGTCGTCGACTTCTCTCTCGTCGACAGCGAGCACACGATTCATCCATACGCCTCATACAGGCTCGACTTCAAATTGGAGGGCGACGCGAAGTTCATGGGCGGCTGGAACTCGGGCGTAGCCGGGGCGGACTCTCCGGTAGGCAAGGATTTTGTCAATCTCGAGTGCGGCATGGCGCGCGTCTTCATCAAGGCCGGGCGCACGCCGGGCGATGTAAAACTGAAATGGAAAAGCGCGAATGGCGAGAATGGCGAGGTGAAATTGAAGACCAAGGCTGACGAGTCGAAGGACGGCTTTCTCGCAGGCGCACCCCAGGAGTTCCCTGCCAATACCCGCTCGTTCGCGCGCAGGACCCGTGCCGTCGCGTTTCGCGACCTCGCGAGCGGCGCGAAGGCGTCGGCATTCAAGTACAAGGTGCTGGTCGATGGCGTCGAGGTCGTGTTCCCGGGCGGGCTTGGAGCGCCGGTGAAGCTGGACGACAACACTGGCGTAGTTTGCGCCTACGTGCCGGTTCTGGACGCGTTAAAGGCGGCCGGGGCGCAGCTCGAGTACGTGCATGAGCCGAAGCGGATACCCAAGTCGAAGAAGTGGTTGCGCGACATGAGCCCGACACCGTACGTCCCGCTCGTCACGATAAAGGCCGGCGGACGCGAGATTGACGCGTGCGTGGGCTTTACCGAACTCTTTCTCGACAATGGCAAGGACAAAAATCTGACGAACTGCGAGATGTTCCGGGCGGGAGCGAAGAGCCCTGTCGTCTGCGGCGAGCTGCCGGCGGTCGCCGGCTACATACCAGGCGTAGAGATCAAGACCGACGACAAGCGCCGCGTTGTCGAGCTCAGGGTTCGCAAGTGACGCCCTGGAGCGGCGCGGCCGCCGCGCCCGGGGATCAAGCAAGTTTTGCCGCCAGCGACAGCCGATAATATGGTATACTATCCGTCATGGAAGAATTGGCGCCAAAGAAGACGACGTTTACATACGAGCTGACAAACGACCAGCAGGAGATCCTGCTGGGCATAATGCTAGGCGGCAACTACCGGCGGCGCGAAGTGCCGTATTCATTATGGTCCATAGAAGGCGACCACTTCAACGCCACGCTCTATTCCAAGGAAAAGCACGGCCGCCGCAAGCTGTGTATACAGGGTTCGAAGGCCGCGGATTTCGTTCTCTTTGTTCTCGAGCCAAACGTGCTCGGGGCGGCGACTTTAGGCTACGAGACGGTGCTGAACCCGGAGCTCGTGTCGGCGCACGCCGGGAGCGACGAGTCCGGCAAGGGCGATTATTTCGGTCCGCTCGTGGTGTGCTGCGCCTATACGGACGAGGCGCTTTCGGCCGAGATGCAGAAGCTGGGCGTGAGGGACTGCAAGCAGATGAGCGACAAGTCGGTTCTGACCGCAGGCTCGAAGCTGCGCCATCTTCTCGGGCCGGGCGGCTACGCGGTGGTCAAACTCGGGCCCGCCGCATACAACCGTCTTTACGCCAAGATGCGCAACATCAACCGTATGCTCGCGTGGGCGCACGGTACGGCAATCGAAGAGCTTCTCGAGAAGCGCCAGGGCTGCGACCGGGTCGTCGTCGACCAGTTCGCGCCCACCGAGGCGACGATACGCCGCGCACTCAAGACGAGAGGCAAGGCGGCGAAGGTCGAGCAGCGCCACAAGGCCGAGAGCGACATAGCAGTCGCGGCGGCCTCGGTCATAGCGAGAGAGCTTTTTTTGAGGGATATCGCCAAGATGGGCGACGAGGTGTTCGGCCCGCCGGCGGAAGGGCGCGCCAATGTCCCGGCGGGCTCGTCAGACCCGCGCGTCAGAACACTCGCCGAAGAAATGGTCCGAAAGAACGGGCCCGTCTGGCTCATGAACCACTGCAAGGTGCACTTTCAGACGACGGACAAGGTTCTTGGCGCGTGCGGACGCTCGCGCGCGGATCTGCCGCCCGAGGGGCAGGTCGTATCGGCATCGTATGGCAAGGGCGAGAAGCCGTAGCCGCTCAGCGCGTGCGCAGGAGCATTTGAGCGCGGGCGTTGCCCTGTCTGGCGGCGCGTTGCAGCCAGTCGTCGCCGCGTTCGCGGTTTTTCGCCACGCCTATTCCGTCGTGGTAGCACTCGCCGACAAGCGTCTGGGATGTGGCATGGCCGCGTTCTGCGGCGCGCATGGCCCAGGCGAAGCCGCGTTCGGCGTCGCGCTCCACGCCGAGCCCGTTGAGATAGCAGAAAGCGAGATCGTTCATAGCCTCCACGTTGCCCTCGGCCGCCGCCGCGCTGAACCATACGGCTGCCGCCCCGGCGTCCGGCTCGCAACCCCAGCCTCTCAGAAGGCAGAGGCCGAGCGACGCTTGAGCTGCGGTGTCGCCGGCCCTGGCCGCGGCTGAATACCATTTCACGGCGTCCTTCAAGTCGATTGGCGTGCCGCGCCCGTGAAAACACGCTTCGGCGACTTTAACCTGAGCGGCGACATCGCCGTGCTCCGCCAGAGCCAGAAGACGGCGGTAGTGCCCGGCCTCGTCTTCGTCCGGCTGGCGCTCCAGGAAGGCGGGTCGTAGC
>JAZQBR010000285.1:0-26104 GCA_045545855.1 Kiritimatiellia bacterium | reverse complement strand
CCTTTGCGTTCTTTGCGGCTAAACCTCTTGGGAAATCTGTTTCACGTCTCATATCTCAACCCAAACGGACTCATCTTTGTTTGTCGGCTGCGCATTATCCGATGACTCCTCTATTATCGGCAAAATCCGGGTTCCGCCGCCAATCATAAGTTCCATCACGCTGAGCGCTGAATCTGCCGAAACGCCAAGTCCACTGGGCTTAGCGTCAATGCTCTCGGAAAGGAAGAACTTGCGATGCAAAACTCCCCTGGTATCCGCCACAGCGGGCGGGTCTTCTTTGCAAGACTTGATAAACGACACCTTCTTGCTCATCATCCAATCACGATACGCCTCGCCGTCTTTCGCCGTGGCTCCCCTCTTCATCCATGCCCGAAACCTCTTCCTGCCCTCATGATATCCATTGTCATTCATGCCGAAGGTTGCTTCAGATATTTCGCCGCAAAGCTTGTTGATATCCTCCCTTGACAAGTCTTCGCTACAACGGCTCCATTTCCCTGCGGTCAATGCTTCCGCCGACCAGAGAAGGACCTCTTCCTTCCCGCTCCATGCACCCGAAGTCAACAATGCACGGGTGACAATTGCAAGTTGCCGCAAACAAGCAGCGGCGTGTTCCTTAAAGTTTGGATTGTACGTGATACCATAGATGTCGCACAAAGCCTTGGTCACGAGCGGCAACGCACGCTCATCCTGATCTGAGCCTGGAACATGCACAACACCGTTCGTTACAGACACGCATCCCAATAAATATTCGGCCGCCAAGATGAACATGTCGCGGAAATCTTCTTTGTATAGGCTGTTGCTACCAGGATACTCGCCACACGAGAGCATCGCGCACACGGCAAGCGATGTCGAAGCAACAGGGCATGGTCCATCGTTCCAGCTTCCGTTCTTCTGCTGATGTGTCTTCAACCACCATAACACATTATAGACGGACGGATCCACAGCAACGGTCCCGGGCGCGGGTTCGCAATCATCAGGCGGCTCTAGATCCTCAGCCTCCTCAACCGGCAGCGGAAGCTTCTCGCGCGGGCCGAGGAACTTGGGGCTGCGGCGAAGGACGACGTCGGCGACTGCGGCAATCTTCGCGAGCTGTTCGCGGATTGTCGTCTTGATCGAATAGCGTCCGTTCACGTCCTTCGCCGCGTAGCCGTAGGCGTCGCATCCGAACCCGCGTGCCGTGAAGACCGCACGTCGGACGTGGTCGGGCTGCGAGACGATGATGAACGAGTCGAGACCGAATACTTTCTTCGCCCGCACGACCGTGTCGAGCGTGCGGAATCCGGCGTAGTCGCATACGATGCGATCGGCGGGCACTCCGGCCTTCGCTAGCGACTCCTTCATGTCGGACGGTTCGTCGTAGCCCTTCACATGGTTGTCGCCGCTCACGATGAGGCAATCCACCTTGCCGGCCTTGTAAAGCTCCGCCGCCGCGTCAATGCGCCGCGAGAAGTAGAGGTTGTTGAGTCCGTTCGAGAGCGTCCTCACGCACCCCATCACGACCGCCGCGCGCTCACGCGGCACGGCGTCTATGCTCGCGCTGTCGAACACGCGCCCGGACGACACCGCATAGACGGCAATCGCCGAAGCGCCCCACGCAAGCACCATCACCGCTACGGCAATCGCCGCAAACTTAAGGATTCTCGATCTCCGCTTATTCATATAGCTTGGGCACGAATATGATGCAACCGACGATTGCTGCGCCGATAGCCGCGACAAGGACGGCACCTGCCGCACAATCCTTGGATTTCTTCGCGAGCGGATGGATGTTCGGAGAAGCAAGATCGACCACCTGTTCAACGGCGGTATTCAGACATTCAAGAGACATGACAAGCGCACAGCAGATGACAATCGCCGCCCATTCGCGTCCGTCGAGTCCCAACCACGCGCCAAGCACCACTACTGCAACGGCAGCAGCGAGATGGATGCGCATGTTCCGCTCGCTCTTCACCGTCGCGGCAATGCCTGAAATAGCGTATATAAAGGATCGTATCATATTTACTTCTCGCTTACGGACGTAGCGCGGATATCGGGCAGACGATGATTCCGTCAGGACGCCGGTAAGCGCAATCGCCTGTCGCGGTCAATACCATTTTGAGCCGGAAAGTTTGCGACGCAATACATCGTCTATTATGCGTTTTTTATACACTTCACCGTCTTTCATGCCGCATATTTTATCATTTCCTGCAGGCGCAAGTCAATCACATTCGGTGATTTGACGCGATTTCGTTCGGTGATTTGGCACGATTCCGTTCGGTGATTTGACGAGCCTTCGCGTCTCTTTCGTCTTCGCTATACCGGCGGTGGATTTCATCAAGGATTACGACCCCATTGGTTTTACAAAAATGGGTTTTCCTTGCACTCTTTTCGCTCTTTGTCAAGTTCGATAACATACGTTCCACGTTTGTTACACGGCGGTCTCTCATGATGTACAGGATATCCTTGAGCCTCAATACGTATATCATGCCATGAATCTTGGGGATCGAGGTATGTCGGCAACAACGACCCTCCCGAAGGCGGCGCGACCCACCATATAAAATGCCAGCCCCCGCTTGATTCAACAGAAAACCACCCGTTCGAATCCGTGATGGCACCTTGGGAATATCTACCAGCATAGACAGTAATTCTGGCATTTGAAACGGGATTCCTAGATTTTTTATCGATGACCACGCCACATGTCTTCTTCAAATGTTGCCGATAATGCGGAATGGGCAATATGCACCCCGCCGCCAGCGCGAGAGATGAGACGAGAATTGCCTTTGTCGGTTTCTTCATTGCGTATCCCATTCATTAAATCTTTACACGGGCAGGTCGCTTCTGCCGGCAAAGAAGTCAATTACATTCATAGTGTGTATGCCATTGCGGTTTTCAACAAAGATGTCGTCGAGAGTCAAGATTAGTTTTGGATAGTTGTCCCGTATCGACTTAAATGCGGCGACTTCCTGCTCGTATTTTTCTTTCCCCGCAACCGTGACGGCAATCTGAATGTAGCATATCAAATCACTGCTGCCCTTGACTACGAAATCCACCTCCCGCTCGTCAACCTTGCCGGTGGCCACTTTGTATCGCCGACGAAGCAGTTCAAGGAATACCGCATTTTCAAGGAGTTGCTGAATCTCTATGTCTGGATTGCTCAATGTATAATACCTGAAGCCGAAATCTGTCAGGTAGTATTTGTTTATCAACTTGAGCATTTCCCCGCCTTTGACATCGAATCTGTCTGCCTTGTAGATGAAATAGCAGTCTTCAAGAATGTCAAGATACGAAGATACCGTATTGGCGCTGACCTTCACGCCATTTGCCCTGAGCCGATCAGCCATGCGCTTTGGGGACGTCAGGGACGATATGGTGCCAGCCATGTATTTCAGCATCTGCCCGACCAGGAGCCTTCCACCCTCCTTGTTCCGCTTCAGCACGTCCTTTTCAAGTATCGTGCGGTAAACTGACTCCACGTATTCGCGCTGCTCCGGCGATCCCGTCTTGAATGCGAACGACTCCGGAAGAGATCCGTATGTGAGATAGTCCATGAAACGGCGTTTTTCCATTGCATCCCCGACCTTGCCGCCAACAGCTCTTGTCATTTCCATGAACGAAAAAGGTAATACGTTCATTTCCACATAACGACCGGTCAACAACGTCGCAATCTCCGAGGAAAACAGATCCGCCGTTGAGCCAGTGACATACAGGTCGATGCCTTTCTTCACGTAGAGGCTATCCAGAACCTCTTCGTAACGCTCCACACGCTGGATCTCGTCAAGAAATACGTATGTAGTTACACCCTTCGCAAGTTTCCCGACAATAAACTTGTGCAACGCCTCGGCCGTCCTCAATGGCGCATTCTCAAGCTCCTCGAAGTTAACCATCACTATGCGAGACGCAGACACGCCATCGCGCCTGAGAGCTTGCGCGAACATCTTCATGATCGTGGACTTGCCGACGCGCCTCATGCCTGTGAGCACCTTTATCAGCGGCTTGTCGCGGAACTGTGCCAGCCACGTCATATACGTTTCTCTTTGTATGGCCCTTTTCATGATTCAAACTCCTTTGCAATGGATATTATATCATAGTTTCCTTCGCCCGAATCTGAGAACTTTCCCTAAAATTCAAAAACATCTCAAAATCAGACCGCACGGACATTCTCCATGCGCCCGCATAATATTATACCGTACCCCCCCCCTGACAAACCGTCGGCATGAAAAACGCGGCAAAGCCAGCGGACTTCACCCAGTTCTTGCGGAAAAAGAGCTCGGCGAGCGGGAATGCGAACCATCCGACCGCAAAGTGCGCGATGCGGTCGTACGCCACGCACACAAGCGCGGCGACCATCCACAAATCCCGATAACTATACGATATTGAATTGCCCATTTGCATTACAAGTTCATTTCTGCTCTACCCAAATCAACTTGCCCGCATCGTAGCCACGCCGTCGCGCTTCTGCAAGAAGTCCGGACTTCGCGGTTTCAGACAGTCCAGACGTGCGCGAGAGAATCCAGAGATAGTCCGCACCGCCGCTTCCGACAAGTGCGTAGGTATAATCTTCGTCAATCATCATTACGCGGTAGTCGGCGTAGAACGGGCCGAAGAATGAGACACGCAAAAGCCCGGGCGTGTCGGTCTTCTTGCCCTTCCCAATCGCCGTCTTCGGCTTGCCGTTTTTGATTCCGGAGTTCACGACCTTGATTGTGCCGTCCGCGTTCTGCGTATAGTTGGCCTTCGCCTGCTCCACGCCGCGCTCGAAGCTGTGGTCGAAGCGGGCGATCTCGTACCACTCGCCGAGATAGCGGTTCAGGTCAAGCGACACCACCGGCGCATTGTCAACCTTCGGCCCGCTAACGCATCCCGCCAGCGCCATCGCCGCGACCCCCGCCGCTATCATCATTTTCTTCATAGCCGTTTCCATTTCTTTGCGTCCTTTGTGTTCTTTGTGGCTAAATCTCTCCCCTCGCGCGCGAGGGATGTGACAAGGATCATTCGTGCAATTGATTTCATTGGTTGCTCCTTTCGTTTTGAGTTTGACCGGTAGAATTTACATGATTGGTAATTTGTCGTTCCGTCATTGGCTCGTTGATTTTGTGCTTGCGCAACACTTCTTCAGTTGCTTTACGTACCGCGATTTCGCTAAATTGATGCATGCCGCAATTCGAAAGCGGTCCGGCATCCCAATAACGTCTCATATAAAACCCAGGTATAGGCAGAAAACCGGTTGGAAAGAACGAGGTGAAACCATGCGCACTGACATCAATGGCATACTCCATTTTCCCTTCAGGAAATGACAACTCAACATCGAAATGTCGGCCGCCCGTGACATAAAGTGGAAAAATCGTGAGCGTAGCAAAACTCGGAATACGCGCCCACAACGGACTATCACCAGTGGAATTCTCTTTTACCACTATCCCAACTACTGGCACGGCATCCTCAGCATTCCCCTTCGCAAGTTTGCGCACTACGCCCCAAGCGATCATTTCATAAAAACCGAAACTCGCTGGTTCAACAATGCCAATGCAGTTCGCATTGTCAGGCACTTTCCCTGTAACCTTTATGGCTAACACTTCGTATTTATATCCGACATTAATGCACCCTGTAAGCGCCGCCATAAGCGCAAGAGACAAGACGAGAATTGTCTTCGTCAGTTTATTCACTTCGACTGTTCCTTTCGCTTGCCGCCGCAGGGCGCGTTCCGCCCATTGCCGATTGGGAACGGGACGGCGCGATTTCGGCATCTATTGCGACACGGAAGGTCTTGCCCTTGCACTTTTCAACAACGTCTTTAATCCCCCACCCGAAGGGCTGCGACTCGATGCTGAACTCAATGACTTGTCCGCGCCAGCGGTCGTCAATGGGGAACACGCCGTCTTTGCTGAACTCCAAACCATGGTTGCCTTTGATGCTCAGAGCACAGTCTTTGAGCTGTATCCTGTCAACGGACTTCTTTGCCTCAACACCTTCGCGGATCACCTCGCAAGTCTTTCCTCTGTACCGCCAGGCACCGGCCAAGGTCTTTTCGCTCAACTCGTTCACCCAATCCGCCTCCACAAACGGATTTATCAAAAGCCCGCAAACGGTCGGGAAACCGAGGAGTACTGCATTTGGCAATGCCGCATCCCATGTAAAGATAAGCAGACTGTCGTAATACAGATACCTCCTTCGATCGCCCGTAAACGCGGGGAAGAGTCCAACCGACATGTATTTCTCATAAACGAATTCCTTTACCGGACGTTCATCCACATTGAACTTGCCGACTGCATACACGACGAGACCAATACCGTCGCAATACGGGACTACCTCCGCCTCAACACCGGCAAAAGATACGCATTCAACATCTTTCTGATTGCGGTCCCATTCCCCGGTAGGTGTTTTACACTCCTTCCCGTCCAGCTTGATCGAAGCGTTCAGGAGGTCATAAACGCATCCATTGGTCAACAGGACGACAATCGACAACAGCACAACAACGCCAGACAGTTTCTTTGTCATCAATACAGCCCTCCAGCTTTGCCATTTTCAGCCAACGGGATTCGGCAACGGGTAGGTGAGGGTAAAAACGCGGCGAGTGGATTTCACCTTCATCTTTGCGACCAACGCCAGATTACACCCATCATCTGCTCGTCCCGGCACCGTAAAGCCAAAACTTCCCGCCCCGGGGACCATGGACTGCGCATGACGGCTGCAACTCTGCGACGAGACAGTTGACAGACGCCGATGCTTACCCGAGCTCTCCGTCTTCGTGCGCGCAAGAGCAATCTCAAGCGATTCAATCTCCTCTGGATTTTCAAGCGACCAATCGACCTGCGCCGGGGAACCTTGTTTCCACATCGCGCACGACAGCGTCAACACAAGGCGCGGCGCATGCCGCTCGCGGAAAAGCTTGCGGATTAAGCCGCCAATGAGGAATAGCCCGACAAGGGGAAAGACCGCAACGGCAAGCAACATCGGCTCCAGCCGCCGGACCTGTTCTTCGCCGACATATCCCAGCACGAACGGCCACGAGAATACGTTCCATACGACGGTAAATAGTCCCTGCGCCGCCAAATCTGCGCGAGAACGCTTCAATATCCGTCCTTCGAAAGAAAGCGGGGCGACATTGCCCCTGCGCAGAAGCGAGAGCAACATCCATATCCCGCCGCCCATTATGGCGAAACCGACTACAGCGAAGAGTCCCATAAAGGCCCATGCTCCGATGTCGCCAAGTCCACTGGATTTTTCAAGGACGCTCTTTCGCGGATCGTCCGGAGAAACGTACGCAGTAACCGTATCGCCCTTCTTGTATCTGCTCGCCAGATATCGTTGGTGGTCGTAGTTGTTGGACGAAATCTGCGAGAGAGCCAGACGATCGCTTTCGTACTTCTTTCCATCAACGGCGTATTCATATCCTACGCGAACGCCATACGACGTGTGCGGATGGCGTCCGCCCGACCTGAACGAATACATGTCCGAATATAGGACTTTCGCCGGAACAGGCACGTACGACTTTACCTGAGACCGTTCGCGCACATACCGCACGAGCTCAAGCGAACCGACAGACATGAACGGACAGCCGAACAATACAAGATACATGGCAATAAGCATTTTCTTCACGCGCGGCGTCTTTCCAAGCCGCCGGACGGACGGAAATGCAGACACTATCATGAATACGCCGACGGAGAAAAACATGAACAAGACCACCCCTGCGATAATCGGACTCGCGTTGCCAGGCAATGCTTCAGGATCTTCAACAGGATTCTCCACGGCGAGAACCGCGTCAAAAGGATTCTCCGGGTTGACTCGACATTCGTGTTCCGTTCCGGGGGCATACTTCTCAAGAAGCGGCAGACGGCTCGCGAGCCGGCTGAACTCGAATTCGTCCAGACCAGGCTTGCGCAGGAAATTTGACTTGCAGGTTCTTCCATTGTATTCGTAGGCGAACTCAGCGGTGAAGATGAATCGATTGACCTTCTCCATCCTGACGGACGACTTGACAATGCGACATGGAACCGTATCATAGCCTTTGAGCGACGGTGTAAACAATGCACCGGACATGAACCACACAAAGACGAATACGAACACCACAAAGACGCATCCGAACAGCATTCGCCCGAAATCAAAACCCTTTTTCCGCTTCATCGCCGTCTTCCTTTCGTTGAAAATGTCTAAAAGGTAAAAACATACACTCGCTTGAAGCCGTGCTTGTACAAAACATCCAAAACCTTCACAAAAGTTTTATACGGAGAGCCCTCAAAACATTTCATGCAAACTCCTTTGCCGCTGATTGCCGGGTTGCCCGCCATCTCGCCAAATGCCGAATCAAGTTCTTCAAGAGAAACCCTCTTGCGGCGCCAAACGACTATTCCGTCATCAGAGCCATCGGCAGGCGGACCTATTTCGATTTGGAGCCTGCTGCCTATGGCATAATCTGATTCATCATTGTCTTCGAACTCGCACACCTCATCTTCACACAATTCGATAAAGCACGGCTCGTTTGCCTCTTCTTCAGAAAAACACGGGCAGGGCCGCAAAAACTCGAACGCAAGAAGTTGAGCCGCGTCATTGGTCTGATTGGCAGCGCTGTTTCCGGCCACTGCGGAAAGCCGCCACAAACCGAAACTGGTGCATTGATTCAATAAATCGCTGAAATCCTTGAATTTGCACCGGGCATCGGCCTTGATGTAGCAGCGCAAATCATTTGATATATCATCGTCACTCAGTTCTCTAAGTTTGCGTCTGAGCGCATCTTCTCTGCATATTCCACCTTCGCTTCCGCGAAGAGGGAACAATGTCCTTTGAACCGTCACGGTCGGGATGGAATACATCGCGCCAGAAGAATCCGCAATGGACAGCTCCATAAAAACATGCCTGGAACGCATGACATTCTCGGTCAAGGGCTCGCCATACCTGGCGATTGGAAGCATGATGGATTGACCGCCTGTCTCATGTTCCAGTATCGACACGCCGCTCTCCGTCGCGTTATCGACCGTCAACTTGCGCTCCTTGGTCAGATTCAATTCTACTTTCCCCATCTCATCATCCTTGCTTTTCAGGTTTTCCCTGCTGCAACCTAAGACGGCAACCGCCGCGAAACCCAGCCCTATCATAATTTTCTTCATTGGTCGTTTCCTTTCTGGCATTGGCAACATTTCCACATTGGCAACACTCTTCACGCCAGCACATAGTGCGTCGAGCGGCCCTGGCCTTCCCGGCGGAGGATGCCCTTGGCGACAATGGCGTTGATCTCGCGCGAGGCGGTATCCTGCGACACCTTGCAGATCTTCGCCCACGCGGATATTATACCACCTAATCTCCGGAAAGCGCAACGGCTTTTTTATGCAAAATTCCAGTCGAGGCCGAGACAAATGGATGAAGAGTCGAGAGCGGCAGCACGCCCCGCACATCCGGCACGTGAAATCATTCGGTTTCCCTTTCTTTGCGTCCTTTGCGTTCTTTGCGGCTAAAGCCCATCCGGGATTTCACCTCATCGCATCTACCAGCGAAGCGACGTTTCTGAAGTTGACAAATCTGCCACCGCCGGTGATCGGCCACTTATCGCCGGAATAGACGACAAATCTGCCGACAAGCAAATCATACTGGAATATCCCCACCTTTGGGAAACGCTGCCGAGCCCTCGGAGAGCCTTGCGCGTTTTTATGGTATGATACGCGCGTTGCCTTCTTTGAGTTGTTCATAGCAACCCGTATTATACCACGGGGAACCGCAACGGAGGCAGCGTTTTTTTGCCCATCCTGCGATTTAGAGGAGGCTAAAATGGGATGTTAGTGGCATAATATTTGGCTTCTTAAGAGATTTGGGCACATATCTCCCGTGGGTTTCACCCATGGCTGTATTCCTACGCCCCTTGCGGGGCTGATTCCTCATTCCCCATTCTGCATTCCACTTTGTGGCGGGTGCCTGGGGGCGTTTTTTTGCAGGGGATGATGTTGCCTGTCAGCTTCACGCCGTCAAGCCACAGCTCCTTCACGCCCTTCTGGACGCCATCGGGATTTTCGATCGCGATTTCAAATTCCGCGCCTCGCCACTTCCTCGTCACGGTGAAGCCCGTGCAATCTTTGGGTATGCAAGGATCTATGACAAGGCCGTCGAATTCCGGACGGATGCCGAGGATGAACTGCGTCACCGCATACCAGTTCCAGGCGGCCGTCCCCGTCAGCCACGAATTTTTCGCCTCGCCCGGACGCGCGGCGTCGCGCCCCGCTATCATCTGCGAATAGACGTATGGCTCGACCTTGTGGAGTTGCGAATGCTCCTCCGTCCAGGCCGGGCATATTTTCGTGTAGTGGCGCCAGGCGTCGTCGCCGCGTCCAGCGAGCGTTTCTGCGATCACCACCCACGGATTGTTGTGGCAGAATATGCCGGCGTTCTCCTTGTAGCCGGGCGGATAGGAGGAAATCTCGCCGTATTCCACGACATAGCGCGAGAAAGGCGGCGCGTTCAGGACGATGCCGTATTCGCATTCGAGATGGCGCTTGACGGCGTCGAGCGCCTTTTCCGGCATACCCTTTTCCTTGCCGATCTGCGACATGGCGCACCAGCCCTGCGACTCGATGAAAATCTTGCCTTCGTCGCATTCCGCCGCGCCCACCTTGCGCCCGAAATAATCGTATGCGCGCAAATACCATTCGCCGTCCCAGCCGTGCTTTTCGACGGCCTCGCGCATTTTCGCGACGGCGGCCTCCGCGCGTTGCGCCTCGGCCGTCTCGCCGATGCGGCGGCAGAGCGCGGCGTAGTCGCTGCCCGTCCAGCAAAAGAGGCCTGCGATCATGAGCGACTCTGCCTTGGAATCCTCCGTCTTGTTTTCGGTTGTCTGGAACGACTCGTTGGGATCCGTGGAAAAGCAGTTCAAATTGAGGCAGTCGTTCCAGTCGGCGCGTCCGATTAGCGGCAGGCCGTGTGGGCCGAGATTTCGCAGCACGTGGTCGAAGCTGACGCGCAGATGCGCGAAGAGCGAAGTTTCGCTGCCCTGGCGGTTGTCGAACGGCACCGGTTCTGCGAGGATCTGGAAATCGCCCGTCTCCTTGATATACTGTGCAACGCCGAAAATCAGCCAGAGTGGGTCGTCGTTGAAGCCGCCGCAGATGTCGTTGTTGCCGCGCTTTGTCAGCGGCTGGTACTGGTGGTAGCAGCCGCCGTCGGGGAACTGCGTGGCGGCGATGTCCAAGATGCGTTCGCGCGCCCTTTCCGGTATCTGGTGGACGAAGCCAGCCAAATCCTGGTTGGAATCCCTGAAGCCCATGCCGCGCCCGATGCCCGATTCGAAGAAGGACGCGGAGCGCGACATGTTGAAAGTCACCATGCACTGATACTGGTTCCAGATGTTCACCATGCGGTCGAGCCGCGCGTCGGAGGAGCGCACGGCGAAGCGCGAAAGCAAATCGTCCCAGCGCTTGTCGAGCGCGGCGAGCGCCGCTTCCACCTTGGCGGGCGTGTCGAAGCGCGAAAGCAACTCCAGCGCGGGGCGCTTGTTGACGACACCAGGCGATTGCCATTTGTCGCCGGGCGCAAGTTCGACATAGCCGAGCACGAAGACGAATTCCTTGCTTTCGCCCGGGGCGAGCGCGACTTCGAGCGCGTGCGACGCGACAGGGCTCCAGCCGTGCGCGACGGAATTGCGCGCCTTCCCCTCTGCGACGACCTGCGGCGCGTCGAAACCGTTGTATGCGCCGAGGAACTCGTCGCGGCTTGTGTCGAAGCCCGCGAGCGGCGCATTGACGCCGTAGAACGCATAGTGGTCGCGGCGTTCGCGGAATTCGGTCTTGTGGTAGATGACGCTTCCTTCCACTTCGACTTCGCCGGTCGAAAGATTGCGCTGGAAATTCTCCATGTCCGTCGCGGCGTTCCAGAGGCACCACTCGACGAACGAAAACACCTTGAGGCGTTTCGACGAACCGGAGAGATTGCGCAGCGTCAGCGCATGTATCTCGGCGTTCTCGCCAAGCGGCACGAACATCAGTAGCGACGCCTCCACGCCATTTTTCACGCCCGTGATGCACGTCCGCCCCAGCCCGTGACGGCATTCGTAGCGGTCGAGCTGCGTCTTGCAGGGTTTCCAGCCGGGGTTCCACACCGTCCCGCCGTCGTTTATGTAGAAATAGCGGCCGCCTGAATCCATGGGGACGCCGTTGTAGCGGTAGCGCATAATGCGGCGGAATTTCGCGTCGCGGCAGAATGCGTATCCGCCGGCAGTGTTGGAGACGAGGCCGAAAAAGCCGTCTTGGCCGAGATAGTTGATCCACGGCCACGGCGTCATTGGATCGGTTATGACGTATTCGCGTGCGGCGTCGTCGAAATAGCCGTATTTTTTCTGTGAGTTCATTTGCCGGTTCTCCTCTTTGAAAGGTCGGACGAGATTTGTTCCATTTTTTCAGTCGTTATCGGATAGAACGCCATTATCGCCGCGGTGCCGACGGCGATCAAGCCGGGTAACCAGCTCATCAGCATCTTGATGCCGGGGATCGCGCCGGCGATAGACTCCTTGGCGCTGCCGTCATACCCGTAGCGCGAGAGGACGGCGCCGATCAATGCGCCGGCGATGCCGCCGCCCGATTTCATGGCGAACGACGCCGCCGAATACACGAGGCCTGTCGCGCGGCTGGAGTTGCGCCACTCCGAATAGTCTGCGACGTCCCCAAGCATAGCGAAACAGAGAGTCGGGAATATCGCCGCGAAAAATTCCGACACCGTGCCCAGCGCGAATATCCCTGCCGTCGCGTCCGGGCCGCAGAACCATATGAGCGCGTTGACGGCGCCGGAAGCCAGCAGCGCGGCGATGAAAAGGTTTTTCTTGCCCAGCCTGCGCGCGAGCGGCGCGGTGGCGGCGGCGCCCGCCACCGATGCGATCATCAGCGCCGTCATGTAGCCGCCCGCCAAAAGTTCGCGGTGCACGTAGTGCGTGAAATACACGACCGTCACACCCTGTTTCACGGAGTTGTAGACGTTGTAGGAGAGCGAGACGGCCAGGAGCACCAGCCACGGGGCGTTGCGCAGCAGCAAGTCGCCGAAGTCCCGGCGCAATTCGTTTTTCTGCGAAGGCGGCGGCTCCACCCTCTCGCGCGTCCCGAAAAACGTCACCGGCAATATAAGCGCCATCACCGCCGAAAGCATGTAGATGGGAGCCGTGTACGAGCCGGTCCAATCCTTCAAGGCGAGAAGCAGCCCCTGCACGAGCATTCCGCCGGCGAACGCGCCCGCCATCCTCCAGCCGCCTATGGAAGTGCGTTCGCGCTCGTCAGGCGTCATCACGGAAAGCAACGCGCCGTAGGGAATGTTCATTGCCGTGTAGACGAGCGTAAAAAGGATGTATGTCGCATAGGCGTATGCAAGCCTCCCGGTCGGCCCCAGCCACGCCGGACACGTGAACGTCATGCAAAGCGTGGCGGCCAGCGGCAGCGCCGTCCACAATATCCAGGGGCGAAATCTCCCCCAGCGAGTGCGCGTGCGGTCTGCGGCGACGCCGATCGCGATATCCGAAATGCCGTCGCCGACGCGCGCGACGAGCATCAGCGTGCCGACGGCGGCTGGGTTGAGGCCGAACACGTCGGTATATACGATGAACAGAAACGATGCCACGCCGCGCCAAGCTATGTTGGATGCGGCGTCCCCCAGGGCGTATGCGATTTTCTCGCGTATAGATACGTGTGCCATTTTTTTTAGTTTGCAGTTTTCACATTGTTGCTTCTATAAGGAATTGTTTTTTGAAAATCGACTACTTGGCCACAACTGCAAACTCCAAACTCGAAACTGCAAACTCTCTCAAAATCTCACTCTCCATGCGCACTTGCCGTTTCGCGGACGGACGCCGTGCGGGATCGTTATCTCGAAAACGCGGCCGCGCGCCACGTCACTCGCTGACGCGCCCATGTGACTGCGCCAGTCGCCGGTGCGCTCCTCGATGCGAACGACGGCGTTCGCCGGCAGTTCGTAGCGTATGGCGCCGTTGACCGCCACGATCCCATTCCCTTCGCGCCGCCATGAGGCGTTGGGCTGCGCGATCGATTGTTCGACGGTGGTCACGACCCGCAAGCCGTTCGTCGACGTCACGCCCGATACCGCGACATCGATGCCTTCCGGCGAAAACCACCACTCCGTCGTCGCCTGCAATCCTGCGCGATTCAGCCGGAATCTTACGGTGTCGCCGTCCGCCTCGCATTCGTCGGCGCGGTTGCGGCTGTTCCAATCCACCGTCGCGACATCGTAAGAAGTGGTGCCTGGAACGTGCCGCCAGTTCCAGAGCGGGAATATGTCGCGGTATTCGTCGCCTGTCACATAGGAAAACAGCGCACCGTCCGCGAAATGGGCGCCGAGCATGTTGTCCTCGTTCACGCGTTCGGTGCCGCGTATCTTCGAAGTCTCGCACTTGACGGACGCCATCCAGCCTTGCGCACGGTAGACGCCATACGCGCTCGACGCAAACCAATGCAGGCCCGTCGGCACATTGTCGGCATCCACGCCGAGGCGCTGCGCCGCCACGAGGACGCCCGCGCCCTTGATGCGAGCGGCGCCCTTGTTCAACTGGCGGCCTATGGCTGCGACGTCCATCGCCCCCTTCCAGACCGTCGGCGCGAAACCCCTGCGCACGAGATTCGCGAGCAGTTCGCGCTTCTGCGCGGGGAACTCCAGTTCCGTCCCGTCGAAAAACGCCGCGAGGCGCGGAACCGTGAGGATATACGAAAGCCCGTAGTTGCCGAACTGCGCCTGGTTGCCGTGCTGGTGGAAACTCCAGTCGCTCTGAATGCCCTCTTCCGTGCCGTTGACGTATATCTCGCCCAAAATCGCTTCGCGGGCCGCCTTTACGCCTTGCATATTCCCTTCCAGGAGCGAACGCATCAGAACGCATTCCGCCATCCAAATCCTGTTCTGCCCCGTCAAGCCGATTTCGCTTTCGTGCATCAACGAAACGATCAAACGCTTCTCATCGTCCGTTATGTCGTCGCCCATCAAAATCCCGGCGCGCCCCAGCTCCAGAGGAACGCCTATCTGATTCCACCACCAGTTCTTGTTGCGGTAGCCTTTCGCCGCCCAATGCCGCAACGCGCGCCCAAACGCCTCTACGAGTTCCGGCGTGTGGACGCCGCGCGCCAGCGCGACCAGGCGCCTGGCATGTTCCGCCGCACCCCACGAGCTCGCGGACGAACTGCCATACGGCACATCTTCCCATGTGCCGTCGCCGCGCAGAGTCGCCGCAAGCCGCGCAGCCGTCGCTTCGACCGGAGAGGCAAGGCTTTCGCGCACCATCGCCACAGTCGAATCCCCAGACGGCGCATCTATCCCAGGAACGCTCCCATGCGCAGGCTTCGCGCATGTCTCGCGCAAAACACGCGCCGCATTTGCGCGGACGCCCTCTACAGCGTCCAGGTTGAAATCAACGTCCATGTCGAGCGCACGCAAAACAGCCTCCGCGAACACCCCGTCCGCCCACGCGAACCAAGAGCGGGTGAAGTCCGATGGATCCGAAGAACGGTGCGATTCGTGCATCGCGCCGGTGCCGCCGGACGTTTCGCGCAGCTGGACGATGCACCGCGCCACCTCCTCGCGATTCGTCGAAGTCAGCGCGCGCATGGCGACGGCGAGCGGCCAGATGCGGTCGCGCCCGGTGTGCGGGCTGCCCACGCCTTCACCCGCGCCGCCGCGAAAGAACCACGGATTCGCGTCGGAAAGCGCCAAGCGGCGCGTCGCCGCGCAAACATCCGCGTCGAACGCGGAAGCGTCGCAAAGATACGGCAGCGACAGGAGCGATGGCACGTTAGCGTCGTCCATGAAAATCCGGCCGCCGTAGCCGTCGATTTCGTATGCGTATACCTTGCCGAACTGCGGATGCTCGAAAATCGCCGAATCCGCCACGGCGCGGGCGATCTCCGCCGAAAGTTTTTCGCATTCGGCGGCGAGCGCGGCATCGCCGTTAGTATCCCGCAGGACGGTTGCGGTTTTGACCAGCACGTCGGACGCGAATATGTTTGCCGGCACATTGAACGGCAAGATGCAGGCGTCGTCCGACGCGCGGAATGCACTGGCGACCATTCCGTTCGGCTTGAACGGCGCGAGCATACCGCCCGCGAGCGTTCCGTAGGGCGTCCAGGTCCGGCGCTTGAAAGAATAGCGGGATTTGCGCTGCTCCGCGCGCATCGTCGAAAGAACCGTGCGCACGCATTCGGCGTAATCCTCGCCGAACGCAGAAGCGTCGCCAGTCGCTTTCCAATAGCCGTGCGCGAGGCGCAGCGGATAGCACAGCGAATCGAGTTCCCATTTCCGCTCGTGCAGGCCGCGCTTCATTTCCGTCATGTCATTCGTCCACGCCGGCCCGGTCTCGCCGTCGTCGAGAAATGCATTGGCGTACGGATCGAGGCGGATGCAGTCGAACGCGCGGTTCAGGACGCCGCGCAGAATCCGGCGCATCGGCGCGCTTTCCTTGGCAAGCGGAAGATACGGCCAAACCTGCGCACACGAATCGCGAAGCCACATCGCGGGAATGTCGCCAGTGATCACGAACGAATCGTCCTTGCCGTTTTTCGTCCTGTAGCGCACCGTGCGCTCGATCGTGTCGAGGTACGAAGAGACGAACATTTTTGCGAGCCGCCTGTCGCCGATTCGCGCGGCGGCGCATTCGGCGAAGCATTTCGCGTCGTTCTTCGCCACGCCAAGCACGCCGCCGGACGGTTCGTCAAGTCGTTCGCGCAGCGCGGCGAAATCTACGTCCTGAACCGCTGCGCCCGCCTCCGCCGCGAGAACGGCCGCCGCGCCTGCCGCCTGGCCGAGCGCGAAGAAAACCGGCTCCATCCTGATCGAACCGTATGCGATGTGTGTGGCGGAGATGCAGACTGGAACGAGCAGATTGGCGCATTTGCCGCGCTTTGGTACGATCGCGCCATAGTCGATCGGATACGGCCCCTTCACGCCGGCCTTGTCCTGCACATCCCCTTCGTTGCGCACAAAACCGTCGCCGCCCACATAGCGCCTGACGTGGTGCGAATCCATCGTGTACGCGGCGAAGGCGACAGGGCGCGGCGCGACTGCCTCGCCGCGGCAGTTGCGCTCGGTCATGACATAATCGCCGATCATGCGGCGCGCTTCGCGGACATACAGCTGGATAGGCCAGCCGCCGTTTTCCGCAAACTCGTCGCGGCACAGCCCCCATTTCGAGACTTCGTCGCGGACGTATTCCGGGACGCGCGGATGGTTCGCGAGCGTCCACAACGCGCTGCGCTGCCATTTTTCGTGCGCGGCGGCGATTTTGGCGCGCTCGGCGTACGACGCCTCCGCCCAGCGGCGGCTGCTGCCGATGAAATCCATCGAAACGCCCGTGCGGTTGTTCGTGTCGGTTTTCCTGTTCGGCATCGGCGAGTTGTTCCAGGGCTGGTGGCGCCAATGTTCGACAGTATCTTCCGGCATCCGTTCGATGTTGCGCAGCAGAAGCTCCATTTCGGTTTCGCTGTAGCCTTCCGGCTTCTCGAACGGAATGCGGTTTTCCGGATCGTCGGTCAGGCACAGGCGGTAGCAGTACGCCTGGACGCGATCGTCGGAGGCGCCGTCAGGCCGCGCGTCGTCCTGCGGTTCGACGCCCGGCAGCATGCCGCTCGCCGCATCGCCCGCGACCTTGTAGGCGCTTACCCCATCCAGCATCTGGTGGTGCACGGCCTTGCCGCGCTGGATGCCGTTTAGCGTCTCGCCGTATTCAGAATTCGCCTCGCGGCCAATGCGGTACGAGACGCCCGAGGCCGCCATCAAATCGCCTTCGTATGTCGCGTCAATGAAGACCGACGCTCGCCAGACGCGTCCATCGAGCGTGCGCACCGCGTCGATCCGGCTGCCATTTTTCACGATGCCGCCTTTGCCGCGATCTAGAACCGCGCAGCGCTCTATGCGCAATCCTTCGTCGCGTTCCCAATTCTCCAGGACTTTCAGCGCGGCGCTTGGTTCGAACGTCCACATCGTCTCGCCGTCCAGAGAACCGGCGGTCTGGCCGTTGGGGCGGTAATCTTCGCGCTTCTGCCGCGTCCACGCGGTCGGGGCGTCATAGTGCGTCTTGATGTCGGCGTAGAACTTCCTCGCCAGTCCCCCGAACGCGGACTTGTCGCCGATGTCGGTCTGTCCGAGCCCGCTTGTCGTCATTCCGCCGATGCGCTGGGTCGCTTCGAGTACGACGGTCCTCGCGCCGTCGCGCGTCGCCTGCACCGCCGCCGCGATACCCGCGCTGCTGCCGCCGACGACAACGACATCGAACGGCTTGTCGGACATTTCGAAAACGAGTTCGCCGCCGCGCACGACGTCCCAGTGCGAAATCGACGAAAGCGCTATCCTGCGGCCGTTCAGCGCGGCGGATTTTACGTATTTGTTTTCGCGGGAAAGATTGTTTGCGGTGATCGTGAAGCGCGCGTCCTTCGTTTTGACGATGGTTTTCGGGAACTGGGGCGCGCCGAGGACGTATTCGCACGAAGTCGGCTCGAACGGATAGAACCCCATCGCGGAAAACACGTACCAGGCGCTCATCTGCCCGCAATCGTCGTTGCCGCACAGCCCGTCGGGTTTCGGCTGGTAGAAGCGGTCGAATATCTCGCGCACGATTTCTGCCGTCCTTTCCGGGCGCCCCCAGAGCGTGAAGAGATACGGCACATGGTGGCCTGGCTCGTTGCCGTGCGCATATTCGCCGATCAGCCCGGTGACATCGAGGAGGCTGCCGTTGGGGGAGCGGGAGGCGTCGAAATGCTCTTCCAGTTTTGCGAGCGCGGCGGCTTTCCCGCCGAACGCGGCGGCGAGGCCGTCGGGATCCTGCTGCACGTGCCACGCATACTGGTTCGCGCTCGCTTCGCTGATGTCGCGTTCTTCGCCGTAGCCGTAGAGCGCGGAAGGATCGAACGGCTCGCGCCATGTGCCGTCCGATTTGCGTCCGCGCACGCTTTCCGTCGCCGGGTCGAAGACGTTTTTCCATGCTTCGGCGCGCCGCGAGAAGAATTCCGCCAAGTCGCCGCGCTCCAGGCTCCTGGCGAGGCGAGCCGCGCACCAATCGTCGTACGCGCCCTCGATCGTCCTGCTGACGCCTTCCTCCGGCTCCAGGTCGAACGGATACCATCCAAACTTGTCAAGCGCCTGCCAGTTTTCTTTCGGCTTGCCCGGATGGTTTTCGCGGAGCGTGGCGCATATCGCCTCAAGCACTTCCTCCGCGAAAAGCGACGTGAGGTTTTTGTTCACCGCCTCGACCAGGACCGGCACGGCGTGGTTGGCGATCATGCAGTGCGTATCGCGCCCCATGAGCGGCCAGACGGGCAAGTAGCCGGCCGCCTTGCGGTGCGCCAACATCGAACGCGCGAAATCGTCGACCAGTTCCGGCGCGACAATCGTGTAAAGCGGATGCGCCGCGCGATACGTATCCCAGAGCGACAGCGTTGAAAAATAGCGGCGTCCCTTTTCGACGCGGGCAATCTTCCCGTCCGCGCCGCGGTAGCGTCCGTCGATGTCGGTTATGTCGTTCGGCTGCCAGAAGAGATGGTAGAGCGCGGTGTACAGATTCGTGGTGGCGGCGGCGTCTGCGCCGGGGATTTCGATGCGCGAAAGATACTCGTTCCAGGCGGCGCGCGCGGCGACGGCAACTTTCTCGAACGACCTGCCGCGCACTTCGGCGAGGTTGCGCTGCGCACCATCCTCGTCCGTGGTCGAAAGCGCGACGCGCAGCGTCACCGTGCGCGTTTTGCCGAAATCGAGGGCGAAACGGCGGCCCTCGCCGACGATCTTGAACTCAGCATCCGTTTCGAGCGCGAAGTTCCACCGGCGTTCCGTCCAAGAGCGTGTTTGCGCCCAGCCGGAAATGGCGCGAGGGCCTTGTGACGTCCAGCCAGAATCGAGGACGTGTTCATCCATTTTTTCCCAGACAAGCCCCCACTGCATGTCGACGGCCACATGCGCCGCGACGCCTTCGGGATACGTGAAACGCCAAATCGCCGCGCGCTGCGAAACGGTCGCCTCGCAGCGAATTCCGCCACGAAGCGTCACCGCATAATACCCCGGCGAGGCGACTTCGCTCTGTTTGTCGAACGGCACGGCGGCGCGCGGCGGCACTTCATCGTCCGTGCCGGCGTAGGGTAGCAAGAGCAAGTCGCCTAGTTCCGGCACGCCGGTTCCGTTCAGGTGATCTTGAGAGAAGCCAAAGAGCTTGGTATCGCCGTTGCGGTAGCCGCTGGCGCAGTCCCAGCTTTCGGTACCGGTGTCTGGCCCGGGCTGCACCATGCCGAACGGATATGCCGCCGCGACAGTGGTATGCCCCGTACCGTCCGTGCCGATGCGCGGATCTACGAAGCGTGCGAAATCTCCGGCGGCGGCGGTCGCCGCCGCCAGCACGGCCATTGCGAAAGTTGAAAGTTGCAGCATTTTTGTCATTTCAGAAAAAGTTTCCAGACAGGATTTACAAGATTGTCATGATTTTGTGCCATGTGCATGAAACCGCAGAAACTTAAAATCCTGTACATCATGTCAATCCTGTCTAAAAAGAACTGCTCTCGTCAGCGCATTTTCTTCATCTCGAATTTTTCGCCGGCAAGGGCGCGGCGCGCGAACTCGCCCCAGTACGGGGTTGGATCGTAGTCCCAGCTCTTGATCATGCACGGCCCCGCCTTCGGATGAAAGCACCAGCCGGTCCAGTTAATGCGATGCTTCTGGATGAAGCCGAGCATGTCCGGCGCGAAGGTGTATGGGTTTTCTTTCTGCTCGAGCGGGATGAACGTCATTTCTTCGCGCGGGGCGGCACCGACTTCGCCGAGGAAAATCGGGTGCTTGGCGGCGACGGGAAGGAGGCGGCCCCAGCCTTTGTGCCAGTGGTACGTGTGCCAGGCGTACATGACGCCGTTGCCGTCGGGGTCGGAGAGGCGGTAGCTTTCCTTCTCGCCCTTCTCTATCGCCTCGCTCTCAATTCCGGTGAGATCGTTCGCCCAGTGGAGCCCTCCGGCAATCACGACATTCTTCGCGCCGGTCGAGCGAACGGCGTCCACGAGAGCCTGCATTCCGACGGACTCGAAGCCCTGGTTTTTCTTCTTTTCCTCGGCGGTGAGGAAGGCAGATTCGTCGACCTTACCGGCCTGCCCCACCCAGCCGCCGTCGCGCCATACCTTCCAGCTGATTTCATGCGGCTCGTTGAAGAGGTCGAAAATGACCGCAGGATGGTTGGCGTATCGCTTCGCGGCGTCCTTCCAGAACGCGACATGCTCGGCCTTCGGCGCACGGAAACGGTGCAGATCGAGCGCGATGTACGCACCCCTGTTCGCGGCGAGCGTGACGATCTTGTCCACCGCCGCGCGGTATGCGACGCCGCCGTCGGACTGGTAGGGGCTCTTGCCGAACCAGAACGTTTCGTTGACGGGAAGGCGCACGCAATTCGACTTCCATCCGTCTATGGCGACGACGACGGACTTCACGATCTGGTCGGTGTTCGGGATGGACTCCATGCCGCCCGCGTTGACGCCTTGCAGCCACACTTCGCGCCCCGCCGCGTCGCGCAGGCGGTTCCCTGCCACGCGCAGTTCGGATGGCCATTTCGCCTTGTCGGGCTTTTCGTCCGGGACTTGCCGCGCGGCGATCTGGCGCTGCTCTTTTTCCTTGGCCGCGATAAGTGGCTGCGGGTCTGTCGGCTCGAGCCGCACGTCGGAGACATCCATTTCGCCGGATTGCACCTGTAAAAGCGCGAAGATAACGACGAGCTTCACCGCGCTCTGCGGCACGAGGAACGAATTTTCGCGCTCTTGCCAGCCATCCGTCGCTTTCTGCACATAGGTGGGGCGAGGCTCGGGCTTGACCTCGCGCCCCTCGGCGTCCTTGAACTTCAACAGCACGCGCGCGTCGAACCACGGCTTCTCGCCAATTTTCAGTTTGGCGACATTCCACTTCCAGGAAAGTTTCAGCGCGTCCACACCCTCGGGAAGACCGTATTCCTTGTAGTCGTTGACCATTTTGCCCGGCGTCGCCTGGACGAGGTGCGCATACAGTTCGCCCGCCTTCTTCGCGGGGATGAGCGTACCGTATTTCTCCAGCTGGTATTTCGCCTTTGCGCGCGTCTTGACGGCGTTTTCCGTCTTGCGTTTTTCGTGCGCTTCGCGCTTTGCCTTGTCCTCCGGGTCTTCGACAAACATCTCCTGCGCCTCGACGGAAAGATTGCGCACGCAGAACGCGCCGGACTTCACATTGAACAGGCACGGCATTAGCGCAATGCCCGCCGCGCCTTCCGGCACCTTGATCGACTTGCGGAACGCCTTCCACTCGCCGCCTTTTCCGTGCCAGCCGCCAATCGCGGGGCCGCCCTTCACCTTCTTGCATTTCGAGTCGATGAAGTCGGTCATGATCCGCGCGTCGAACCAGTTTTTTTCGCCGCGCACCACATCGTCCCACTTCGCCTCGCCGCTCACGACAACACCCTCCGTCCCCTTCGGGAGAAAGACGGGCGTATAGACGAGGCTCATCTGGCCTGAACCCTTGAAAGGCACTTCCAGGTCGCGCTTGCCTTCAGGAACGAGATTCCCCGCAAACGCCGTGCCCGCAAGCACGGACAGGGCAGCCATTGTGAAAATCCTATTCTTCATTTTTTGTCACTCCCCTGATGCGTTGTTCGACGCGATTGATATGTAAAAACCTTTTGTCTTCGGCGTCGCCCAAAGTTCCGTGCCATCCTCGCGCAATTCGAGCGCGTGGACGTTCTCGCCCTTAGTGAAATGCGATGGGTTCATCGCCGTCGTCGTAGTCACCACCTTCACGGCCTCCTCCGCGTCGTCGGGGACGTTTACGACAAGCTGCGCACCGTTCGCGACCGCAACCGACTTCGCGGAAATCGTCCCTTCCAAGAGAAGCGTACCGCCGTTCACCTTGAAATCGCCGCCAATCGTCACAGGCCCTCCAAGCCGCTGCGTGCCCGCGCCAATCTTCGTGAAGTTGAAGTTGCCCTTCGAATTTTTGATCGCCCCGCCAAAGTCGCCGGCGGCGTCATTGTCGCCGACCAAGACGGTTGCCGTGCCAGTATACGATTTGTCAAGAACACCGTTGCCGAAAAGCCCGTTCATTGTACCGCCGTTCGGCAAGAATTTGCCGTTGGCGTAGACGTTGCCCTTGCGCGCGCCGCTGGGCAGAAACGACGGCGTGTCGATGGACGCTAGACCGTTGATGTAGAGATTGCCGGTGAACGTGCCGGTCGACTTCACGAAGAGAGGGGCGTTGCCGGAGCTGCATGCAAGAACATTGTCGGCAAAGACGATGTCGCGCCCGGCGATATCGCCTTTCAGCGTCGCGGACTTGTTCGCGCATTGCGTTATGTAGGCCGTCGTTTCGCCAAAATCGAAATTACCCTCGAGTGTCACGGTTTGCCAAACGGAAAGATCGAGCACGCCGGACGAAATCGCCATCGTCCCGCCAGATACGGTGACTGTCGCCGCATTCTGCGAAAGCATCGAAAACGAATTGACTGTGCAGCCGCCAGCGATTTCTACGGCCCCCGCCGCCGTGACGCGGAGATTCGCACCCTCTGTAGGCTCGTAGGGCGATTCAGTCGCCGAGGAAACCGTCTCGTATTCCGTCTCAGGGTCGAGGAATCGGAAGCCGTTGTCGCCATATGTAACGAGCTGGGTAAAGACAGCGTCCTTGGCGTCTGACGCGATCGCGCCGCGCGCCCAGGGGACAACAGGGACGTATGCCGTGCCCTCGGCACCAGTTCCGACAGTATTCACGCCATAGGAACAAGTGATATTCGCCGCTCCGGCGGTGCCGAGCGCCGCCGTGCCGAGCAGATTCTCCGCCGCGTGGATATCGAGCAAGGCGCTGCCTTCGCGGAAAAACTCATGGATGTCCAGGTGGGCATTTGCATAGCCTGCGCCTCCCTTGACCACAATGCGATCGAGTCCGCCCTTGCCCGCGCCAGACGCTATTGTGAATGTCTCGGCATGGTCCGTCAACGGGCCAGTGGCGAGAGCCTGGAGCGTAAAGGACTCGCTCTCAAGACGGACGCCGCCGAGATCGTTTTCCGTTGGACCAAGCACAGGCGTATCGCCGCCGCTGCCGCCGGACGCCGTTGTCTTGGTCTGCGCGAAGAACCACTTGAGGACATCACTGTTCCTGTAGGTGCGCGACCAGACGTCATGCGGCGCGTCGGGATATTCCCAGTAGTGCGCGTCGGCTCCTGCGTTCCACAAAGCGCTCATCATGCTGCGGCTGCGGAACACGGGGACAGAACCGTCCTTGCTCCCGTGAAACGCCCATATAGCGACGCCAGTCAGATTCGGCGCCTGCGCGACATCAGCTCCGCCGCAGATCGGAATCGCGGCGGCGAAGACGTCAGGACGACGCGAAATGGCATCCCATGTGCCGTAGCCGCCCATCGAGAGGCCCGTTGCGTAAACGCGGTTTGTATCGACCGCCGGATCTTCAAGAAACGTATCCAACAGCTCAAGCGCCAGTCCCATCGACTCCGACGGCTCGGGCAACATCGTGTGGGCGAGGGAATTCCAGTTGACGTCGACCCAGAGCTTGCCGGACGGCACCTGCCCCGCGACGACCTTGAAGCCTGCTGCATTGGCGTCAAGCCACGTGACGATGTCCGGCATGTTGCCCAATTGCGCCGTGTTGTCGCTGCCGCGCTGTCCCACGCCGTGGAAGAAGAACAGCAGCGGGACCTTCGATCCATTGGACGGCGTTTTCTCCACGAGGCGGTATTTCAGCACCCTGCCGTCGGAGCCAGTGAACTCAAGCGCCTGTGCTCGAGACTTCAGCGACTCTAGGGTCTCTCCGTTTGCGCAGACCACTGCTATCGCTACGGACAGAAGGAATCCTGTCTTTTTCACTTGTAAACTCCAGAAGATTTCGTGCAGAATGATAAAATAGGTCAGCAACTGTAAATTTCATGCGGAATTTTCTGGCATTGTCTAAAGACGTGTCTTTCCATCCTTGCGCGTCAGCGCAGGGAAGAGACAGCAAGGAGGATGAGGGGGTGCGGGGGGGAAGGAGGAAGGGAAGGGAAACCATCCCCCGGCACGGGCGCTACGCAGCTTTCTTTCGTCGTCCAACATTGGCATTCTGTTTCGTCGACTCGGGCTCCGGCATCGGAATGAATCCGGGATCCCTCGCGATCCTGTTCAGCAGCGACAGCAGCTTGCGCATGGTCGGGACTATCGCCCACTTGTGCGGATGGCCCTCCGCCCGCTTCTTGCGGTAGTAGCCGCCGAGGATTGCGTTCCACTGGATCGACGCGACTGCCGCCATGTAGAGCGCGTTGCGCACGTCCTTTCGCCCGCCCCAGATTCGCCGAAGCCGATCCTTCGACCCGCTTTGGTTCTCCTCCGGAGAGATACCGACGAGCCGGTTGAGCTTCTCGTCGGAAAGCGTCCCGATCTCCGGGAGCCCCGCGAGTATCGATATCGCCGTGAGGTCGCCCACCCCGCCCACCAGCGTGAACCGCTCGCGCAGCGTGTTCATGCGCTCGTTCTTCCCGACCGTCTCGAGGCAGAGACGCCCGGTCTTGTCGATCAATCTGTCCAGGCCCTTGATCTGCGCCCTGAGCATGGCCCTCATTCCCGGGTCGATTTCGGTTTCAAGCCGGTTTGCCATGGCCGTGCGCGAGTCCATGATCGTCTGGCGGAACTTGGCCTTACGCTTGAGTTCCACGGCTTCGACGTCCTGGGCTTCGATGAGGCGCACGCCGATCTTGTCTGCAAAGCGGGATATGAGCGCGGCGTCGATCCTGTCGTTCTTGGCGAGGTTCCCCTCGGCCCTCGCGAACTGCCTGACGCGCAGGGCGTCGGTGTACGCCACGGGGACGTCGAACTTGTGCATGAAGGCGATGAGCTCAAGCTCGTATCCGCCCGTCGGCTCCACGCAGACCGTCGCCTTGGCCTTTCTTGCGAGGTCGCGGAGCTCCCTGAACCCCTTTATGTCGTTGTCGACTTCCTTCGTCAGCGGGCGAGAACCCTCCTTCTTCGCCGGAACGTAGATGTCGAGCTTTTCCTTGGAAACGTCAACTCCGATGTGCACTGTGTCTGATTTCATGCTATACTATCCTTGTCTGGAGGCTGAACCGGGAGGATTGACCCCGTCCCGAAACGCCTATACAACTGTTGAGCCTTTAGACGAAACGCAGCGGTGGGCTGAGCTGACCCGGAGAGTTATGCCTCTG